>CAXTCC010000021.1:15627-21340 GCA_964242015.1 uncultured Variovorax sp.
TCGCCAGCGCCGGACTGCTGATCTCGGGCTACGCGCTCGGCGTCGCCATCGGCGCACCGCTGCTCACCATCGCCACCCGCAAGCTGCCGCGCAAGACGGTGCTGCTGGCGCTGATGGCCGTCTTCACCCTCGGCAACCTGGCCTGTGCGCTGGCGCCCAACTACGAATCGCTGATGGCGGCGCGCGTCGTCACTTCGCTGGCGCACGGCACCTTCTTCGGCGTCGGCTCGGTGGTCGCGACGGGACTGGTGCCGGCAGACAAGCGCGCATCGGCCATCGCCATCATGTTCACCGGCCTGACCGCCGCCACGCTGCTCGGGGTGCCGGCCGGCGCCTGGCTCGGCCTGCACTACGGATGGCGCGCCGCTTTCTGGTCGGTCACGGCCATCGGCATCGTCGCCTTCATCGTGCTGGCGATCTTCGTGCCGCGCAGCAAGGCCGACACCGCGCCCGCCCCCTTGCGTGACGAGCTGGCCGTGCTCAAGCGGCCGCAGGTGCTGCTCGGACTGGCGATGACGGTGCTCGGCTATGCCGGCGTCTTCACGCTCTTCACTTACGTCCAACCGCTGCTGACACGCGTCACAGGCTTGTCGGAAGCGTCGGTGTCGCCGGTGCTGCTGCTGTTCGGTGGCGGCATGGCGGTCGGCAACATCCTCGGCGGCAAGCTGGCGGATCGCGGCCCGATGCGTGCGGTGCTCGCCACCCTCGGCGCACTCGCCATCGTCCTCGGCGCGATGCAGTTCGTGATCCACACGCCGGTGCTCGCCGTCACGTTCATGGGCGTGCTCGGCGTGGCGTCCTTCGCCACCGTCGCGCCATTGCAGATCCGCGTGCTGGAAAAGGCCGCCGGTGCCGGCGAGAACCTGGCGTCGAGCCTGAACATCGCCGCCTTCAACCTCGGCAACGCGCTCGGTGCCTGGGTCGGCGGCATGACGATCGAGAGCGTGCTCGGGCTCGAAGCGCTGGGCTGGATCGCTGCGCTGCTGACGCTCGGTGGGCTCGGGTTCGCGCTGTGGAGCCGGTGGCTCGACGGGCGCGGCAGCGTGGTCGGCAACGCGGTTCCGGCCTGCGCCTGATCCCAATTTCATCCAAGCAAAAAAGGACATCGACATGGAATACCGCTACCTCGGCAAATCGGGCTTCAAGGTGCCTGCCCTCGGCTTCGGCGCCGGCACCTTCGGCGGGCAGGGCCCGCTCTTCAGCGCATGGGGCAACACCGACGTGGCAGGCGCGCGCCGCATCGTCGACATCTGCCTGGACGCCGGCGTCAACCTGTTCGACACGGCCGACGTGTACTCGAGCGGCGCATCGGAGTCGATCCTCGGCGCGGCGCTCAAGGGCCGGCGCGACAAGGCCATCGTGTCGACCAAGCTCTCGCTGCGCATGGGCGACGGACCCAACGATGCGGGTTCGTCGCGCCATCACCTCATCGAAGGTGTGAACGCTACATTGAAGCGGCTCGACACCGACCACATCGACATCCTGCAGTTGCACGCGTTCGATGCGATGACGCCGGTCGAGCAGGTGGTGCAGACGCTCGACGGCCTGATCCGCGCCGGCAAGGTGCGCTACATCGGCGTCTCCAATTTCTCCGGCTGGCAGCTGATGAAGTCGCTGGCGGCGGCCGACCGGCTGGGTGCCGAGCGTTATGTCGCCAACCAGACCTACTACTCGCTGATCGGCCGCGACTACGAATGGGAACTGATGCCGCTCGGCATCGACCAGGGCGTCGGCGCCATCGTGTGGAGTCCGCTGGGCTGGGGCCGCCTCACCGGCAAGATCCGCCGCGGTCAGCCACTGCCCGCCGGGAGCCGGCTGCACGACACCGAGGGCTTCGCGCCGCCGGTGGCGCAGGAGCGCCTGTATCGCGTGGTCGATGCGATGGACGAGATCGCCGAGGAAACAGGCAAGACATTGCCGCAGATCGCGCTGAACTGGCTGCTGACGCGGCCGACCGTCGCCAGTGTCTTGATCGGCGCGCGCGACGAAGCGCAATTGCAGCAGAACCTCGGCGCGCTCGGCTGGGAGTTGAACGCGGCGCAGCTGGCCAAGCTGGATGCGGCGAGCGCGGTGACGCCGCCCTACCCTTACTACCCTTACTGGAACGGGCAGTTCTCGGAGCGCAGTCCGATCGCGGTCTGAATCGGTCGAGCGCCGGGGCGACAGGCGCCTTGTCGGGCGTTACTCAGGTTTGCGCCGCGCCGGAATCCAGCAAGCCAGCGTCACGGCAGCCGCCAGCGCGATCACGCCGGTGAAAGCGATGCCGGCGGCCAACGACAGCGAAGCCGCCAGCAGCGACAACAGCGCCGGCCCCGACGAAGAGCCGATGTCCGCCATCAAGCGCCACACGCCCAGGAAGTGCGCGCGGCCATGGCGCGGCGAATGGTCGGCGCCCAGCGTCATGATCATTCCGGAGCCGATGCCGTTGCCGAAGCCGATCGCCAACGCGGCGATGAGCAGCGTGACGAAGCCGGTCGTCAGCGGCATCAGCAACATCGCCACGCCCATGATGACCATCGACGGCACGGCGACCCAGCGCCGCCCCTTCAGGTCCATGACCTTGCCCGCCGGATAGAACACCAGCATGTCAATGCCGCCGGCCAGGCCGTAGATCAACGACGCCACCGCGGGCGCCAGCGCCAGGTGATCGGCCCAGAGCGGAATGACGGCCTGACGCGACGCCCGCACCGCGCTGACCAACAACACGCCGAAGCCGATGGTCAGGAAGATCCGGCGATGGTCCTTCAAGGTCGAGACCAGCGTCGGTCGCGCCAGAGGCGCCTGCCCCGCCGGCAAAGGCGGTATCTCGAGATCAGGAATGCGCGCACCGATGGCCGCCGCGCCCAGCACCCCGACGATGCCGATCGCGTACGCCGCCTGCAGGCCGAAGGCATGCACCGCCGCCGCCGCCAGGAAAGGCCCGATGAACATGCCGATGCGCATGACTCCACCGAGCGTCGACAGCGCGCGCGCCCGGTACATCGGCGGAACCGCTTCCGTCATGTAGCTCTGCCGCGCCAGGTTGTAGACCGATTGCGACATGCCGACCATCAGACAGCCTGTCGCGAACAGGCCCAGGTGCGAGGTCCAAAGACACAGCGCCATGCCGAGTCCGCTCCAGATCCCCGCAACGACGATGGCCCAGCGCTCGCCCCAGCGCATGGTGATGAGCGACGCCGGGATGTTGTTCAGCAGCGAGCCGATGCTGATGAGAGCGACGACCAGCGCGGCCATCGACACGGAAGCACCGAGGTCGCGCGCCGTCAGCGGAACGATGGGGAGGATGGCGCCCTCGCCGATGCCGAACAACAACGATGGCCCGAATGCCGGCACGGCGATCTTTCGGAGGGAGAACGCGGGCGACGAAGCCGCCGAAGGGGGAGAGACGGACGACAACGGGGAGGACACTGGGAAGCGGGCAAAAAAGCAGCGGGAGCCCGATTGTCCCGCTGAAGCCGAGGCAGCCGCAGCGCCGAGGTTGTTCCGGTACTGCCGAAGCTGGCTGCAACGGCGATGAGAGAGCGTTCCGCCTACGAGCCGGCGGGCCGGAAATCCCTCGGTTAGACCCAGTCATCCGCGATGATTACGGCATGACACAAACGTATTCGATCGAAGAAGGAACGGCGCACCCTCTGGGCGCCACATACACCGGCGAGGGCGTCAACTTCGCGCTGTTCACCGCGCACGGCACCAAAGTCGAGGTCTGCATCTACGACGAGGCCGGCGTCGAAGAACTGGCCCGCATCACCCTGCCCGAATACACCGATGAGGTCTGGCACGGCTTCGTGCCTGGCCTGAAGCCCGGCGCGCGCTACGGCTACCGGGTGCACGGTCCGTACGAGCCCGAAAAAGGCCATCGCTTCAATCACCACAAGCTGCTGATGGACCCGTACGCCAAGGCGCACATGGGCGAGCTCAAGTGGGGGCCGGAACTCTTCGGCTACACCGTCGGCCACGAAGACGCCGACCTGAGCTTCGACGAACGCGACAGCGCACACATGGTGCCCAAATGCGTGGTGGTCGACTCCCACTTTCAGTGGAAGCAGACGCAAGACGTGCGCGTGCCATGGGACCAGACGGTCTTCTACGAAACCCACGTCCGTGGGTTCACCATGCGGCGGCCCGACGTGCCAGAGCACATGCGCGGCACCTTCGCCGGGCTCGCGCAAGACGGGCCCATCAGTCACATCCGCGAACTGGGGGTGACCAGCGTCGAGCTGTTGCCGATCCAGATGTTCCTGAACCAGCCGTTCCTGACGGACAAGGGTCTTACCAACTACTGGGGCTACGACACGATGGGGTTTTTCGCGCTCGACCAGCGCTACATGGACGGCCCGAACATCGACGAGTTCAAGGCGATGGTCGACCGTTTTCACGAGAACGGCCTCGAAGTCATCATGGACGTGGTCTACAACCACACGCCGGAGGGCAACGAACTCGGCCCGACGCTGTCTTTCAAGGGCATCGACAACGCGAGCTACTACCGCCTGATGCCGGGCGGTGACGGCGCCGAAGGCCCGGGCGCGCGCTACTACATCAACGACACCGGCACCGGCAACACGCTCAACCTGAGCCATCCGCGCGTGCTGCAGATGGTGACCGACAGCCTGCGCTATTGGGTCACCGAGATGCGCGTCGACGGCTTCCGCTTCGACCTGGCGACCATCCTTGCGCGCGAACCGTACGGCTTCGACGAAGGCGGCGGGTTCCTGAAGAGCTGCCGGCAAGACCCGGTGCTGTCGAGCGTCAAGCTGGTGGCCGAGCCATGGGACATCGGACCCGGCGGCTACCAGGTGGGCGGCTTTCCGCCGGGCTGGGCCGAGTGGAACGACCAGTTCCGCGACAACGTGCGCGCCTGGTGGAAAGGCGACGAAGCTTTGGCGCCCAAGCTGGCGCAATGCCTGTCGGCCAGCGGCGACCGTTTCAACCATCGCGGCCGCCGGCCGTGGGCCAGCGTCAACTTCATTACCGCGCACGACGGCTTCACGCTGGCCGACACGGTCAGCTACAACGAGAAGCACAACGACGCCAACGGCGAAGACAACCGCGACGGTTCTTCGGACAACCGCTCATGGAACTGCGGCGTCGAGGGCGACACGGACGACGAAGCGATACTGGACCTGCGTGCGCGCCAGCAACGCAACATGCTCGCGACCTTGCTGCTGTCGCAGGGCACGCCGATGGTGCTGGCCGGCGACGAGTTCGGCCGCACTCAACAGGGCAACAACAATGCCTACTGCCAGGACGACGACATCTCCTGGGTGCACTGGGAAATCGACGAACGCGGTCGGGCGTTGAACCGCTTCACCCAACGCCTGCTCGCCCTGCGCAAGGGCTTGCCAGTGCTGCGCCGCGGTCGCTTTTTATCAGGTGACGTCAAGGAAGAGACACAACTCAAGGACGTGACCTGGCTGGCACCCGACGGTGCCGAGATGGACTCCGGCCACTGGGACGATCCGCAAACGCGCTGCTTCGGCATGCTGCTCGAAGGCACCGCGCAGGCCTCTTCGATCGCGCGGCCTGCCGCCGATGCGACGGTGATGATCATGATCAACAGCTGGCAGGACGCGATCGAATTCAAGCTTCCGCCGCGCGGTGACGGCGTGCACTGGTCCCGCTTGATCGACACCGCGCTGGACCCGCAGGAACCGGAGGACTTCGAGCCCGAGGCGACCTACACGGTGACGGGGCGGTCGATGTTGCTGTTTGTCGC
>CAXTCC010000021.1:21440-31672 GCA_964242015.1 uncultured Variovorax sp.
CGGCCGCTCGATGTGCCCTTGAAGGCGAAGGCCACGGACGACCTGCACGAGGTCATCGACGAGACGCTCGGCTGGCTGGCGAGTCATTTCAATTCCGACAAATTGGTGGCCGTGGCACACCGCGTGGTTCATGGCGGCGATCGTTTCGAGGGTGCGACCAGGATCACCGATGACACGCTGGCCGCGATCGAGGCGCTGTCACCGCTTGCACCCTTGCATCAACCGCAGAGCCTGCGGCTCATTCGCGCGATACAAAAGTTGCGGCCTGACTTGCCACAGAGCGCCTCGTTCGACACTGCGTTTCATCGCACGCAAAGTGATCTGGTGCGCCGCTTCGCCCTGCCCCGCGATCTGTTCGATGAAGGCATCAAGCGCTACGGTTTTCACGGGCTGTCGTACAAATTCATCGCCGGCCGCCTTGGTCGTGACGGCAATATCGGCCGACGCGTCGTCGTCGCCCACCTCGGCAGTGGCGCCAGCCTGTGCGGGCTGGACGGCGGCATCAGCCGTGACACCAGCATGTCTTTCTCGACACTCGACGGCATCCCGATGGCGACCCGTCCCGGCGCGGTCGACCCCGGCGTGCTGCTGCACTTGCTCCAGCAAAAGCACATGTCGATCGACGCGCTCGAAGACCTGCTCTACCACCGCTCCGGGCTGCTTGGCGCCTCAGGAATTTCAGCGGACAGTCGCGAGCTGGTGGAAAGCGACAAGCCCGAAGCACGCGAAGCGATGGCGCTGTTCGCCCTGCGTGTGGCGCGCGAGATGGCCGCGATCGCGACCACGCTCGGCGGCCTGGATGCCATCGTCTTCACTGCCGGCATCGGCGAACATCAACCCGACGTGCGGGCGGCGATCGCAGCGCACCTCGAGTGGCTCGGCGTGCGCATCGATGCGGAGGCCAACGCAGCGCACGAGCGTCGAATCGACGCCGGCGACAGCGCTGTCGCCGTGTTGGTCATGCATACCGACGAAGAGCAGGTGATCGCCGACGAGGCCTGCCAGGTGCTCTTCGACCACAAGTCCTAGGGCCAACCGGACCGGCGGCAAGGCATCAAAGTTCAGTCAGGCGCAATCGAACCGGGATCGACTTGGCGGCTGGCACCTTGCTCTGTTCGGCGTAGTGCGCAAGTGGCAGCAGCGGGTTGCACTCGGGGTAATACCCCGCAATGCAGCCCGCTGGAATATCGAAGCCCGTGATGCGCAATCCTGCTACTTCTCGCACGTGTCCGTCGTCGACGGCAGTGGACGCGGTGACGATCGCGCCCTCCGCCAGGCCGAGCCGATCGATGTCGTCGCGGTTCATCAGCAGCACCTTGCGCGTGCCGTACACGCCGCGGAAGCGGTCGTCCAGGCTGTAGACGGTGGTGTTGAACTGGTCGTCGCTGCGCATGGTCATGAGGCGCAGCACGTCGGGTCCGGTCTCGGGTGTGTCGGGGTCGGCAACGAGCTTGGACACCACCATGAAGTTGGCCTTGCCGGTGCTGGTTTTCCAGACCCGCTCCCGCGCTGGAATCGGGCGGTGAAAGCCGCCCGGAATTCGGAAGCGACGCTCGAAGTCGCGAAAAACGTCCGGGTAGGTCGCCTCGATCGCGCTGCGCACGCGCGCATAGTCGCCGACCCATTCTTGCCATGGCACCTTGGCGTTGGGCTCCAGCGTCGCCTGCGCGATGCCGGCAATGATGGCGGCCTCGGATCGCAGGGTCGGCTCGGCCGGCTCCGCGACGCCTTTGGATGCGTGCATGAAACCAGTCGAGTCTTCCATTGCGACGGTCTGCTCACCGCCGGCTTGCCGATCGATCTCGATGCGTCCGAGGCATGGCAGCAGGTAAGACACCTCGCCGTGGATCAGGTGGCTGCGATTCAGTTTGGTCGCGACGTTGACGGTCAGCCGCAACTTGCGCCAGGCCGCCTCGACGCGCTCCGTCTCCGGCACCGCACGCACGAAGTTGCCACCCAGTCCGATGAAGGCGCGCACCGAGCCGTCGAGCACGCCTTCGCATGCCTCGACCGTGTTCAGGCCCTTCGTGCGCGGCGGCTCGAAGGCGTAGAGCTCGGCCAGCCTGTCTAGCGGCGCCAACTCCGGTTTCTCGGTGATGCCGACGGTGCGCTGGCCCTGCACGTTCGAGTGTCCGCGCACCGGGCAAATGCCCGCACCAGGCCGGCCGATGTTGCCGCGCAGCAGCAACAGGTTCGACAGCATCTGCACGTTCTGCACGCCCTTGCGGTGCTGTGTCAGGCCCATGCCGTACACCGCGATCACGGCCTGTGCCTTGGCATAGACCATCGTCGCTTGCTCGATGTCGTCGCGGCTCAAACCGGACTCCTGCTCGATCTCCGCCCATGAGGCTTCGCGGATCGATGCAGCGAACATCTCGAAGCCGCTGGTGTGCTCCGCAAGAAAGTCGACATCGAGCACGCGTTGGATGCCGGCGAGCCGGGCCGTGTCGTCCATCGCGATGAGCGACTTGCACATGCCGGTCAGCACTGCGATGTCGCCGCCGATCTTCAGCTGGTGGTACTGCGTGCTGATCTTCGTCTCGGCGGTACTCAGCATTTCGATCGGCGATTGCGGATTGGCAAAGCTGATCAACCCGCGTTCGCGCAGCGGGTTGAAAGTGACGATCGGCACGCCGCGCTTGCGAGCGTCTTGCAGCTGGTGCAGCATGCGCGGGGCGTTCACGCCGGTGTTGTGGCCGAAGAAGAACATCGCATCGGTGTGCTCGAAGTCGTCGAGCGTGACGGTGCCGACCGGCACGCCGATGGTCAGCGGCAGCGCGACCGAAGTGCTCTCGTGGCACATGTTGGAGCTGTCGGGCAGGTTGTTGTTGCCATAGAGCCGGGCCAGCAACTGGTACATGTAGCTGGCCTCCAGCGAGGCCCGGCCGGAGGCGTAGAAGACGACGGACTTCGGATCTTCCGCACGCAGCTTCTTGAGCTCGACACCGATGCCGGCGTAGGCCTCCTCCCAGCTGACTTCCAGGTAGCGGTCGGTTGCGGCGTCCCACCGCATCGGCACCGTGAGGCGCCCGCCGACTTCGAGCTCGTGGTCGCTCCATTTTTCCAGTTCAGACAGGGTGTGCTCTTCGAAAAACTTCGCCGGCATGCGTTTGCCGGTGAGTTCCCATGCCGTCGCCTTGGCGCCGTTTTCGCAGAACTCCGCGATGTGCGGCTTCGATGGCTTGGCCCAGGCGCAGCTCACGCAAGCGAAGCCGCCGGGCTTGTTCTGAACCAGCAGTGCCTTGGTGCCGGCGACCAATGCGCCCTCCCGAATCAGGTAGGTGGTGACCGCCTTGACGGAGCCCCAGCCGCCCGATGGATGGTCATTGGGCTTGAATTCGGGAACTGCGCTCATCGGGGATTGCCTTTGGTGATCTGCCGGCACCGCGATAGGGCCAACGGTTCGAACATAGGCAACGGCCGCGTGCGTTCAGGTCAGGAAGACGAGCCGCGCAATGTAAGACGGGGAGAAGCCGCTGCCTTTACGGACTTCACGCGTGCCAAGGATTTTGGCGTCCAACGGCGCAGCGTCTGAATTAAAGCGACTGATGGCGACAGGCAGGTATGGGCGGCGGTTGCAACCGGTCGATGCAGCACTCCTTCTGCCTAAGCAGCAATTAGTTTATTGCACCGACCGATTGAATCCCGCGCCGATAGCAGAAGTAGGCCACCGTCGCAGGTCCGCGTCCATCGCGCCGTTCAATTCCACCGAGCCCGCTAGACCTTCGGCGGCACCGTCTTGATCGGATGCCCGCCAAACTCGTTGCGCATCGCCGCCAGCAGCTTGTCGGTGAACGAATCGTCATCCCGCGAGCGCAGGCGCTCGAGCAACGACAGCGTGATCACCGGCGCAGCGACACCCAACTCGATCGCCTCGTTCACGGTCCAGCGCCCTTCGCCCGAATCCGCGACGTACGGCGCGATGCCGGCCATCGTCGGGTTCTTTCCGAGCGCGTCCGTGGTGAGGTCGAGCAGCCATGAGCGCACCACGCTGCCGGTGCGCCAGATCTCACCGACCTGGTGCAAGTCGAGTGAGAAGTCGGTCTTGTGCTGCAGGATGGAAAAGCCTTCGGCATACGCCTGCATCATTCCGTACTCGATGCCGTTGTGGACCATCTTGGTGAAGTGGCCTGAACCGACCGGGCCGACGCGGCCCCAGCCCGCATCCTTGGCCGGCGCCAGCGTTTCGAAGATCGGCTTCAGCGCGGCGACCGCGGCTTCGTCGCCGCCGATCATCATGCTGTAGCCCTCCTGCAAACCCCAGACGCCGCCACTGGTGCCGCAATCGACATAGGACAGGCCTTTGTCTGTATAGACCTTCGCGCGGCGCAGCGTGTCCTTGTAGTTGGAGTTGCCGCCATCGATGACGGTGTCGCCCGGCGACAGCAACGCGAGCAGCGCATCGACGGTGTCGTCGGTGATCTTGCCGGCGGGCACCATCAGCCAGACGATGCGTGGTGCTTCCAGGCCCTGCACCAGCGACGCGAGCGCATCGGCCGATGTCGCGCCCTTGCTTTCGAGTGCCGTCCGGGCGGCCGCATTCGGGTCGAACCCGACGACCTGATGCCCGCCGCGCAACAAGCGCTCCGCCATGTTGGCGCCCATGCGGCCGAGGCCGACCATTCCTAGCTTCATTCAGTGCTCCGTGTTGTTCGTGTGTGCGTGGATCAGCGCTTCAACCGCGCTTGGGAATCGTGAGGCCAGCGGCCACTGCCGGACGCGCCACGAAAGCCTCCAGCACGCGTGCCACGTTGGGGAAGTCGGTGAAGCCGACCAGCTCGCCGGCTTCGTAGAAACCGACCAGGTTGCGCACCCAGGGAAAGATAGCGATGTCGGCAATGGAATACGCATCACCCAGCATCCAGTCGCGGCCGGTCAGGCGCTTTTCCAGCACGCCGAGCAGCCGCTTGGCCTCGGCCACATAGCGATCACGAGGCCGCTTGTCTTCGTAGTCCTTGCCGGCGAACTTGTTGAAGAAGCCGAGCTGCCCGAACATCGGCCCGATGCCGCCCATCTGGAACATGACCCACTCGATGGCTTCATAGCGGCCGGCCGCGTCCTGCGGAATCAACTTGCCGGTCTTCTCGGCGAGGTAGATCAGGATGGCGCCGGATTCGAAGAGGCCGAGCGGCTTTCCGCCGGGGCCGTCCGGGTCGATGATGGCCGGGATCTTGTTGTTCGGGTTGAGCGACAAGAACTCAGGCGACATCTGGTCGTGGGTCTCGAAGCTGACGAGGTGCGGCTCGTAGGGCAGGCCGATCTCTTCCAGCATGATCGCGACCTTGACGCCGTTGGGCGTCGGCAACGAGTAGAGCTGAAGGCGATCGGGGTGCGCAGCGGGCCATTTCTTTGTGATCGGGAAGCTGTCGAGGGAAGAGGCAGAAAGATCGGTCATGGTGTCGAGTGCTGTGAAAGTCGGATGAATTTGGCAGGTTCGCCAGTATCTCCCCGATACTCCAAGCGATTCCTGACCATGGGCTCTCACGCGATGCGCTCGATCCCTGTCCCCGACCCTCGATGACACCACCACTGCAAGCGTTGCGGCCAGTGCTGTCCGTGGCAATGGCTGTCGGCGCGGCGCATGCGCTGGGCCTGCACGATGCTTGGTGGGCGGCGATCACCGCCTTCATGGTGATGCAGGCCACCTTCGGCGCGTCGCTCTATCGCGGGCTTCTTCGGGTCGTCGGCACGGTGTGCGGTGCGGCGCTCGGCTTCGTGCTGGGGCCGGCGCTTGCAGTCCACCCGGTCGCGTTCGTCGCGGCGCTCGGCGCTGCGGCGTGGGGTGGCCTGTTCGCGGCGCTGCTGCTGCGCCACAGCTACGCGTGGGTGCTGGCGCTGGTCACTTTCATCATGGTGATGTGCGAGGCGCTCAGCAATCTGAGTGCTCCTTCGACACTGCAGACGCTGGGGTCGTTCGCCACCGAGCGCGTCGCGAACATCGTCGTCGGCACGCTGGCCTGCATCGTGGTCGCGGGCCTGACGGAGTTGCACCCAAAGCTCGCGTGGTCGTCGCTCCCGGTGACTTTCTCGCCCACGCCGCCGAGTGGTGCAGACCATCGGCTCGCCGCATTCCACGCACTCAATGGCGCGGTGGCGGTCGTGCTGCTGGCGATCATCGCGCTGCTCTACGACATGCGCTCGTTCTCGCAAGCGATGGTGACGACGCTCGCCGTGCTGGTCGTGCCGCTGGGCGCGGCCGCCAGCGGCGCCGTCGGCACGATCGATGCGCCAGGCACGGCAGATGCATCGGCCTCGATCGATCCGACCACGTCCGTGCTGCACCGCATGGCGCAGCGCTTCGCCGGGTGCGCGTTGGCCGGCGTCCTCGCCTTCGCGCTGCTGCCGCTCATCGACGGCAAGCCAGTGTGGTGCCAACTGGTTTTGGTGGTCGGCCTGTGGGCGGGCGCATGGGGCATGCGAAGCACCTTCCGCTGGCCGTACGCGGCGACGCAATTCAGCGTGGCGTTCCTGATGGTCTTCGTGCAAGACCGCGGCTGGAACGTCGACACCGATCCGGCCGCGCAACGCCTGCTCGGCGTCTTCGCGGGCATTGCGGTATTGACGCTGGTCATCTATCTTTTGAAACCACTGCACATGCACGCAAACATGCCAACGAGGAGCCCGCCATGACCTTCCAGTTCGCACGCTCGACGCACGACGAGCCGTCGATCGACATCCCGGAGATCGGCCTCAGGCTGCATGTGCGGCTGCCCGGCACGGCCAGCGCCGGCGAGCTCGAAGTCATCGAGACCATCAATGCGCCGGGTTTCGGGCCGCCATTGCATAGGCATCCGGAAACCGAAGTGTTCCGCGTGCTCACCGGCCGTTATCTGTTCGAGGTCGACGGCAAGCGCTTCGTCGCCGAAACCGGTGATGTGGTCAGCGTGCCAGGCGGCACGGCGCACACCTTCCGCAACATCACGGACCAGCCGGCGAGCCAGCTCGTGATGATCGTTCCGGGCTTCGACGCGGTAGCTTTCTTCACCGGCCTCGGCGCGGTCATGAAAGGTGGCGTGCCGGATCGTCTGGTGCTCAACGACTTCGGCAAGCGTTGGGACGTGGAATTTCTCGGGCCGCCGCTGAGTGCGGATGCGGTCGCGGATGCCGGTGCAGATGCGGTGTCCGATTCTGTCGAAGGCGCCGCATGAGTCCGACCGAAATCATCGCCATCGTCGCGATGACGATCTATGCGATCTACAAGCAGTCGATCAAGCATCCCGTGGTCGGCAAGACGCGCTTCAAGCTGGCGCTGATCTACGGCATCGTCGGCCTGTCGGTTGGCGGCTTCTATCCGCCGCCGAGCGCGATGTCGTGGGCGATATTGCTCGTCGGTGTGCTGCTGAGCATCGGTGTCGGCGTGGCACGCGGCAAGCTGAGCCGGGTCTGGAAGGAAGCGGATGGGACTGTGTTCAGCCAGGGTACGCCGCTGACGATCGCTCTCTTTTTGGCGCTCATCGGCGCGAAGTTCGCCATCGGCACCTGGCAGTACATGACGCACCAGCCCGCAGAGCACGGCGAGCACGGCGGCTTTGGCGAAGTGTTGATCCTGATCGGGCTGATGGTCGCCATGCAGGCAGAGATCATCTGGCGGCGTGGGTTGGCACTGGGGGTGCAGCCCGTGCCCACGTCGGTCGCTGCTGCTACGGCACCGTGAGCGCAACGACGCGGCTCGACGCCTTCTGGCGCTGGCTCGACCGCGTCGACCCCGGTGTGCATCGGCGCATCAAGGGGCTGCGGCTGGTCACCGCCTACGGCATCGCCGCGTTGATGGGCGCGCTGTACGACATCAGCCGCGGCCTGCCCGACGGCGCCTCGCTGAGTTCGATGGCCGGCGGTTTCGCGCTCTTCGCCAGCGTGTCCGAAGGCCGCAGCACACGTGCCGAGTCGACACGCGACCTGGCTGCACTCGCCGCCGCCGCGGCTGCGGGCGCTGCATTCACCGCCTGCCTGACGCCGCTGCTCATGACATCGGGCCGCGCCGTGCCGGAACTGACGCTGGTGCTGGGCGCGTTCCTCGTCGGATACGGCCGCCGCTTCGGCTTGCTGGGCACGGGCATGGGCTCGCAGTTTTTCATCGGGCAACTGCTCGGCTACAGCGCGGGGCTGACCTCGGCCGACCTGCCGGTGATCGTTGCAGCCGGGCTGATCGCTGCCGTCGCGGCCATCGTGCCGCGCGTGCTGAGCGGGCCGGCCGAAAGGCCCGTTGCCGCCCCGCCACCACCGGTGGTGCCGGACGTCTGGCGCATGTCACCAGAGTTCGTGATGGGCTTGCAGGCGGCGATCTCGGCCACGCTGATCGTGGCGTTGAACGCGGCCTTCAGTCTTGAAGAATCGGCCTGGGCGATGGCGGCCTGCACGTATGTCGTGACCAGCACGGCGAGCGGCACCATCGCGCGCATCCGTCTGCGCGTCATAGGCACGGCCATCGGATTGCCGCTCGGCCTCGCGTGCCTGCCGATCGCCCTGCACTTCCCGATCCTGATCTGGGCCGCCGCGGCGCTGGCGATGATCGTCTACGCCATGGCGCTGCCCGAGCGCTACGACATCGCCTGCGGCGCCTACACCTTCACCCTGATCGTGACGCTCGCGGCCAGCGGCGAACATTCGCTGTCGCTGCTGGTAGCGCGCTTTTGGGAGACGCTGGTCGGCGGCGCGCTTGGGCTGGCGGCGGCGACGCTGGTGTTCCCCCTCCGCGAGAATCGGCCTTCGTGACTCTGCCGATCCATTCAGTCCATCGCAATGCAACTCGACACCCAAAGACTCATCCTTCGCCCGTGGAGACTGCGGCATCCCGGCGACATCGAAGACCTGAGCGCCCTCAACAGCGAGCCGGAAGTCAACCAATGGCTCGGCGGCCCGTCGTCTCCGGTGCGCAGCGCAGAGGCGTTGCGGCTGATGCAGGAGCGCTTCGGCGCAAGCGGTTGGGGCGTGCTGCGCATCGAAGACAAGACCGGCAACTTCCTGGGACTCGCAGGGCTGCAACCCGTGCGCGCAAGCGTGCCGTTCGCTCCGGCGACCGAAGCGGTGTGGCGCCTTCGTCGTGCGGCGTGGGGCCACGGTTATGTCGTGGAAGCGATGACCGCCATCATGGCCTCGGCACTGGAAGCCGGTGCGCCGACCGATATCGTTGCCATCGTCGCCGCAGCGAATCTGCGCTCACGCAAAACAGCGGAGCGACTCGGCTTCAAGTACAACCCGGCGCGGGACTTTCTGCATCCCGACCTCGAGGACGACCATCTGCTGCAGCCGCATCGGGTCTTCGAAGGTGCACTCAGTGCGTTGGAGAGGTCGCAGACTCGTGGCGTCTAGCGTCCTGCTTCTTGTCCAGCCGTCTCATTCAATGAACACAATGAACAATTCGGTCTTCGTCGAGCTTCGTTTCTGGCTCATGGTCGCCGCGTCGGTGGTGCTGCCGATCGGGATCTACGTCACGCTGCTGCTGAAGCGTGCGGTGTCGCGGTGGACTGTGGCGCTGCTCGGATTCACGCTGGTCGCCATCGCCGGCTTCGATGTTTTCTTTTTGCGCCACATGGCGGCTGCGGCGCGCGAAACGCTATCGCTGGCAGACGACATGGTCTTCGGCTCGGAGATCTCGTTCGCGCTGTATCTTTTCCCGTTGATGTTCGGCGGCATCGGCGTCAACATCATTTCCCACGTGCTGGTCACGCACCTGGTCGCCGCCGAGAAGCGATTTGCCAGGGAGCACCCGGACGAGCAATGAAGTGAAGTCGAAGAAGGGCTCGATATGTTGAACACGTCACCGCTTTATTCGTATGTGCCCGCCCACGACGTCGAACGCTGTCGGCGCTTCTACGACGAGAAACTGGGACTCGGCCCCGGCCGTCGCACCGGTCCTGGCTACACCTTCGACTGTGCCAACGGCACTGCCTTTTTTGTCTACCCGTCGCCCGGCGCCGGCACCAACAAGGCGAGCTGCGCCTTCTGGCACGTGGACGATGCCGAAGCCGTGGTGCGCTGGCTGAAAGACCGCGGCGTGGTGTTCGAGCGCTACGAAATGCCGGAGAGCGCGCCGGGCAGCGACGTCTATCCGGCCGATGGCGCCAAGGCGGCGTGGTTCAAGGACACCGAGGGCAACATCATGGCGGTAATCGAAAGCGACTACTGACGCTGCCGACCGTCAAGCCTCACGCAATTGCGCCCGCAACTTCTCGCCGATTTCTGGCCGCTCGAGAAACGGATCGGCCGGGTTCGTGATCGACACGATGTTCTCC
>CAXTCC010000022.1:0-24309 GCA_964242015.1 uncultured Variovorax sp.
GGACTATCGGATTCGGCCGACGTGGCACGGGGCGTGCTGCTGGTACGCTGTGACGGTTTTCGCGCCGGCCCGCCCGAAAGCTTGCACCTCACGGTGCGCCCGACCCCTGTATTTTTCTCTTTTCCATCACCGTGCCCTCCCGTATTCCCCCCCTGAAGATCAGCGCCTACACCGCGACCTCGGCCGTCGGTAACGGCAAGGAGTCGCTTGCCGCGGCACTTGAAGAATCGCGCAGCGGCCTGCGCGCCAACGACTTCGGCGATGCGCCGCTCGACACCTGGATCGGCCGGGTCGAAGGCGTCGAAGACGTCCGGCTGCCCGAAGCCTTGGCGCATTGGGACTGCCGCAACAATCGCCTCGCCTGGCTCGGCCTGCAGGCCGATGGGTTCGAAGAGGCCGTTGCCGCCGCGCGCCAAAAGTACGGCCCGTCGCGCATCGCGCTGATCCTCGGCACTTCGACATCGAGCATCGGTGAAACCGAACTCGCCTACACCCAGCTCGATGCCGAAGGCCAATTCCCCGCCGACCAACGACGACCCGAAGTGCACACGCCGCATTCGCTCACGATGTTCGTGCAGGAGGCGCTGGGCCTCGAAGGGCCAAGCGAAACCATCTCGACGGCATGCTCTTCGAGCGCCAAGGTCTTCGCTTCGGCCGAGCGCTTGATTCGCCTCGGCCTGGTCGATGCCGCCGTGGTCGGCGGCGTCGACACGCTGTGCGGCAGCGTGCTGTTCGGCTTCAATTCACTGGAACTGGTGTCCGACCAGCCATGCCGGCCGTTCGATGCGGCACGCGGCGGCATCAGCCTGGGCGAAGCGGCAGGCTTCGCCTTGCTGGAGCGCGGCCCCGGTCCGCTCGAACTGCTCGGCTACGGCGAAGCGAGCGACGCGCACCACATGTCGACGCCGCACCCCGAAGGCCTCGGCGCCGAGCGCGCGCTGAACGATGCGCTGGCCCGTGCCGGCCTCGGCACCGACGCCATCGACTACATCAACATGCACGGCACGGCCAGCATGAAGAACGACGAGGTCGAAGGCGCGCTCGTCGGACGCCGTTTTCCGGAAACGACTCATGCGAGTTCGACCAAGGGCTTTACCGGCCACACGCTGGGCGCGGCGGGCATCGTCGAAGCTGTGATCAGCCTGCTCGCCATCGAGCGCGGGCTGAAGCCGGGCACCGTCAACACGACCGACATCGATCCCACCTTCGGGCCGCAGATCAGACTGAAGCCGGAACATGGCGAGGTCAATTACGTGCTGTCCAACTCGTTCGGCTTCGGCGGCAACAACTGCTCGCTGGTGTTCGGCAAGGGAGCTGCAGCATGAACGGGCCTGAGCTGGAAAACATTCCCAAGCCGCCGACGCTTTACATCGAAGGCCCGGCCTTCTGGGCGCCGAGCCTGCCCGGCTGGGACATCGCCCGCGCCGCGTTTCGTGGCGAAGGCCCCGTGACGGAGCCGCCGGCCAAGCGGCCCGCGCCGATGGTGCTGGCCCCGGCCGAACGCCGTCGCGCGCCCGACACCGTGGCGCTGGCGCTCGAAGTGGCCGCCGCATCCATTGCCGCTTCGGGTCGTAACGCGCCGGACCTCCCCTGCGTGTTCGTCTCGGCGCACGGCGACCTCGCGATCAACGACTACATGTGCACGGTGCTTGCCAGCGATCCGTCGGTGCTGTCGCCGACCAAGTTCCACAACTCGGTGCACAACGCGGCCGTGGGTTACTGGACCATCGGCACCGGCTGCATGGCTGCCAGTAATTCGATCTCGGCTTTCGAGACCAGCTTTGCTGCGGGCCTGCTCGAAGCTGCCGCGCAATGCGCCGCCGACCACGAACCGGTGCTGCTGGTGGGCTACGACATCCCGTCGGTCGGCGCCCTGTCGTCGGTGACGACGAGCCGCGGCCTGCTGGCGGTCGGCATGGTGATCGCGCCCGAACGCACCGAGCGCACAGTGGCATCGTTCGACTGGTCGCTGGCCGGCGGCGAAGCACAGCCTCTTGCTCTGCGCAGCGCGGTCTCGAAGACGCTCACGGTCAACGCCATGGCCGATGCGCTACCTTTGTTTGAATTGCTTGCATTGGGCGAGGCGGGTACGCTGACGCTCCCGCTGTCACCCAAACTCTCGCTTCAACTGCGACTGGAGCAGGCCTGATGTCCACCACCGTCGCTGCGAATTCAAGTACCGAGGCAAGCGTCGACGCGGCGGCTGTCGCCACGCACGACGTCGTCATCATGGGCGGCGGGCTGGCTGGGCTCACGCTGGCACTGCAGCTCAAGAAACGCTTCGACAGCATCGACGTGCTGGTGCTGGAGCGCCGCTCGCACCCGGTGCCACACGCGACGCACAAGGTCGGCGAGTCGTCGGTCGAGATCGGCGCGCACTACTTCGACACGGTGTTGGGTCTCAAGCCGCACATGCAAGGCGAGCAACTGCGCAAGTTCGGCTTTCGCTTTTTCTTCAGCGAAGGACGGCGCGACATCGATCAGGTGACAGAGATCGGCGCGAGCCGTTATCTGTCGGTGCCGAGCTACCAGATCGATCGCGGCATCTTCGAGAACTACCTGGCCGAGGAAGCCGCGCGTTGCGGCGTCCGCTTCGTCGACAACGCGCTGGTCAAGCAGATCGACCTGGCCGAAGACGCGCGCCAGCCGCATCGCCTGCGCTGGACGCAAGACGGCGAGTCGCACGAGATCCACGCCCGCTGGGTGGTCGACGCCTGTGGCCGCGCCGGCATGCTGAAGCGCAAGCTCGGTCTGGCCGAGCCCAATGCGCACCAGTGCAACGCAGTGTGGTTCCGCATCGGCGACCGCATCACCATCGACCAGTGGAGCGACAACACCGAATGGCGCGAGCGCTGCGAGCCGCAGGCGCGCTGGCTCTCGACCAATCACCTCGTCGGCGCAGGTTACTGGGTGTGGCTGATTCCACTGGCTTCGGGCTCGCACTCGGTCGGCATCGTGGCCGACCCGCGCATCCACCCGATCGACCGCTTCGACACCTTCGACAAGGCGATGGACTGGTTCAAGACCTGGCAGCCAGCGCTCTACGACGAGCTCGACGGCAAGCGCCATCTGCTGCAGGACTTCGCCTTCTTCAAGAATTTTTCGTACGGCTGCAAGCAGGTTTTCTCTGGCAAGCGATGGGCGCTCACCGGTGAGGCAGGGCTCTTTCTCGACCCCTTCTATTCGCCCGGCAGCGACTTCATCGCGATGGGCAACACCTACATCACCGACTTGATCGCGCACGACCGCGCCGGGCATTCGGTGGAGGCGCGCGCACAGCTCTACGACCAGATCTATCACTCGTTCTACGAGAGCACGCTGGCGCTCTATCAGGACCAGTACGCGCTGTTCGGTGACCCCGAGGTGCTGCCGATCAAGGTGATCTGGGACTACACCTACTACTGGGGCGTGCTGTCGCAGATCTTCTTCCAGGATCGGCTCACCGACCTGGCTCTGCTCGGCAGTCTGAAGGAAGAACTGCAGCATTGCCAGAAGCTCAACGTCGCGGTGCAGCACCTGCTGCGCGCATGGTCGGAAGTGACGACCAAGCGCAACCCGGCGGTGATGCTCGACCAGGCCGCGCTGCCATGGTTCGCCGAACTCAATCGCAGCCTGAACGACGATCTCGACGACAGTGCGTTTCGCGATCGCATGCGCTCTTCGGCGGAGCAATTGCGGCAGTTGGCCGCCGAGATTCTGGTGCGCGCATCGACCGAGCACCCGGACATCGAAGCAACCGAGCTGCGCGCTTTGCTCGAAGAAAAAATGGCGGTGGCGCCAGCGGATTCCAATCAAGGAACCATGCTGTTCGCCGCCTGAGGCATACGCCGACGTTTACCCCAACTTTACGCAGCGTTCAACGCGGGTTGCTCGCCGCCCTTCACCATGAAGCCCATGAGCACCCCCCAACTTTTGATGATCGAAGACGACACCCGCCTGGCGCAGATGGTGGGCGAGTACCTGACGCAGTCGGGCTTCGGTTTCAACCACGCGGTCGATGGCGCCAGCGGCCTGGTGAAGTTGCAGGAGCACGCGCCCGACCTGGTCATCCTCGACCTGATGCTGCCCGACACCGACGGCCTCGAAGTGTGCCGCCGCATCCGCTCGCTGCCCGGTGGCCTGGCCAAGGTCTCGGTGCTGATGCTCACCGCCAAGGGCGACCCGATGGACCGCATCATCGGGCTCGAGATCGGTGCCGACGATTACCTGCCCAAGCCTTTCGAGCCACGGGAATTGCTGGCACGCATCCGCGCCGTGCTGCGCCGCCGCGGCGAAACGACGAGCGAAAGCGCTGCGTCCACGGTGATCCGCTTCGGCAGCCTGGAAATCGACCGCAATGCGCGCACCGTGACGGTCGGCGGTGCGCTGGCGGACCTTACTTCCTATCAGTTCGACCTGCTGGTCGCGATGGCCGAGCGCGCCGGCCGCGTGCTCACGCGCGACCAGATCATGGAAGCCGTGCGCGGCCGCGAACTCGAGGCCTTCGACCGTTCGATCGACGTCCACATGGGCCGCATCCGTGCCGCCATCGAGGTCGACGCGAAAAACCCGAAACGCATCCTCACGGTGCGCGGCGTCGGCTACGTTTTCGCCAAGCAGCAAGACTGAGCCGCCAACGGAACTCCCGCACTGATGCTGAGCCTGTATTCGCGCCACCTCTACGTCCGCATCTGGCTGGCGGTGGTGGCGGGTGTCGTGGTGCTCACGTTGACGGCAGGATGGCTGGTGCGCATCTCCGCCGAGAGCGAGCGCGACCGCTTGAACGCACTGCCGCGCGAAGTGATCGTGCGCGACACCGAGAACAACGTCATCGGCACGGGGCAGGCCACGCGATCGCGCGGGCAAGGCCTGGAGTTCGACCTGACGCTGAGCGACGGACGCGCACTGTCGCTCGAAGTCAACCGCCGCGAGCCCGGCACCATCGCCAGCGAAGGCCGGCCGCCGCCACCGCCATGGCGCACGCCGTTCGGCTTCGTCTGGATGATCGTGCTGGTCGGCGTCTCGGTCGCGCTCGGCGTGTACCCGATCGTGCGGCGCCTGACCAAGCGGCTCGAGTCGTTGCAGCGCAGCGTTCAGCGCTGGGGCGAAGGCGACCTGTCCGTGCGCGTGGTGGAGGAAGGGCAAGACGAGGTCAGCGACCTGGCTCGGCGCTTCAATGCCGCCGCGGTGCGCATCGAGCAACTGGTGCGCTCGCACAAGTCTTTGCTGGCCAACGCATCGCATGAACTGCGATCGCCGCTCACGCGCATCCGCATGGGGCTGGAGCTGATGGGCGATTCGCCGAGCCCCAAGTCGCGGCAGGAGATCGCACGCAACATCGGCGAGCTCGACCAGTTGATCGACGAGATCCTGCTGTCGAGCCGGCTCGACGCCAGCGAGGCCGACATGGGCACGGTCGAGACAGTCGACCTGATGGGGCTGGCCGCCGAGGAGTGCTCGCAGGTGGGTGCCGAACTCGACCTGGCCGAAGGCACCGACAGCAGCGCACTCATGGTGCGTGGCGTGCCGCGCTTGCTGCGCCGCGCGATTCGCAATCTGCTGGAAAACGCCCGGCGTTACGGCGCCGGGGAAATCTCCGTCGAGTTGGCAACAGCTTCCGGTGCCGGCGGCTTTGCGACCGTGCGCGTCAACGACCGTGGGCCGGGCGTCCCCGCAGCCCTGCGCGATCGCATCTTCGAGCCCTTCTATCGACTGCCCGGCGCCAGCGAGCGCGAAGGCGGCGTGGGCCTTGGACTGGCGCTGGTGAAGTCGATCGTCGAGCGGCACGGCGGCACGGTGCGCTGCGAAGACCGGCCCGGCGGCGGCGCCAGCTTTTTGATCGCGCTACCGAACGAGCGCTGAACGCGCGCGATCGCTACCGCAGCGATGTGACGCGATGAAGTCAGGTGACGGCCCGGAGGCCGCACCTAGAATCGCCGCCACCATGCAGAGATCGACGATTGCCCGCCCCGCCGCCATGTTCTGGGGGCTCGCGGTCTTTGCGCCGGTCGGTGTCAACTACCTCGCCGCGGTGCTGATGTTCGCGACGCTTTTTCTCGCGGGCAACTTGCGCGCGCGCGCGGCACGCATCCGCGCCAATCCGTTGTGGTGGCCGGTGGTCGCCTATGTTGCGTGGACGCTGGTCGTGCTCGCATTCAGGCCGCACTATCCGCAGACGCCGTCGAATCTCTGGCATGGCTTTCGTATCGCAGCGACCATCCTGATGGCGATGGCGCTCACGCGCGAAGAAGCACTGTGGGCACTTCGCGGCTTCTTCGTCATTGCCTTCGCCAGTGTGCTCATGGTGCTGCTCTATCGCACTGTCGGCTTCCCGATGGCCGAGGTGTGGCGGGCCACGCTGGTGCTGGTCGGCAACAAGTCGATCAACGATGCGCTGCTGTTCACCGTGCTGGGCGTCAGCGCAGTCGTCTTCGGGCTGGCGCACATCCACGACAAGAAGGGCCACTGGGCGTTGCCCGCGTTCGTGCTGACCGCCTTCATCGCGGTGATCATCACGCTGTGGCTGCCGTCGCGCACCTCGCTGCTCGGGCTGCTGGTAGCGGGCGTCGCGGTGTGCGTGCACCAGTGGCGCAAGCAATTGCGGGTGCTGGCGGTGGTGCTGGTGATCGCAGTCGGCGCGGCATCGGTACTGGTGTGGCAGTCGCCGGTGGTGCAGCGCACCTTCACGCTCGGCGCGCAAGAGATCGAAGCGGCGCAGGCCGGTGCGGTGTCCGAAGGCAGCTGGGTCGTGCGCTTCTACATGTACCGCGATACGGCACGCATGATCATCGACAAGCCGCTCGCCGGCTGGGGTATCGGTGGCTGGACCGAGCAGTGGCACCTGCGCGGGCCCAAGCTGCTGGCCGACTACAACATGCCGCACAACGACTTCTTGTGGATGGGTGCGCAGGCCGGCGTGCCGGGGTTGCTGACGTTGCTGATCATCATGCTGCTCGGCGTGTGGCTGGGCTGGCGCCGCAATGACGTGACGGGCCGCTACGGCTTCGCGGCGATGCTGGTGATGCTGATCGCGACCAGCGTGAACTCTGCGCTGCGCGATGCGCAGATCGGGCTCAGCCTGCTGTGGATCGCGATGGTCTATCTGCGGCTGGTGCAGGAGCCGGGACAGCCCTGGCGCGAGGTGCTGCCGCCAAGACTGCAGCGACGCATGCCGCAACAGCCGGAGCCGCAGCCGCAGCCGCAGCCGCGTTCAGCTTCGGTTCAACTCTGATTTCGAGAATCGTCACGTGGTTTTTTCAACGATCCGACGCCGCCTGACGAAGCACGTCCTTTGGGTGTGCCTGCTCTGCGCCGGGGTGTTGAGCTCGCTGCAGCCGTTCATCGCCACGCACTTTCGTCACGACGGCTGGGAAGACGAGCCGGCGTTCCGCGTGCGCTCGATCGGCGCCACGGTCGAATACGAGCCGGACGACCGCGCCGAGTACGCCAGCAAGAAGGAAACCACGATCTTCGTGCCGACGGCTGCGAACATCGATGTGCCGAACGCGCTTCAACACGGACTCGACATCCTCGCCGCGCTGCTGGTCTTGCTGGTACCGCTCACCATTGCACCGGCGTTTCGTGCTGCGCCCAAGGCGCGCGAAGCTGTCGAACGCGTTCCTCACCACGCCGGCGCCCCGCCGCCTGCGACGATCTGGCGACGCTTGCCGCCTGAAACCGCACCGCCCCTCTCGATCTGACGACGGCGTCCAATGGGGCGTCGACCCCCTGCTGACAGACGTTGCAGCAGGCCTTTGTCGGTAACAGACAAGTTGGTCGAGAGGTTCGATATGCGGTACGTGAATTTTGAATTGTTCGAATGGATGGCAGCGGGGCTTCATCCCACGCCATGGCTGCTGACGGTGGCCTGCTGGATCGGTGTGTACGGCGCCTGGGCCGCTGGGCTGACCGTCATCTGCAGCGGCTTTCGCCAACCCTCGCAGCGGCTCCACCTGATCGTCCTGCTCTTGCTGGCATGCCTCACGTCGGTGCTCTCCCAAACCATTTCGGAGGCACTCGACTTCCCGCGCCCCTTCGCGATCGGCATGAGCCCGAACTACCTCGCGCACGGTGGACGCGGCGCGATGCCGAGCACGCACATGTCGGTGATGTCGTTGATGGCATTGGGCTGCCTGGTGCGGCCGGGCCTGCGTGCCGCAGGCGGCATCTTGCTGACACTGGCCTTTGCAACGGCATGGGGGCGCATCTACGCCGGTGCGCATTTTCCCGGGGACGTCGCTGCCGGGTTGCTGCTCGGCGCCAGCGTTCTGGCGGTCTATACCGGGCTGCGCAGCGGTGTGCAGTGGTGGCTTGATCGTCGTCGCGATGCGGCCGCCAGAACAGCGGCGAGCGCAGCGACCCATGCGGCAGCGATCAGAGTGGCGGACAGGCCAGCGATGCATCGGCTGTGAAGGCTCGAGACTGCGAGCCTGTGAATGCGCTTGCGACGTTCGAGCAGCGCATTCAGGCCAATGCAGTGACAGCAATGCGCGCAGCTGCTGCGACGACGTCGTTGCGCATCGGCGCTTCTTTGACCGTCTGCGTGAAGTAGATCGCCATCACGATCGGTGCGCCCGTCTGCGGCCATGCGACGCCGATATCGTTCACCGTGCCGTAGTCGCCCGCGCCGGTCTTGTCGGCAACCTGCCAGTCGGCAGGCACTGCGGCCCGGATGCGCGTGGCGCCGGTGGTGTTGCCACGCATCCAGGCGACGAGTTGTTCACGCTGGCGTGCGGGCAGTGCACTGCCCAGCAGCAAGGCTTGCAGATCGCGCGACATCGCGCCGGGCGTACAGGTGTCGCGCGCATCGCCTGGCAACGCGGTGTTGAGCTCGGTCTCGCGGCGGTCGAGCCGGAAGGTGGCGTCGCCGATCGAGCGAGCGAAGGCGGTGACCGCGGGCGGTCCGCCCAGTGCATCGATCAGCATGTTGCCGGCCGAGTTGTCGCTGTACTGCAGGGCAGCGGCGCAAAGCTCGGCGAGCGTCATGCCATCTTGCACATGCTTTTCGGTGATGGGCGAATAGGTGACAAGGTCGCTGGCGGCATAGCGCACGCGGCGCTGCAGCAAGTCGGCTTCGCGCACACTGCGTTGAAGCAGTGCAGAGGCCGCCAGCACCTTGAATGTGCTGCACATCGGAAAGCGTTCGTCTGCGCGATGCAACAGCGCGGAATGCGCGCCCAAATTGCCGCTGGTGCCGCTGGTGCCGCTGTTGCCGCCACGAAAGGCCGCGAGCCCGAGGCGACCGCCCGCGGATGCTTCGAGCTGGTCCAGCGCCTGCAGCGCTGCCGGCGTCGCATCTCGATCACGCGACAGAGGTGCACATGCACCGACGAAAGGTGCCGAGACCGCACCCAGCAACAATGCGCGGCGAGAAGCAAATAAATTCATCGCGACTTCATGTCGACAGCAAGACGCCGCCCATGCCCTGCTGCTTTGGTCGCCGTCCTGTCCTTCTTCAGTGCCGATGCACTGCCGACTCACCCGCCTTCAACCGATACACCGTGCCGCAGTACGGGCACTTGGCTTCCCCGGTGCGCCCCACGTCGAGGTAGACCTTGGGGTGCGCGCTCCAGAGCTTCATGTCGGCCAGCGGGCTCGGGCAATAGACGCCGCCCTGGTGGTTGAGTTCTTTGGCAAGCAGTTCGATGACGGCAGTGGTCGACATGGTGTTGTGGGTCTTCAGACTTTGGTGAGCCAATGGGCGTATTTGGGATTCTTGCCGTTCACGATGTCGAAGAACGCGCTCTGGATTTTTTCGGTGACCGGACCGCGGGAGCCGCCATCGCCCCGGTTGCCGATCTCGATGCGGTCGAGTTCGCGAATCGGCGTGACCTCGGCGGCGGTGCCGGTGAAGAAAGCTTCGTCGGCGATGTAGACCTCGTCGCGCGTGATCCGCTTCTGGATGAGCTCGATGCCGAGATCCTTGCAGATGTGCAGGATGGTGTTGCGCGTGATGCCGTTGAGCGCACCGGCCGACAGGTCGGGCGTGTAGACCACGCCGCCCTTCACCACGAAGATGTTCTCGCCGGCGCCTTCGGAGACGAAGCCGCTGGCGTCGAGCAACAGTGCTTCGTCGTAACCGTCGTCGAGCGCTTCCATGTTGGCCAGGATCGAGTTGGTGTAGTTGCTCACCGCCTTGGCCTGCGTCATCGTGATGTTGACGTGATGCCGCGTATAGCTCGACGTCTTCACGCGGATGCCGCGGCGCAGACCTTCTTCGCCGAGGTAGGCACCCCAGGCCCAGGCCGCGACCATGGCGTGGATCTTGTTGCCCTTGGGGCTGACGCCGAGCTTTTCGGAGCCGATCCAGATCAGCGGGCGCAGGTAGCAGCTGGCAAGCTTGTTCTCGCGCACGACCTGCTTTTGCGCCTCCATCACTTCTTCCTGCGAAAACGGGATCTTCATGCGCAGGATCTTGGCGCTGTTGAAGAGGCGCTCGGTGTGTTCCGCCAAACGAAAGATCGCGGTGCCGTCGACCGTGTCGTAGGCGCGCACGCCTTCGAAGGCGCCGCAACCGTAGTGCAGCGTGTGGCTCAGCACGTGGACCGTGGCATTGCGCCAGTCGACCAGTTCGCCGTCCATCCAGATCTTGCCGTCGCGGTCGTCGAGGGAGGCGGGAGGCGGTACGAGGGCGCTCATGTCTTGGTCCTTTGGGCGGTGAGGTTGCTGTCGCAAAAGCTTTCGATTTTACGGCGACGGCGTTTGGGCGGCATCGCAGCCGACAGGCCCACAATGGCCGGCTTTGCCAATCACTCAGAAAAGGGTTTCAGTGTCCGTCTTCAAGAACGTCATCGTCTATCGCATCGAACCCTCGTGGTCGCAAACATCGATCCAGGCCGAAGAGGCCCTGGGTGCCAACCGCTTCGTGGCCTGCGGCCCGTCGCAAGAAAAATCCGCCGGCTGGACCGAGCCCCGCGGTGAAGAAAACGGGCCGCTGGTCGAATCCATCGGCGGTCAGTGGCTGCTCGAATACATGATCGAAAGCAAGGCGCTGCCGGCTTCGGTGATCCGCCGCAAGGTCGAGGAGCGCGCCGCGCAAATCGAGGCCACCACCGGACGCAAGCCGGGCAAAAAGGAAAAGCGCGATCTGAAGGAAGACGTCACGCACGAGTTGCTGCCGCTGGCCTTCACCAAGCATGCTCGCATCATGGTGTGGATCGACCCCGTGGAGCGACGCCTGGTGGTGAACGCCGGCAACGTATCGCGTGCCGACGAGGTAGTGACCAGTCTGGTGCAGTCGCTCGACGGCTTTGCCGTGGCGTTGCTGCAAACGCAAACCGAGCCGGCCGCCGCCATGTCGGAGTGGCTCTCCAGCCAGGAGCCGCCGGCCGGCTTCACCATCGACCGCGAATGCGAACTGCGCGCCAGTGACGAATCGAAGTCGGTGGTGCGCTACGCCAAGCACGCGCTCGACATCGACGAGGTACGCCAGCACATCGCCGACGGCAAGCGCCCGACGCGCCTCGCGATGACCTGGGACGATCGTGTGTCGTTCGAGCTCACCGATGCGATGGTCATCCGCAAGATCGTCTTCCTCGAGGGCACCGACAGCGCGGTCGCCAACAAGGGTGCCAAGGAAGACAACTTCGATGCGGACGCCGCGATCGCAACCGGTGAGCTGGGTCAGCTGGTGCCCGAGTTGCTCGAAGCACTCGGTGGCGAGATGCAGCTGGGCGCCGCGGCGGCCGATGCGGCGAACGCCACCGTCGCGAAGCTGAAAGAGGCGTCGAATGGAAAGTCCAAAGGACCCTCGGCCAACGGCCCCAGCGCCGAAGAACTCGCGGACGAATCCGCGCCGTTCTAGCGGGCCAAGGTGGACGGGCCGGTCGACGGGCTGCTTGGAGCGTCTTCCGCCGGCACGTCGGGCCGCGTCAGCGACCATTCCTTCAGCTTGCCTTCGACGAAGGTCGCATCGACCCATGAGTTGCCGTTGTCGGTCCAGCGGTACAGCTCGGGCTGCGTGCCTTCTTGCGACTTGGGCTCGCCCAGCGCACGCGTCATCGCGACCACGTGCATCAGCGTCACGCCGGGCTTGAGCTTGGCGTTGAGCATGACCGCGCTGTCGACATAGCCCACGGGCCGCTCGGCGGCGCGTTGCAGCACCTTCATCGCGCGGTTGAAGTGCATCAGCAAAAACATGACGATGGCTCCGCCGACGAGCGCCACGCCCTGCCAGCCATAGCTGCGGTAAGCGAGGCCGAGCAGCACGATGCCGACCAGCGGCACGAGGATCTTCCGAAAATTCATGGCGCGATTGTCGCTGGCCGTGCCGGCGCTACTGAAGCTGCCGCACCACGTCCATCGCCTCTTCGATGCGCTCGACCGGATGAATGGTCAGGCCCTCGATCTCCTTCGCGCCCTTGCGGGGCGCGTTGGCTTTGGGGACGACCGCCACGCTGAAGCCCAGCTTGGCGGCTTCGCGCAGGCGCTCCTGGCCGCGCGGCGCCGGCCGCACTTCACCGGCCAGACCCACTTCACCGAACGCGATGAACCCCTTGGGCAACGGCTTGCCACGCAGGCTCGACGTGATGGCCAGCATCACCGCCAGGTCGGCCGCGGGTTCGCTGATGCGCACACCACCGACCGCGTTCACGAACACGTCCTGGTCCATGCAGGCGACACCCGCGTGACGGTGCAATACCGCCAGCAACATCGCGAGCCGATCGCGATCGAGGCCGACCGACAGCCGCCGCGGGCTCGGCCCACCGTTGTCGACCAGCGCCTGAATCTCGACCAGCATCGGCCGCGTGCCTTCGAGCGTGACCAGCACGACGCTGCCAGGGACCGGCTCGGCGTGCTGGCTCAGGAAGATCGCGCTCGGATTGGTCACGCCCTTGAGTCCGCGCTCGGTCATCGCGAAGACGCCGATCTCGTTGACTGCGCCGAAGCGGTTCTTGATGGCGCGCACCAGCCGGAAGCTCGAATGCGTGTCGCCTTCGAAGTACAGCACCGTGTCCACCATGTGCTCCAGCACGCGCGGACCGGCCAGTGCGCCTTCCTTGGTCACGTGCCCGACCAGCACCACCGCCGTGCCGCTGGCCTTGGCGAAGCGCGTCAGGTGTGCCGCGCATTCGCGCACCTGTGCGACCGAACCGGGCGCGGACGTGAGCTGATCCGAATACACGGTCTGGATCGAATCGATGACCGCGATGGCCGGCCGCGTGGCGTCGAGCGTGGCGAGGATTTTTTCGAGCTGGATTTCGGCCAGCACCTGCACCTGCGAGTGATCGAGGCCGAGCCGCTTGGAGCGCAGCGCGACCTGCGCGCCGCTCTCTTCACCCGTCACGTAGATCGCATTCTGGCCGGCGCGCTGCAGCGCATCGACCGCCTGCAGCAACAGCGTCGACTTGCCGATGCCCGGGTCGCCGCCGATGAGCGTCACGCCGCCCGACACGATGCCGCCGCCGAGCACGCGATCGAGCTCGTCGAGCCCGGTCGGCGTGCGCGCCATGTCGGTGGCTTCGATGTCCGACAGCGTCGCGAGTTCTGCGGCGCCCGCCAGCGCGGTGAACACCGGTGCGCCGAAGCGGTTGTTGGCGCTGCCCGGCGGGGCGCCGGCGGCCTGCTCGACCAGCGTATTCCATGCATCGCAGCTCGGACATTTACCGAGCCATTTCGCGCTCGTGCCTCCGCATTCGGTACAAACGTAGATGCTTCTGTCTTTGGCCATGGGCCTGCGACTATAAAGGTGGTCGCCGCCGCCAACCCCGCCACGCAAGGAGACCCCGCGCCATGCCGCACCTTCGCATCGAATACACCGCCAACCTGGAAGAAGAACTTCGCATCGACGAACTCTGCGAGCACCTGCGCGCGACGCTGGTCGGCACGCTCGACGACAGCGGTGCACCGGTCTTTCCGATCACCGGAACGCGCGTGCTGGCCTGGCCGGCGCAACGCTTCGCGGTGGCCGACGGCGCGCCCGATCGTGCTTTCGTCTGGCTGCAGCTGCGCATCACGCCTGGCCGCAGCAACGCACTCAAGAAGAAGGTCGGCGACACGCTGATGGCGGCGATCGAAGGCCACTTCGCGCCGATCGCGGCGGGCCGCGCGCTCGGGCTCACGCTGCAGATCGACGAAGGCGCCGAGGTCTATGCCGGCAAACTCAACAATCTGGCTCAATACCTTTGAGCGATCTTCGAGACCATTTCGAGCATGTCGACATCATGAAAATCTGCATCTACGGCGCCGGCGCGATCGGCGGTTGGATCGGCGTGGGCCTGGCCCAGGCCGGTGAACGCATCAACGTGGTGGCGCGCGGTGCCACGCTCGACGCACTGCAGCGCGACGGCCTGTCGCTGGTGCGCGGCGGCGAGCGCCTGCGCGTGCCGGTCAACGCGGTGGCAAGCCCCGCCGATCTCGGCCCGCAAGACCTGGTGGTGGTCGCGGTGAAGGCGCCCGCGTTGGCAGGTGTCGCTGCGCAGATCGCGCCGCTGATCGGCCCCGACACCATCGTGTTGACGGCCATGAACGGCGTGCCGTGGTGGTTTCTGGAAGGCGGTTTCGGCGGTGCGCTCGCCGGCTCACGGCTGGCAGCGGTCGACCCGGACGGCGCCATCGCTGCTGCCATTCCGGCATCGCACGTGGTCGGCGGCGTGGTGCACGCGAGTTGCTCGCTCGACGCGCCCGGCGTGGTGCGGCATCACTTCGGCAACCGGCTCATCATCGGCGAGCCGTCCGGTGGCGCATCGCCGCGCGTGACCGAACTGGCCGCGCTGCTGACGCGCGCCGGCATCGAATGCAGCGTGTCGCCGCAGATCCAGAAAGACATCTGGTTCAAGCTGTGGGGCAACATGACGGTCAACCCGATCAGTGCGCTGACGGGCGCCACCACCGACAAGATCATGTCGGACGACCTGGTGCTCGGCTTTATTTCGGCCGTGATGCTGGAGGCCAAGGAGATCGGCGCCCGCATCGGCATCGCGATCACCGACAGCCCGGAAGACCGACATGCCGTCACGCGCAAGCTCGGCGCCTTCAAGACCTCGATGCTGCAGGACGTGGAAGCGAATCGCGCCATCGAGCTCGACGCACTCGTGAGCGTGGTGCGCGAACTCGGCCAGCTGACGAAGGTGCCGACGCCGTTCACCGATGCGTTGCTAGGTCTGGCGCGGCTCAAGGGCCGCGAGCTCGAGCTCTACTGATTTACACCGAGCGGGACAAATTCAGCCGTGTGAAAAATGCTGCGCTCCGTCTGCCAGAACGTCATCTTTCTCACACCACCCTCACTTCAATTGTCACTCACCGTGAACTAATGCCTTAACCGCGGATTGCGGACTTTTTTCCTACCTTCACGACGGGGTCGCGATGAGCATCGCACCCCTGCCGACCAGGCAATTCGACCTGGCGCACACGTCAAGGGAACAGGAAATGAACAAGGTCCATCGCAATATCTGGTGTGAAGCGTCCGGCACATGGGTTGCCGCTTCCGAAATCACGCGGGGCAAGTCGAAGTCCTCCAGGTCGGGCATTGCTCGAAGCGTCGCGATCGGCGCGGCGGTCGGCGCACTGCTGGCTTCGTCGGCATACGCTGTTCCGATGCTCGCGATCGGCGATCCGGACACGTCGTCCGGCTATCAATACACGGTCTCCGGCGGCGGCAGTCTGACGATCGACGGGCCCATCGCTCCCATCAATCCGGGCGGCTACGCCCAAGGCGCACCCGCCACGGTCGAGAGCCTGATTGCCGACGGCAAGTTGACCTTCATCAGCGGCAGCGCCACGACGGCCAACTACGCCAACTACTTCAGCGTGTCGGGCAACGGGATCGTCGCGCCGCAGCAGAACGGCAGCACGTCTGCGTTCGATCCGGTCACCCAGAGCAACGTTTCGTTCACTACCTATCAGTCGACCGCCCTCACCAGCGGCAGCTACTTTCCGGCGCTGTCGGGCCTGAGCGAATTTCTCCTCGACCAAGGCAACGTCCACATTCATCAGGGTGTCGGCCTCGGTCAGGTGCAGAGCACCGGCGGTGCGCTGACGGTCAACCTCGGTGATGCCACGCAGCTCGTTCGCGCGCCCGCCAACACCATCGCGTTGATGGCGAAAAACACCACCTTGACGCTGGCGGACGGCACGGGCACCGCAGCCAGCACGGTCGACTGGACATCGCGGAACCGTGTCGACTTCCAGTTGGCGCCGGTCGTCGCGCCGGAAACGCAGACGATGAGCCAGGTGGTAACGCAGTTCGGCGGCACGTTTGCCACGACCGACGGCCAAGGCAACTCCGTGACGCACAGCGTGACGACACCGACCGAACTCGCGGCCTACAACGACTGGCTCAGCGCGCAGCTCGGCACCTGGCTCGTGCCCGTGGCAAACGGTGGCGAAGGCCTCACGCAGACCCAGGCGCAGCAGCGCTACGACACCTGGATCGGGCTTGCCCTGACCAAAGAAACCGTGACCTGGCAATACAAGGTCTGGACCGATGGCGCCGTCCATGACAACGCGGCGACCGCGCCCACCGGCAACCTCAACGTGATCTACGCAACCGGTGCCAATGCGAGCGGTCAACTCGCTGCTGGCGCCGCGCTGGCGGTCACCGGAAGCAACAACGGTGCAATGCGCGCCGACACGGGCGCCAGGCTCGTGAACAACGGCGAACTCGATGTGTGGGCCACGAGCCAGAACTCGCCCGCCGCCGTCGGCATGCAGGTGACGAACGCCACGGCGAGCAACAACGGCGTGATCAGTGCCAACCTGTTCATCGACAACGACGGCAGGCAGAACGTCGATTCGCACGGCGCCACCGGCATCCAGGCGCTGGGCGCAAGCAACGTCGGCAATACCGGCGTCGTCAACATCGGACTGTCGACACTGGGTCAGGGTGCGACCGGTATCTCACTCTCCGGCACCTCGACAGGCACCAACACCGGCACTGTCAACCTGACAGACGGCCGCAACGGAACCAGCGCCGTCGGCGACGCGACGGGCTACGGGGTCACCGTGGCCGACAGCGCCAGCTTCAGCAACGCAGGCACCATCTACATCGGCCGCGAGGCCCAGGCGACTGCGGGCGCCGCGGCTGCCGACGTCGCCATGAGCGGCGGCGCGGCGTTGAGCGCCGGCATCTACGCGGCGGGCAGCGGCGAGGTCGTCAACAGCGGCTCGATCACCATCGGCTCCAAGGTGCAACACGCGGCCGGCATCCTGGCCGCGGGCACGGGACGGGTGACCAACGATGGCGTCATTGACGTTCTGGGTGGCACCGGCGTCGCGTCACCGCGCAGCAACATCGGCATGCTCGCGCAGAACACGGGCGCGACCGCATCCAGCGCCGTCACGAACAACGGCACCATCACCGTCGGCGGCATCAACAACATCGGCCTGAAGGTGCTGTCGTCGGGTGCGATCGATGCGGCCGCTTCGACCACGAGCACCGGCGCCATCAACGTAACCGGCGGCGCGGACCCCGCGACCGAAACGCGCAATTACGGTGTGTGGGTCGAGGGCACCAGCACCGGCGCGGCCACCGTCAACATCGATTCGCCCATTGCTCTGGGCGGTCAGGGCGCCATCGGCGTTCACGCCCGCAGCAACGGCAGCACGGTCGTCGCCAATCTGACGCAAAACGCGACGCCGGCCTTCGGCAACACCGACCAGATCGGCTTTTTCCTGTTCGGCAACGGAGCCGAAGCCAACGTCGCGGGTGCCGCCATGAGCGATGGCGGCTTCGCACGCACGACCTTGTTCCGCGTGGCAGATGGCGCGACCTTCAACGGCACCAACGGAGCCGGTGGGCAGAACCTCGACCTGAGCGTCACGGGCACGGACTCGGTGGCCGTGTACGGCACCGGGGCCGGCACTTCGGTGACCACCGCCAACGCCACATTCCACGTCGGCGCGGTCGGCAACACCGGCACGACCGCCGTGAAGATCGAAGGGGGCGCGACGGGCAACATCAGCGACAGCACGCAGATCGTTCTGGATGCGCCCAACACCATCGCAGCGATCGTCGACGGCCAGAAGCACACGCTCGGCGGTGCCATCAGCGGGGCCCCGGTCGCGACCACGCTGAACTCGGGGACTGCCGTAGCGTCCGCCCTCTCCGGCGTGACGGGGTACGTGGCCCGCAATCTCGGCGCGGTGACGCTCGATGCTTCGTCGACGCTCTCCCTGAGCGGTGCCGACAGCGTCGGCGTTGACGTGCAACAAGGCGGACGCCTCATCAACGACAGCACGAGCGCGATCCAGGTCGGCGGCGGCGTCGGAGTGCGCGCCTCCGGCAACGATGCCCGCATCGAGAGGCTCGGACAGGTGGATGTCGACGGCGGCATCGCGGGCGTGCAGTTGCTCGACGGCGCGATGCTGACGGTTGCCGGCAGTGGCAACGTCATCAACACCAGAGGCACGGCCAACGGCATCCTGCTCGACACCGGTGCGGCGGCGCTCGACGCATCGAACCTCACGATCAACGCCACGGGCTCCGGTGCCGGCATCGAGAACAAGGCCGAGATCGGCGCCGTCAAACTGACCGGTGTGACGATCAACGCCGTCGACGGTGCCGCCATTCGCACCGCGACCAGCTTCGACGCGAGTTCCACTGCGACGCTCAACGTGGCCGGCACCGGCACCGGCATCGCCTTCCGCAATTTCGACGGCAGCACAGCGTCGAGCGATCTGAACGTCGGCCCGGGCTACCAGATCAACGTGCTGGCCGCATCGAACGGCGGCACGGGCATCGACGCGCGGACGACCGGCAACGTCGGCACGGCAGGCAATATCGACGTGCAGGGTGCCAACGGCGGCGCTGCCGTGGTGGCGCACGATGCGGCGAGCATCACCAACACCGGCACGCTGAATTCGGCGAGCACGGTCGCTCCCGTGATCGATGGCAGCGGTAGCGGCAAGACCATCACCAATTCGGGCACGGTCACTGCGCTGAACAGCGCGGCCGTGGCAATTCTGGCGAGCAGCGGCGCCGATACCGTCAATCTCGTGGGCGGCGCCGTGAGGGGCGCCGTCAACACCGGCGACGGCAGCGACAGGTTCGTCTGGACGGCCGGCACGCTCGACGGCGAAGTCGACATGGGCAACGGTGTCGGCAACTCGGCGCTGATCGGTGCGGTCGACCTGTCGACCACGCGGCACCTCCTGACGGGCAGCGGCGCTGGGGACAGCATCGAGTTCAGCGGCACCACGGGCGGCGCTGCCAAAGTCGGGACCTTCGGCGCCACAGCCGGAGCCGACGACCTCGCGCGTGGCACCAACATCGGCGCCGGCTGGAACAAGCTGGCCGCAACGAACGGCGCCGACGTGCGCATCGTCGACACCCTGCAACTCGCAGGTGCTGCAAGCGAAATCAAGGTGGCCGGCAATGCGGTCTTGCGCGTTGGCGGCGCCGGTGCCACAGCGGGCAGCATCGCAAACCACGACGTCGTGACCTCCGATGCCAGCGGCGCCGGCACGCTCGTCTTCGACAACCTGGATGCGCAGGCCTATGGCGGCGTGATCAGCGGCAGCGGCAACTTCGTGCGCGACGTCGCGGGCACCACCTTCTTCACCGCCGATAACACCTACACCGGCACGACGACCATCCACAGCGGCGGCACGCTGCAACTCGGTGCGGACGTCGCGGGCGGCGCGGCCACCGGCGGCATTGCAGCCGTCAGCCCCATCGTCGACAACGGCGCGCTGGTGATCAACCGCAACAACACGCTGACTCTGGCGGGCGCCATCAGCGGCAGCGGCACGCTGACCCAGCAAGGCAGCGGAGTGACGGATCTGCGCGGCGACAACAGCTATGCCGGCGCCACTCTGGTGAGCGCAGGTACCTTGCTCGTCAACGGCAACCAGTCGGCCGCAACGGGCGCAACAAGCGTCGCCAGCGGCGCGACGCTCGGTGGTGCCGGCATCGTGGGCGGCAATGTCGTGGTCGCCGACGGCGCCATCCTGTCGCCCGGAATGAACGTGGGCAGCAGCGGCACGCTCGGCATCAATGGCAACCTGGGCCTCTCGTCGGGCTCGCTGCAGAACTGGCAGCTCGGGCAGGCGTATGTCGCAGGCGGGGCATACAACGATCTGGTCAATGTCGGCGGTGATCTGGTTCTGGACGGCACGCTCAACGTGAGCGTTCCTGCGACGCCGGCGGGCGGCAGCTTCGGTGCCGGTGTCTATCGGGTCTACAACTACGGCGGCGCGCTCACCAACAACGGTCTGGCGATCGGCAGCGTCCCGGCCGGCGCGAGCGATCTGTACGTGCAGACTTCAGTGGCCAATCAAGTGAACCTGGTCAACACGACCGGGGTGCTGCTCAACTACTGGGACGGCACGGGCGGCGCAGGTGGCGTGGAACGCAACAACGGGGCCATCGAAGGTGGCAGCGGGGTGTGGCAGCTCGCCGTCAACGACAACTGGACCAACATGACGGGCCAGATGAATGCGCCCTGGTCCAACAACGCCTTCTCGGTTTTTCAGGGTCTCCCCGGCGGCACCGTGACGGTGAGCAATGCGAGCGGGCAGGTGATGTTCAGCGGCGCACAGTTCGCCGTCGACGGTTACCGGATCGCAGGCGACACACTGCTGACCGACACGGCACACACGGTCATCCGGGTAGGAGACGGCACTGTCGCAGGACTCGGCTATACAGCGAGCTACGACAACACGATCGCCGGCAGCGGCGGCATCGACAAGGCCGACCTCGGCACCCTGGTCCTCAACGGTGCCAACACGTACAGCGGCGGAACGACGGTCAGCGGCGGCACGCTGCAGGTTTCCGCCGATCGCAACCTCGGCGCAGCCGACACCGGCGTCACCCTGAACGGCGGAACGTTGAAGTACGGCGCGGGCTTCGACACGGCACGCCAGGTCACGCTGGGGGCCGACAACGGCACCATCGACACCAACGGCAACATGGCGACGCTGTCGACCGACGTGACCGGCAGCGGCAAGCTCACCAAGACGGGCGCAGGCACGCTGACGCTGACGGCGGACAGCAGCTACAGCGGTGGCACGGCCATCGCGAGCGGGACGCTGCAACTCGGCAACGGCGGCACCACCGGCAGCATTCAGGGCGATATCGCAGACAACGGCGTGCTGGTCGTCGACCGGACGAACGCGCTCACGCTGGGCGGAAAGATCAGCGGCACCGGCGCGCTGCAGCAAGTCGGCAGCGGCACCACCGTGCTGTCAGGCGCGAACAGCTACAGCGGCGTCACGACCGTGGCCGGCGGCACGCTGAAGGCCGGTGTTGCCGACACCTTCAGCGCCGCATCGGCCCACGTCGTGGCTGCCGGCGCGACGCTCGACACCGCCGGCACCCGCCAGACCGTGGCCGCGCTGAGCAACGCAGGCACTGTGTCGCTGGTCAGCGGTTCGCCCGGTTCGACGTTGACCGTCAATGGCAACTACATCGGCCAGGGCGGTACGCTGAAGCTCGGCACGCAGGTGGGCACCCACGGCGTTTCCGACCGGCTGGTGATCAATGGCGCGAGCGCCTCGGCCAGCGGTCGCACCGTCATTTCCATCACAGACATCGGCGTACTCGGCGGCGCCACGACCGGCAACGGCATCGAACTGGTGAGCGCGACGAACGGCGCGACCACGACTGTGCACACCAGCAAAGATGCTTTTGCACTGGCCGGCGACAAGATCCTCGCAGGCGCCTTCGACTATCGGCTGGTCGGCGGCGACACGGCGGGTGGCGGCGAGAACTGGTACCTGCGCTCGAGCTTCCGATCCGAGCTGCCGTTGTACAGCGCACTGCCGAACCTCGTGCGCCAGGGCGACCTCGCCATGCTCGGCAATCTGCACCGCCGCGTCGGCGACGACGATCTCGATCTGCGGGCCGGGCAGCGTCAGCCATCCGGTTGGGGCGGGCAAGGACAGCGCGCCTGGGGCCGCATCATCGGTGGCAACACCGATGTCGAGCAAAAGAGCAGCGCCGTGGCCACCGACTCGCACAGCAGCTTCGGCGGATTTCAGACCGGTCTCGATCTGTTTGCCAGCGACAACTGGAATGCGGGGGTCTACGTCGGCATTCTGCGCAACGATGCGCGGGTGACCGGCATGACCGCAACCGGCGCGGTGAGCGCAGGCACCGCACGCATCGACTCGCACGACTTCGGCACTTACGCCACGTACACCAACGCCAACCGCTTCTACGCCGATATGGTGTTGCAGTACGGCCTGCACGATGTGTCGCCCGCCGCAACCGACGGGCGCTCGCCGGGCATACAGGATGCGCGCAGCACGACCGCGTCGATCGAGATCGGTCAGCCGTTCGCGATCGGCAGTAACTGGACGATCGAGCCCCAGGCCCAGCTCATCTACCAACGCTCGCACATGGACGGTGGCGCCATCACCGGTTCGACGATCGAGCAGGATCCCGCCAACGCGGTGATCGGCCGGCTCGGCTTCAGGCTGAAGGGCGACATGGCAACGTCGCTGGGCCGCCTGCAACCTTATGCACGCGTCAACCTGTGGCATGGCTTCTCTGGGCACGACACCACGCGCTTCGTGGGGCCGGCAGCGACGACGGCGGTGCGCTCCGCCATCGGCTACACGTCGATCGAAACCGCGGCCGGCTTCACGCTCAAGCTGACACCGACCACGAGCGTGTATGGCGAAGTCGGGCATGTCTTCAAGACGGGCACCGGCGACGCAAAAATGAAGTCGTCGGTGCAAGGCTCCGTCGGCGTCAAGCTGAACTTCTGATCGAGCGAGCGAGCGATTCCTTATCGCAGCAGCAGGCGCACCGCTTCAGGAAGCGAGTGCGCCTGTGGCATGAAATGGTCGATGGTGGCGCCGAGCAGCACGGCGCACAGCAACGCACCGAGCAGCGGCTTCCAGGTCAGCTTGACTGCGACCAACAGCCAGCCCTCGCGTGCCACGCGCACGACGGCACGCGCCGATACATAAGAGAACGCGACTTCGACGGCCACCGCCAGCAGCGTGTCCCAGCCGAAGTAGAGCAGCGTGAGCCACCCGGCGCCGAAGACGATCGCCACGACGATCAGGAAGATGGCGACGACAGGGACGACGACGATCGCCCCTTCGTCAGCGGCGGCCGCGACATCGAAGGCGCCGCTGGCCGCGTCGGACAGCAAGCTGCCGTTGGATGCAACTTCGCCCACCCCGTCGAGGCCGAAGTCCGAGGGATCCGGCACATCGGGATTCACCTGCGTGCGCCCTTCGACCAGCCGTTGCGCCCACCATCGGAGCAGCGCCAGGTACGCCAGGTAGCCGACGCCGAGCGTGAAGGCGTAGCGCGCCGCCAGCGAATGCGTGCCGAAGTGCATGAGCAACGCCGACACCGCCCACATCAACAACAACATGGCACTGCCGATGAGGAGGCCGTGCGTGCGCAGGTTGTAGTCGCGATGCAGGTCGCGCTCCAGCTGGCTTTCCCACAACCGGACCGAGCGCCAGTTCGACAGGATCTTCATCTGTGCCCGCGCTCGAAACCGCTCGGCCGACTCAATCGATCGCGAACGGCACCCGCGGCGCCACCGCGCACATCAGCTCATAGCCGACCGTGCCGGCCGCCTGCGCGACGTCGTCGATCGACAGCAGCGCGCCGCTGCCGGCGCGGCCCCACAGCGTGACCTCGCTGTCGAAACCTGCATCGGGCACCGGCGTGAGGTCGACCGTGATCATGTCCATGCTGACGCGACCGACCATGCGCGTGCGCACGCCGTTCACCAGCACCGGCGTGCCGGTCGTGCAGTGCCGCGGATAGCCGTCTGCATAGCCGACGGCCGCGACGCCGATGCGCAGCGGCCCTTCCGCGGTGAAGCTGGAGCCGTAGCCGACGGTGTCACCGGCCTGCAGCGTTTGCACCGAGATCAGTCGCGTGGCGAGCGTCATGCCGGGCTGCAATTGCCAGTGCGCCGCGTTGTGTTCCGGAAAGTCGGGCGCGCTGCCGTACAACACGATGCCGGGACGCACCCAGTCGCCGCGGGCCAGCGCCGCATGCCGCAGCGTCGCGGCGCTGTTGGCGATGGAACGCTCGCCCGGCAGGTCGCGCGTGGCCTCTTCGAACGCTTCGAGCTGATGCGCGATGCCTCGGGCACCGTCGGCATCGCTGAAGTGGGTCATCAAGGAAATCTCGTCGACTTGCGGCAGCGCGTTGAGGCGCGTCCAAGCCGATCGAAAGCGCGACGACGCGAAGCCGAGGCGGTTCATGCCGGAGTTCATTTTCAGGAACACGCGCTGCGGCGCCTGCGTCTTGTGCGCAGCCAGCATGTCGATCTGCGCGTCGCAGTGCACGGTGTGCCAAAGGTCGAGGCGGGAGCAAAGCTCCAGGTCGCGCGGCTCGAACACGCCTTCGAGCAGCAGTACCGGGCCGCGCCAGCCGAGCGCGCGGACCCGCTCCGCTTCGGCCAGGTCGAGCAA
>CAXTCC010000022.1:24409-30247 GCA_964242015.1 uncultured Variovorax sp.
CCGGGCCGCGCCAGCCGAGCGCGCGGACCCGCTCCGCTTCGGCCAGGTCGAGCAACGCGAAGCCGTCGGCACCCCGGAAGCTGTCGAACACGCGTTCGATGCCGTGGCCGTAGGCATTGGCCTTGACCACTGCCCACACACGCGAGTCCAGCGCGGCACGGCGCGCACGGTCCAGGTTGTGGCGCAAAGCGTCGGCATGAACGGTGGCAAGAATCGGACGGGGCATCTCAGGCTCGATTTCGAATGTGCAAACGAATGGCGATGGAATGTGCAAACAAAGGCGCAATGCCCACAGAAAACACGGGTGGAAGCGCTCATTTTGGCATCGCGACCCCATGCTATAACCGCCCATCCGCCACGGGCGGTAGCCTTTTTTCACTATTGCCAGCAGCCCCCTCTCTGGCCAGCCAGCCCCTCGATGAAGCGCGGTTTTTACACCATCATGTCGGCCCAGTTCTTTTCGTCACTGGCCGACCAAGCGCTTTTCGTGGCGGCTGTCGAACTGATGAGAAGTGCCGGCGCACCCGAGTGGCAGCGCGCCGCGCTGGTGCCGATCTTCGCGGTCTTCTACGTGGTGCTGGCCCCGCTGGTCGGCGCCTTTGCCGACGCCTTGCCCAAGGGCAAGGTGATGTTCATCAGCAATGCCATCAAGGTGGTGGGCTGCCTGATGATGCTGTTCGGCACGCACCCGTTGCTGTCGTACGCGATCGTCGGCCTCGGCGCCGCGGCGTACTCGCCGGCCAAGTACGGCATCCTCACCGAGCTGTTGCCGGCGTCGCAACTGGTGAAGGCCAACGGCTGGATCGAAGGCCTGACGATCGCATCGATCTTGCTGGGCATCGTGCTCGGCGGCACGCTGGTCGGGCACACCGTGTCGAGTCACTTGCTTCAGTTCGACATGCCGTTCATCGATACCGGCGTCGACACACCGCCGGCCGCCGCGATCAGCGTGCTGATCTTCGTCTACGCGCTGGCCGCCTGGTTCAACACGCGCATTCCGCACACCGGCGTCGAGATGCGGTCGCTGCGCAGCAACCGGCAGCACGGCCTCGTGCGCAACATCGCGTCGCTGCTGCCTGACTTCTGGCACTGCAACGCACGTCTTTGGCGCGACAAGCTCGGTCAGATTTCGCTGGCCACCACCACGCTGTTCTGGGGCGCGGGCGGCAACCTGAAATACATCGTCATCGCGTGGGGCTCCGTGGCTCTCGGCTACAACACGACGCAAGCCTCCTGGCTGACGGGCGTGGTGACCATCGGCATGGCAGTCGGCGCGGTGGCCGCGTCGATGCGCATGAAACTCGACACCGCGACGCAGGTCATTCCGATGGGCATCGGCATGGGCGTGCTGGTCATCTGCATGATCTTCATCGGCAACGTCTGGCTGGCGGTGCCTTTCCTGATCTTGTTGGGCGGGTGCGGCGGCTTCCTGGTGGTGCCGATGAATGCGCTGTTGCAACATCGCGGCCACAACCTGATGGGGGCCGGCCGATCGATCGCGGTGCAGAACTTCAACGAGCAGGCCTGCATTCTTTTGCTCGGCGGCTTCTACAGCGCCTGCACCGGGCTGGGCCTTTCGGCCAATGCTGCGATCACCGCTTTCGGCGGGCTGGTCGCCGGTTTCATGTGGCTCATTCGCCGCTGGCATCTGAGCAACTTGCAGAAGTACCCGGAAGAGGTGCAGCATCTGCTTGCCATCGCGCGCAGCGACAAACACCATTGACCCAGGAGAGTCACATGACCACCGTCTACGATTTCGACGCAACCCAGATCGACGGCAAGAGCGTGCAGCTTTCGAGCTATCGCGGCAAGGTCTTGCTGATCGTCAACACGGCGAGCAAGTGTGGCTTTACGCCGCAGTTCGAGGGACTGGAGAAGCTCTACGAAAAGTACGCGGAGCAGGGGCTGACGGTGCTTGGATTTCCGTCGAACCAGTTCGGCTCCCAGGATCCCGGAACCAATGAAGAGATCGGCGCGTTCTGTACCAAGAACTACGGCGTCAGCTTTCCGATGATGGAAAAGATCGACGTCAACGGCAGCGCCGCCGCACCGCTCTACCAGTGGCTCACGAAAGAAAAGCCGGGCTTGCTCGGCAGCACCGCCATCAAGTGGAACTTCACCAAGTTTCTGGTGGCGCGCGACGGCAGCGTGTTGAAGCGCTATGCGCCACTCGACACGCCCGCCTCGATGGAACGCGACATCGAGAAGGCGCTGGCGACAGTCTGAAGAACACGGCGCTCCCGCAAGGGCGGCGCCCAGTTCATGTCAGATCAAAAGCGGAAGTCGACCGACTTCGAGCCGCCACCCACGGTCACCGGCTGCTTCTTTGAAGCACCGCCGGCATCCGCGTTGACGACGTACTTCCCGGCAGGCAGGTCGATCAGGCAAACCGGCCCGTTGGCACGAAATGCGAGCGCCGTCATGTTCTTCTCGTCCTGGATGCTGACCGCGACATCGGCCTCGTAGGCGCCGTCGGCACGGGCGAACAGCAAGGCGAGTGGATGGTCTTTCATGGCAGCCCGAAAAGCCGTCGACTCATCGGAGCCGATGCCGCCGCACACATAGCGTGCGGCGCCGTCGCCGCGCATTGCCGGCATGGCTGACTGCGCCGCGGCGATGCTTGCAATACCGGACAACGCCAGACATACGGCACCGACGAAGGAAGGACGAATTTTTCTCAACATGGCGGAGCACTCCTTGGAATATCGGAGCGAACGATCGCTCGACGGAGTCTTGCGCGGGGTCGGACCGCAACGCCAGCCCAGGTCAGGGAAATAGCAATTCCTTGGTGATGCTGACACAGCCGTTGCCGGCCGTGGGCATCAGGTAGATGTGATGCGTCGCGCTGATCGGAACCACCCCGATCGATTTGCCGACGACGTTGAGCGCCTTGGTATAGCCCAGGTCTTGCACCGCGACTTGCTGACATGGCTTGGCCCACACGTCGATCATGTCGTAGCCCACGTCGCAGCCACCACGCCCGGTCGGGGCAAAGACAGCGCTGACGAAGCGCGTGCCGGTCGGCTCTGCGCGCTCGACCGAGGCAGCGAACGCCGACGCATCCGGCGCGACCGGGTTCGTCATCAGCATGGCTGCAAACGCACCCGTCGGCCCCGTCATGGCCGGAGCTACGCGATGCACGGTGCTCATGCAGGTGCCGATGCCGGCTTGCGCCGTCAGCAACTCCAGCGCGTTGCGCGGTGGCGCAGCCGGTGCAGCGGGCTGGCCTTGCTGAACGGGCTGAACCTGGGCCGAAGCCAGGGTCGAACAGGCCAACAGGCCGCAAGCCAGCAAGGCGCGGAGGCGATCAGCGCGCCGTGATCGAACGGGTGCTGTGCGGGGCACGCGCTGCACCGTCATTGCTGCCCCGCGACTTCGATATCGACCCGCCGGTTCGGCTGCAGGCAAGCCACCAATTCAGGCGTGACGCGCTCGCCGACGCATTGCGCCACCGGTTGCGTTTCCCCGGCGCCATAGGCACGAACCAGCTTGCCATCGATGCCTTTGCCCACCAGATAGCTGCGGACGGTGTTGGCACGCGCTTGCGAGAGCGCCACGTTGGATGCGTCGGAACCGATGCGATCCGTGTGGCCGGTGATGATGATCGAGCTGAGCACGACGCCGTCGCGACGCAGCTGCGTTGCCAGTGCTTCGAGCCGGCCGCGGCCTTCAGGCAGCAGATCGTCGAAGCCGGACTTCGCGAACCTGAAAAGCCCATCGGCACCCAACGTCAGCCGGCGCGTGGTCGGTGCGGCTGCCGGCGCAGCCATCACCACCGGAACAGCCTGCGCCATCACCACCGGGCTCAAGTAGTTTTCGCACGCGACGCCCTTCCAGTGCGTGCTGGCCGTGCGGTAGATGTTGTCGACGAGGTCGAACTTCACCTTGAACTGGCAGGTGACGTATTCGTTGCCCTTGCCGGTATAGAAGTTGAATGCGTAGTCCCATTCGCGAACGCCGAACAGGCCTTCGCTGTACTGCGGATTGCCGAGCTCGAGCCGCACCTGGTCCTTGCTCACGCCCGGCGTGATGCGCCTCACGTGGTCGGGACCGACGAACGATCCGATCTTCAAATACGAGCTGTCGAGCGACGGAAAATTAACGTCGCTTGAAGCGGGTGCAGCGACGGCAGGCGGCACCTGCTGCGCCGAGGCCGCGAGGCTTGCGCAAGAAAGTACAAGCACGCTGGCGGCGGTACGGATGAAACGAAATGATGAGTGCGATGACATGGTGTCTAGCTCCGGGAAGGTGGAATAAGGGAAGCGCTGGATGCGGAGGAGGTCGTGTTCGCTCTTCATCCCGTCAATCCCATATGCCCGACACGCCCGCACGCACCGCGACGCCGCCCGCGCTGGCCGACACGCCACCGGTCACGCTCCATCGCCCGTTGTCCGCAGTGCGGCGCAAGGCGACGCCGACAGCCCCCTGGCTCTGGTAGTAGCCGACACCTGCGGCATAGGTCGTCTTGCCCGCGATGTAAGGCGCGCTTTCGAGTGCCATCGCCGACGCCACACCCGCATAGGCTTTGCGTGCCACGCCGTCGATGTTTCCTTGGAGCCCGTTCACGCGTGCATCGGTGTACGCATTGGCGCTCGTCACGCCAGCGTTCAACTGCTGCACGTTGACCGCGTCGTTGGGCGCCACGCCGTTGGCGACATTGCCCAGCGTGACCGGGCCTGTCGAGTTGCTGTTGCCCAGGTTGACCGAGTTGTAGTTGGTCGTGCCGGCGGCCGTGGTGTCGTACTTGACCGCGTTGTTGTCGATGTTGGTCACCGACGTCTGCACCGCCTTCAACTGACTCACGTTGACCGCGTCGCTGTCGACCGCGCCCGCAGCCACGCCGTTGATCTGGCGCAGTTGGCCGGTGGCTGCATCGCCGACCGACACACCTGCCAGCGTGCTGGTCGTCGCGTTGACGGCTGCCGTCTGTGCGGTGCTGGCGCCGGTCGGCACATAGCCCTTGGCGCCGGCTGCCGTGCTGGCAACCGAGCCTGCGCCCAATGCCACGCCGCCTGCCACGTTGACGATGCTGCCAGCGCCGAGCGCGATGCCCTGCACTGCGGCCGCCGAAGCATTGGTACCCATGGCGATCGAGTCGGCCAACTGCGTGTTGGCGCCCTGACCGATCGCGATGCTCCCCGGTGCCGAGATCTGCACGGTCGCGCCGTTGCCGATGCCGATGGCGTTGTTGCCATTGACCACGGTCTGCGGCCCGACCGCCACCGATTCACTGCCCACCGCCAACGAGTCCGCCGCGGCCGAATTGGCGTGGAAGTACTTGGTCGGCGTGACCGCGAACGACTGCAACGCACCGGTCAGCTGACGCACCGTGACCGCGTCTTGCGACTGCGTGCCGTCGGCCACGTTGGTGATCTGGCGGTAGCTGGTGGCGTTGCCGACCGAGACAGCGCCGAGAAGTGTCTTGTCGGTTGTGTTGAACGGGACAGCGAAGCTGCCGGCCACGAGGCTGCCAGCAGTCGGGGCGAGAGCTCGATCGGAGACGGAGTTGGCGCCCAAAGCAACGCCACCGGGTGCTGTTGCCGAAGCTCTGAACCCGAGCGCGACGCCCTGTGCCATCGCCACAGTGTTGCTGCCAACAGCGACGGATCGGTCTTCGGCATCTACATCGTTGCCAATGCCGACGCTTATCCCGGTTGAAAAAGAGTTGTTGCCAACCACAAGCGAGCCACTGTTGTTCAGACCGAGAGCTGTGCTTATGTTGAGATCGGTGCCGTCCGTCGCATACGAGGTGTTCCCAATGATGACGCTTCGGCCTTGCATCTGGGTTGCGCTCCCTGCACCGACAACAATTTGGTCCGCCGCGATCGCCTGCGATCC
>CAXTCC010000023.1:0-1293 GCA_964242015.1 uncultured Variovorax sp.
GGCAAGTACATCAACATCGCGAGCCGCGCGGCGGGCTTCATCGGCAAGCGCTTCGGCGGCAAGCTGGGCGAGGCGTCGGGGGATGGCGCCGAACTGCTGGCGGCATTGCGTGCCGGCGCGGCGGACATCGCCAGGCTCTACGACGAGCGCGACTTCGCACGCGCGCTGCGCGATACGATGGCATTGGCCGACCGTGTGAACGCGTATGTCGATGCCAACAAGCCCTGGGAATTGGCGAAGAAGGAAGGCATGGAAGCGCGGCTGCACGACGTGTGCACGGTCTGCATCGAGGCGTTCCGTTTGCTCACGCTGTACCTGAAGCCGGTGCTGCCGGCGCTGGCGCTGAATGTCGAGGCCTTTCTGGCCATCGCGCCGCTGACATGGGCCGATGCGGGCCGTCCGCTCGCCGCGGGGCACGTGATCGGCGACTACAAGCACCTGATGCAGCGGGTCGATGCCAAGGTGCTCGACGCGTTGTTCGAGCCGAATGAGGCCGCCGTAGCGGTACCTGATCCGAAGACTGAAATCGAAGCGGTCGCAGCCAACTTCGCACCAGGCGGCGAAGCCATCGCATCGACCATCACCATCGACGACTTCACCAAGATCGACTTGCGCATCGCGAAGATCGTGGCCTGCGAGAAAGTAGACGGCTCGACCAAGCTGCTGCGCCTCACGCTCGACGCCGGCGAAGGCACGATGCGCAACGTGTTCAGCGGCATCGCATCGGCTTATCAGCCCGAACAGTTGGTGGGCAAGCTGACGGTGCTGGTCGCGAATCTGGCACCGCGCAAGATGAAGTTCGGCGTCAGCGAAGGCATGGTGCTGGCTGCAAGCCATGCAGACGAAAAAGCCAATCCGGGCATCCATGTGCTGGAGCCTTGGCCGGGTGCGGTGCCGGGCATGCGGGTGCGCTGAAGTGACGCGCTTGCGGTCGACACTCTTGCTTGGCCTCGTCGTCGCAGCCTGTGCGTTGCTCCCAGGCTGCGCGGTGGTGTCGGTTGCGAGCACGGCGGTCAGTGTCGGGGCCGGGGTCGTCGGGCTGGGCGCGGATGCGGTTATCGGCACTGCGCGAATCACCGGCAAAGCGGTCGGTGCGGCCGCCGATGCGGTGATTCCCGGCAAGGACTGATCACCGCGCCAGTCACGGCGCCTCGGTTCCCCTGTCGGGCGACGAGCCGCTGCGCACCACGCGCTGGTCGTCGTTCAACACAGCGGTGAACACCATTGGCGAATTCGGCGGCTGCACCCAGCGCCATTCCCACTCGGTTTCGCGCTTGAGCGCATACGGCGTGA
>CAXTCC010000023.1:1393-3633 GCA_964242015.1 uncultured Variovorax sp.
TCGAGGCTTTCGAAGGGCCGCTCGACCTGCTGCTCTACCTGATCCGCAAACAGAATTTCAACATCCTCGACATCCCGATGGCGGGGCTGACGCGGCAGTACCTCACTTACGTCGACGAGATCCGCCACACCAACCTCGAGCTGGCCGCCGAATATCTGCTGATGGCCGCGATGCTGATCGAGATCAAGTCGCGCATGCTGCTGCCGCCCAAGAAGACGGCAGACGGTGAAGAGGCCGAAGACCCACGGGCCGAGCTGGTGCGGCGCCTGCTGGAATACGAACAGACCAAGCTGCACGCTGCGGCGTTGAGCGCAGCACCGCAGTACGGACGCGATTTCTGGAAGGGTCAGGTCTACATCGAGCAGTCGCTGAAGCCGCGCTTTCCGGAAGTCGACGTGGTCGACTTGCGCGACGCCTGGGCCGATATCCTGAAGCGCGCCAAGCTCGTGCAGCACCACCACATCTCTCGTGAAGAGCTGAGCGTGCGCGAGCACATGAGCATCGTGCTGCGCCATCTTCAAGGGCGCCAGTTCGTCGAGTTCGAGAAACTGTTCGACGTGACGCGCGGCACGCCGGTGCTCATCGTCACCTTCATCGCGATGCTCGAACTCGCGAAAGAAACGCTGATCGACATCACGCAGGCCGAGGCGTTTGCCCCGATCTACGTGCGGCTGGCTTACACACCGGCCTCCTGAGCCGGCGCGATTTTCCGGGTAAGCCTAGTTCGCCGCGAAGCAATAGAGCAAGCCGGCGCCGCCCGTCTTCTTGAGCGCTTCCAGTCCGCAGCCCTGCGTGGCGTGCGACGAGTTCCACGACTTGGCCGGTGCGCTCTGATCGAGGCCGGTGCGATCGTGATGCCCGACGATCGCCGAGCCGTCACCACTCTTGGTCCAGTTGCCGCAGGTGTTGTCCTTGCCGTCGCTCACTGCGCGGCCATCGGGCGTCGAACCGGTCAGGATGTCGTGCGTATTGACCGGATCACCGCGGCCCGCGATGACCTCGCCTTTTTCGGTCAACGCCGTTTGCTTGGTCAGCATGTTGGTGCCATGCAGTTCGTCGACGTTGTTGGCGACCAGGGCGCCCTTCACGTTGTACCAGGGACCGGTGCCGATGCGGTCGCGCGCGTTCACGGCCGGCTGCCCGGCCAGTGCGCTGTTGCTGAGGTAGGCGTGCCACGTGCGGCCGCCCGCGCCCGCGTTGGCGCCCAACGCCTGGCAGTACCTGTCGGCACCCGTGAGCCCGCCGAAGTCGGCGCCCTTGCCGGGGTTGGTGCTGGTCACGAAAAAGCTGGGGCCCTTCGAAGCCCCCATCGAGCCGCAAGCGACGAGCAGGACAGCGGCAGAGGCCGCGGCTAAGAGAGACAGCGAAAGGCGACGGTTCATACCAGGGCTCCAGTTTGTAGGTGCGCCACCGTACAAGGTGTCGGTGTCACTTTCAAGGGGAACGACCCCAGCCACGAACGGGCCTGACGAATCTCAGCCGCCTCAGCCGCCCTCAGCCGAAGGCTCGCGACCCATCAACGCAGCCACGACAGCCGCGGTGCTCTGCGATCCATCGAGCAAGGCCACGACGCCTTCGGCGATCGGCATGTCGATTCCCAGGTGGCGTGCGCGTTGCACCACGGTGCGTGCGCAATACACGCCTTCGGCAACGTGGCCCAGCGACGCCACGGCCTGGTCGAGCGAGCGCCCTTCCGCCAGCAGCAAACCGATCTTGCGGTTGCGCGACAGGTCGCCGGTGGCGGTGAGCACCAGATCGCCAAGACCCGACAGCCCCATGAAGGTTTCGGTGCGTGCGCCGATCGCCACGCCGAAGCGCGTCATCTCGGCCAGACCGCGGGTGATCAACGCCGCGCGCGCATTGAGTCCGAGCGCAAGGCCATCGCACAACCCGGTCGCGATCGCCAGCACGTTCTTGACGGCGCCGCCGACCTCGACACCGACGATGTCGTCGTTGGCATAGACGCGCAGGCTGGGGCCGTGAAAGGCTTCCACGAGCGCATCGCGCACGGACGCATCGGGGCTGGCAGCGACCAACGCAGTGGGATTCGACTGGGCCACTTCCTGTGCAAAGCTGGGGCCACTCAAGACGCCGGCCCGGAGTTCGGGCGCGACCTGCGCCTGAACCTCGTGCGCGAGCAAGCCGAACGAAGGCTCGGCGCCAGGCTCGCTGCCTGACGCGGGCAACGCCGATTCGACGCCCTTGCAAAGCCACACGACCGGCACCGCAGCGCCACGGAG
>CAXTCC010000023.1:3733-29576 GCA_964242015.1 uncultured Variovorax sp.
GCACCGGCGCCGATCACGCTGATCTTCATCGGCGTGTCATTCGCGCGTCAGGTGCGTCGAGACTGACTCGGCATTGGACTGCAATGGCCGACGATGCTTATTGCGTCGTGATGGCCGAGGGCTGGCCGGCAGCCTGCGCCTGCTGCTGCTCGTACATGGCCTGGAAGTTGATCTCGGCCAGGTGCACGGGCGGAAAGCCGCCGCGCTGGATCACGTCGGCCACGTTGCCGCGCAGGTACGGGTACACGATTTGCGGGCAGGCGATGCCGAGGATCGGACCCATCTGGTCTTCAGGCAGATTGCGGATTTCGAAGATGCCGGCCTGCTTGGCCTCGACCAGAAACACGGTCTTGTCCTGGATCTTGGTCTGCACGGTGGCCGACACGGTGATCTCGTAGATGCCTTCGGTCACCGGCTGGGCGTCGACGCCGAGCTGGATGTCGACGGTCGGCTGCTCTTGTTCCAGCAGGATGCCGGGCGAGTTGGGCTGCTCGAGCGACAGGTCCTTGAGGTAGACGCGTTGAATCTGGAACACGGGGTCGAGGGTGTCTGCCATGGCTAACTTTCGAGGATCAAAACAACGCCCGCCGGGGGAGAGCTTCCCGCAGCGGGCTGATGGGGGTAGCCGGCGATTATCGCCTCGCCAGCTTCAGGAATCAGGCGGACGCGCTCTGCGTCCCTTGAAGCAACGGCACCAGCCCACCGCGGCTATCGAGCGCCATCAGCTCGTCGCAGCCACCGACGTGCGTATCGCCGATAAAAATCTGCGGCACGGTGCGGCGCTGGGTGATTTCCATCATGGTGCTGCGGGCGGCCGGGTCGCTGTCGATGCGGATCTCTTCGATCTGCTCGACACCCTTGGCCTTCAGGATTTGCTTGGCGCGAATGCAGTAGGGGCAAACGGCGGTGGTGTACATCTTTACGGGTTGCATGGTCGTCCAGTTCGAGGGCCGTGGAAGGCCCGTAGGTGGTGCGGCCCTCAGGCCTTTTCAACCGGCAGATTAGCCTCTTTCCAGCCCTTGAGCCCGCCACCGATCACTTGGGCCTGCTCGTAGCCGAGTTTCTTGGCGATGGCCAGCGCACGGCCGGCACGGGCGCCTGTCGCGCACATGAGCAAGACCGGCAACGACTTGTTCTTGACCGTGGTCGGCAGCTTGGATTCGAGCTGGTCGAGCGGCACGTTGCGCGAGTTGGTCACGTGGCCGGCGGCGAACTCATCGGGCTCGCGCACATCGACCACCACGGCGCGCTCGCGGTTGATGAGCTGCACCGCGCCCTGCGCCGTCAGCGAGCCACTTGCGCCGCCGCGAATCAGCGGCCATGCGAGCATCGCGCCCGAACTGAGCGCAATCAGGATGAGCACCCAGTTGTCGATGATGAATTTCACGGTAGTCCTTGAATGGCAAACCGCCGATTTTAGAATGTCAGGTTTCGTAAGCGTCGCCAAAGGCCTCAAATGCACAAGCTGGTACTGATTCGCCATGGCGAGTCGACCTGGAATCTCGAGAACCGTTTCACCGGCTGGACCGACGTCGACCTGACGCCGACCGGTGTCGATCAGGCCAAGCAGGCCGGGCGTCTGCTCAAGGCCGAAGGCTATGAGTTCGACGTGGCCTACACCAGCGTGCTGAAGCGCGCCACGCGCACGCTCTGGCACACGCTGGACGAGCTCGACCGCACCTGGCTGCCCGTGGTGCATTCGTGGCGCCTGAACGAGCGTCACTACGGGGGCCTGCAAGGATTGAACAAGGCCGAGACGGCGAAGAAGTACGGCGACGAACAGGTCCTCGTCTGGCGCCGCAGCTACGACACCCCGCCCCCGCCGCTCGACGCGACCGATCCGCGCAGCGAACGCGGCGACGTGCGCTACGCCAAGCTGTCGCCAGAGCAGATCCCGCTCACTGAATGCCTGAAGGACACCGTGGCGCGCGTTTTGCCCTTCTGGAACGAGTCGATGGCGCCTGCCATTCGTTCGGGCCGCCGTCTCGTCGTAGCAGCGCATGGCAATTCGATTCGTGCGCTGGTCAAATACCTCGACGGCATCTCGGACTCGGACATCGTCGGCCTGAACATCCCCAACGGCATCCCGTTGGTCTACGAGCTCGACGACGAATTGAAACCGCTGCGTCACTATTACCTCGGCGATGCCGAGGCTGCAGCCAAGGCCGCAGCGGCCGTGGCTTCGCAAGGCAAAGGCTGAAGTCGCCGTCGAAGACAAAGCGCGCGCCGCTCGTCGATGCGTTAACTGTTTGTGCCAAGACCGGGGAACCCCGGCAGGCAAATTGCTTCCAAGCTGTGTATATTGGTTTGAGCCACAAGGACACTCTCAAATGGGCCAGAAACTGAAGATCACCGGCTGGGTCGCCGCCGGCGCCGTTGCTGGCGTGTTGACCACCGTCTCGCTGCAGACGGTCGCACGGGGCTCTCTTGCCCCGTTGCCACTCGAAGAATTGCAACAACTCGCTGCCGTCTTCGGCATGGTGAAGAGCGATTACGTCGAGCCGATCGACGAAAAGAAGCTCATCTCCGATGCGATTTCCGGCATGGTCGCCGGGCTCGATCCGCACTCCCAATACTTCGACAAGAAGTCGTTCAAGGAATTCCGCGAAGGCACCACGGGCCGCTTCGTCGGCGTCGGCATCGAGATTTCGCAGGAAGACGGTCTCATCAAGGTGGTGTCACCGATCGAAGGCTCCCCGGCCTTCCGTGCCGGCCTGAAGCCGAACGACCTGATCACCAAGATCGACGACACGGCAGTGCGTGGCCTGAGCCTCAACGACTCGGTCAAGCGCATGCGCGGTGAGTCGGGCACCAAGGTGCTGCTCACCATCTTCCGCAAGGACGAGAACCGCACTTTCCCGGTGACGATCACGCGCGAAGAAATTCGCACGCAATCGGTTCGCGGCAAGGTCATGGAACCGGGCTACGCATGGATTCGCCTGTCGCAGTTTCAGGAGCGCACGGTCGACGACTTCGTGAAGAAGGTCGAAGAGATCTACAAGCAGGAGCCCAACCTGAAGGGCATGGTGCTCGACCTGCGCAACGATCCGGGCGGCTTGCTGGATGCGGCGGTGGCGATCTCCGCCGCCTTCTTGCCGGAAAACGTGACCGTGGTCACGACCGACGGCCAACTGGCTGAAAGCAAGTCGGTCTACAAGGCTTCGCCCGAGTTCTACCAACGCCGTGCCGGCAGCGATCCGTTGAAGGGCCTGCCCGCAGGTCTCAAGACGGTGCCGCTGGTGGTGCTGGTGAATGAAGGCTCGGCGTCCGCCAGCGAAATCGTGGCCGGTGCGTTGCAAGACCACAAGCGCGGCACCGTGATGGGCAGCCAGACCTTCGGCAAGGGCTCGGTACAGACCGTGCGGCCGCTCGGCCCGGACACCGGCCTGAAGATCACCACGGCGCGTTACTACACGCCGAGCGGCACCTCGATCCAGGCCAAGGGCATCGTGCCCAACGTGCTGGTGGATGAAAGCGCCGAAGGCAGCCCCTACGCCGCCTTGCGCATGCGCGAAGCCGACCTTGAAAAGCATCTGACCAGTGGTCAGGGTGCCGAGATCAAGGACCCGGAACGCGAAAAAGCGCGCGACGAAGCGCGCAAGCGCCTCGAAGAAGAGGCCAAGAAGCCGCCGCAAGACCGCAAGGTGCCCGAGTTCGGTACCGACAAGGACTTCCCGCTGGTGCAGGCCATTGCCAAGCTCAAGGGCAATCCGGTGGTGGTGAGCAACACCCAGGTCGAACGCAAGGAAGAGAAGAAAGAGAACTGACGCTGGAGCTGATCGAGCCTGGTTTTCCATGGACAACCATGAGGCGAACAGCGCAGAGGATCGGCTGCTGCTTCGGTACTCGCGGCACCTGCTGCTGGAAGAACTCGATATCGACGGGCAGGCGCGGCTCACTGCAGCGCGCGTTCTGCTCGTCGGCGTCGGCGGGCTCGGCTCGCCTGTAGCGCTGTATCTCGCTGCGGCGGGAGTCGGCCACATCACCCTGATCGACGACGACACCGTCGATCTGACCAATTTGCAGCGACAGATCGCGCACACCACGGCGCGAGTCGGCCAGAGCAAGGTCGACTCCGCCGCGGCAGCGATGCGGGCAATCAATCCCGACATCACCATCGAAACGATCTGCGAGCGAGCAGACGCCGACCTCCTCGGCCGGCTGATTGCAACCGCGGACTTGGTTGTCGATTGCTGTGACAACTTTGCGACGCGCCATGCCATCAACCGCGCATGCGTCACGCATCGCAAGCCGCTCGTGGCCGGCGCTGCAATTCGATTCGACGGACAGCTCAGTGTGTACGACCTGCGCGATGACCGATCGCCGTGCTACGCCTGCATATTCCCGCGCGATGCCGAGGTCGAAGAAACCCAGTGCAATGTGCTCGGCGTCTTTGCGCCAGTGGTCGGCACCATCGGTACGCTACAGGCGCACGAGGCATTGAAGCTGTTGGCAGGCATCGGCACTTCGCTTGCCGGACGGTTGCTGATGTTCAATGGCCTGGCGACGACGTTCGATCAAGTGAAAGTGGCGCGCGACCCGCACTGCGCCGTCTGCGCAGGCCGCGGCTGAAGAACGCTTTACTGAACGGCCGTCTTCGCCGTTTTGGCCTTGGCGGCGCCATTGGCAGCAGCACCTGCACCAGGCTTCTGCGCATCAGCCAGGACACCCTGGCAGTCGGCATCCTGCCCCGGACCGGTTTCAATCGTCGCTGCCAGGGCCAGCAACGGGTTGATCGCACCCAACGCCAACGCGGCCAGACCACGACCCGCAAGCGGCGTGACTTCGACGAACGGTTTCGGCGAGCCGAAGGTGCCCTTGATCGTCAACGGCGTACGCAGCGACAAGATGCTCATGTCCTTCGGCTGCGCCTTGATCACGAAGTCCAGCGACTCGTTGGCGAAGCTGGCGTTGCCAGTGGCATTGAAGACCGTGTCGTCGGTATCGAAGACGATCGTGCGGGTGTTCATCACGCCCTTGTCGACATCGAGCGCAACCGCGCCGCAGCGAAGCGTGACGTTGTGATCCCCTTTCACCAGGAACTTGATGACCTCGCCCCCGTCGAGCCCCAGAAACTCGAGCAGCAGGTTGCTGAACTGACCGCGACCGGTGATGGCTGCGATGTCCCCGGACGAGGTCGCCAGCCATGAGGCGACCGAATTGCCTTGCCCCGAAAGATTGACGCGCCCATCGAGCTTGCCGAAGCTGGTCTTCAAGGTTTCGACCTTTGGAATCAGCCGGTTGAGCTGCATGCCTCGCACTTCGAGCGAAGCGCGAATGTCAGCTGGGTTTTTCGCTGCATCGATCCGGATTGCGCCCGCAATTTTGCCGCTGGCAACGCCGAGGTCCAGTGGGTCGAGCGTCAGCACACCATCGGCCAACTTGACCTTGACGCTGCCCCGGTCCAGCGGCACCTGACGCACGTTGCTGATCCGGTCCGCCACGTAAGTCACGTCGGCGTTCATGGCGCGGAGCCGCTCGAAATCGAGCGTGGCGGTCGGCAGCACGCGGGTTCCCGGATCGCGTTGCGTTTTCTTCACTTGCGTGATGGTGGGTGGCGGGGCAACGCCTTCGACCGCGTTCGCAGAGCGCTCGGTGGGTGGCAGGCCGATCAGGGGGCCGAGGTCGTCCATGTCCATCACGCGAGAACGCAAGGAGCCCGACAAATACGGCCGCTTCTGGCCCTGGTCGAACTTCATGTCGCCGGCAATATCGGACAGGCCAAGCTTGCCTTTCAGGGCTGACACGCCCCACAGCTTGCCGTTCTTGCGCAATTCGCCGCTCAGGGCATAGGGCGAGGTTTGCGGCAAGGCGATGCCCAGCAGCGGGAACAGTTCGCCGAGGTTCTGTCCCTTGATATCGAATCGGGCATCGATGCCTTCCAGCGTTGCAAGCTCCGCGACGGTCCCGTTGACGCCGAGGGTGGTGTGGCCCGCGGTGGCTTTGACCTCGAGCGGAAATGGCGGTGCGCCCGCGGCGTTGAGTTGCAGTACGTTGCCGGTACGGCCCACCGCCGTCAGCGGCTGTTTCTGGTACGTGCCCTTCACCTTGTAGTCGAGCGGCATCTCGCCGCGACTCGTATCGAAGTTGAAGTCGACGTGGAGATCGACGCCGAGATGGCTTGCCAGGAAATCGACGGCTCCGCCATCGACTTGCAGCAGTCCGATGTCGGGGGTCGTGCTGGTATCGGAGGTGTCCTTGCCGAGCGCCCAGGTGCGACGGCCGTCTTGCTCCATCTGCAGTCCGAGGACCGGCGCTGTGAGCGACAGGCGAGGAATGACGACCTTCTTTGCAAGCAAAGGCCAGAGGCGAATGTCGAACTCGGCGCGGTCGGCCTTTACGAGGTACGGATCGCGAGCCCAGGACGGATTGGCAAACTCGATCCCATCGAACTTGATCGTCGCGCCGCGAAGTCCGACACCCACGTCGAGATGGCGTGTGATCTCGAACTTGCGCCCGGTTTTTTCGCTCACGTAGCGGTTGAGCGGCCCACGGAGCACGTCCCATGGGAAAAACACGACGATGAGTACCAGGATCAGCAGCAGTGCCGCCACACCGGCCAGCACCTTGACCAGCAGCGGCCGCTTCACCTTTCGGGGAGATGGGCTCGCCGGGCTAGGGTGCGGGGGAGTCGTGACGCTGGCGTTCATCGACGAAGCCTAGCCACTGCCCCCCGGCGAACGGGTCGGTGCCGGGCCGCAGAATGCGTGAGGCATGGCCTACGTTCTGGCGCGGACAGCCGACCACTACAAGCGACGAATCAATCGATCAACTTGTTCTTCAACGCGTAGTACGTCAGATCGCTGTTCGATGAGAGGTTCATCTTCTCCATCAATCGCGTGCGGTACGTGCTCACGGTCTTCACGGAAAGCGACAGCGTCTTGGCGATGTCGCCAGCGGTTTCGCCCTTGGCCAGCTTCAGGAACACCTGGAACTCGCGCTCCGACAATTGCTCGTGCGGCGCTGCGTCGTCCTTGCGGTCGAGTTGTCGGGCCAGCAGTTCCGCCACGGCGGGCGTGATGTAGCGACGGCCCATCGACACGGTGCGAATCGCGTTCACGATCTCGATCGGATCGCATTCCTTGTTGAGGTAACCGCTCGCGCCCTGACGAATCAGGTTCATCGCATAGTGCTCTTCAGGGTAGCCGCTCAGAATGAGAATTCCGACGTCGGGCGCTTTGGCACGAATCATCGCCAGCGCGTCGATTCCGCTCTGACCCGGCATGGACAGGTCCATTACGAGAACGTCCAGCTCCGTAGTGCGCACGAGTTCGATGGCCTCCCGACCGCTCGCCGCTTCGCCTGCGACTCGCAAGTCGACATGCTCGGAGAAAAACTGGCGCAGGCCCGAGCGCACGATGGCGTGGTCGTCCACAATCCCGATCTTGATCATCTGTTACTTTCTACGTTGCATCGCAGTTCGATGCACTGCTAAATGTCCGGTCCCTGATCCTGTTGATTATTCCCGAAATTGAACACGGAGCGTCCTGAGAGTTCATGCGTTGGTTAGCGTTCCCGAAGATGGCCCTTGGCCTTACCCTGGCCACACTGGCTGCTTTTGCGCTGGTCGGCATCAATGAAGTCGGGTTTCGGCAATCGAATCGCGCGCTGTCGGAAATTGGCCATGCGCAACAAGTTCGCCTGGTCCTCAACGGTCTGATGCAGACGATCCTGGATGCAGAAACGGGTCAGCGCGGCTACCTGTTGACCGGAGAAGAACGCTATCGCCAACCCTACGACGTGGCGGCAAAACAGATCGATGGGCAATTGGCGATGCTCCGCACGCTGTACGCCGACCATCCCGCTGAAATGGCGCGTCTGGCGTTGCTCGCGAACCACGTGTCGCGCAAGCAGGCCGAAATGGACATGAGCGTGCGCCTTCGCAAGACCGGCGCCGAGGACGCGTGGAAGTTCGTGATGACGACCGACGTCGGCCGCGAGGAGATGGACGCCATTCGTGCCCAGGCGGACCAGTTGGTGACGGTCAGCAACGAAGCGCTCTTCAAGGGTCAGGCGCAGATTGCGGAGGCTTTGAAGCTGGCACGTATCGGCATCGCGGTCGTCGCGCTCGCCGCGCTGATTGCCTTCTACCTGTATCTGCGCCAAAGCCATGCGCTCCGTTCGGCCGGTGAACGCCAGCAGCAAGCCTTGCAGCGCGAACGAAACGCGCTGGAGGACGAAGTGCGTGACCGTACGGCGACCTTAGCCGAGCTCGCGACCCACCTGCAGGATGTACGTGAGACCGAGCGTGGTTATCTGGCACGTGAGCTGCACGACGAACTCGGCTCGCTGCTCACAGCGGCAAAGCTCGACGTTGCGCGCCTGAAGTCGAAGCTGGCCGATTCCGCCGACGCAACGCAGCGGCTGCAGCATCTGACGGATTTGCTCAACAGCGGCATCGCGCTCAAACGCCGCATCATCGAAGACTTGCGCCCGTCATCGCTGTCGAATCTCGGCTTGATCGCCTCGCTGGAAATTCTGGGTCGCGAGTTTGCCGACCGCTCCGGCATTCAGGTCGAGCTGGCGCTCGAGCCGGTCGTGCTCGACGAAGGGCTGCAGCTCACCATCTACCGAATGGTCCAGGAGAGCCTGACCAACATCGGCAAGTATGCAGAGGCGAGCGAAGCGACGATCGTGTTGAAGAACTATGAGAACCACGTGATTGCCGAGGTGCGCGACAACGGCAAGGGTTTCGATCCCCGGAAGCAAAGGCCGGCAACGCATGGCTTGGCGGGCATGCGGCATCGGGTGGAAGCAGCGCACGGCAAGCTCAGCATCACGTCGACTCTCGGGCAAGGGACGCTGGTGAGCGCCATGCTGCCGGCGGCCCGAGTACCTTCGCTTACCGGGCCTGGTGGCCTTGGCGCGGTTGGGTTCGCGGACCTGGCCTGACCCACCGATCCTGTGGTTTTCAGGCGCCCATCCGCGCCATTCGTTTCTCTCCTACGCCCCGCGGCCTTTGCTGCTGACAGGGGTTTTTGACGGTGCCGCTTATGTTTGATGCCATCCGTTCAGCAGGTGAACGGAGGTACCCAAGGAGCTCCTCATGCTGCACTACACAGTCGTCTTTCTGGTCATCGCGCTGATTGCTGCGGTGTTTGGCTTTGGCGGCATTGCCGCTGGCGCCGTCGGCATTGCGAAGATACTTTTCTTTATCTTTGCAGCGCTCACCTTGATCAGCTTTTTCATGGGCCGCTCTCGCAGAGGGTGAAGATTTGAAGAGGCGATCTCCTTCAGGAAAAGCCTCTGGTCAAAAATTGCCTCCTTCCGCTACGCTGTCACTCTCACTGAAAGGAAATTCAAAAAATGAACACCACTTCCGCAAAGACGCCGTCGCAACTCGCCGACGATGCGCGCCAAACCGCCAACGACGCGATCGATAGCACGCGTGCCTATGCACAAAATGCGGTCAATGCTGCCGGCGAAAAAGTTCGCGACATGAAGCGTGATTTCGAACCCAGCGTCGAGCAGTTGGCCGCGCGCGTGCAGCAGGCGGTCCAGCGTGGACTCGACGCGGCATCGAGCACCAGCGCTCGTGCACAGCGCAATATCGAAAAAGCGGCTGATGTCACCGGTCGCTACATCTCCGACCAGCCGGTTCGCTCTGTGCTCGTCGCAGCTGCTGCGGGTGCGGCGATCACTGCATTGATCGTACTCGCGAGCCGTCGCAGCGACGACTACTGATCGACAAGGCAAGTTCCGCCCTCGCCCATCGCACATGCTTCATCCCATTTTCTCGACGGTGCTTGGGCACCCGGAACTCATCGCCGATCACCTGGCCAATTACGCCGCTCTTCTGAAAGAGGAAACGGCGGCTGCCGGCCGCGGCGTTGTTCAAAGGCTGATTGCCAGCGTGCTCGCAATCGTCAGCACCCTGCTGGCACTCGGCTTGATCGGCATCGCCGTGATGCTGGGCGTGCTCCATGGTTCGTTCAACTGGGTGCTGGTCATCGTGCCGGCAGTAGCCGTCGTGATTGCAGCGATCTCCGGCTACATCGCGGCCAGGCCGGCAGCGTTTCATCCCTTCAACGATTTGCGCGAGCAACTCGACGCCGATGTAGTTGCGCTGCGCACGGCTGGAGAACGACATGGCCGCTGACATGACTGCGCTGACCGCACAAGAGCGCCTGGCACTGTCGCGCAGGGCCTTGGTCTACCAACTGCGCGGTGGCAGGCCTGAGCCTGCTGCAGTGGATGGCACTGGTCGGGGGCACGAATCCAACTACGGCAGCGAGGACAGCGAAGCTTACGTCGGCAAGGCGCCACGGCCAGGACTGCTGGACCGCTTTGCATGGACTTCCATGGCCAAACGGGTTGGGCAACGCTGGTGGCGGCGTCATCCAGCCAACACGGTAGGACAGCTCGCGCAGCCATTGCTGCAACATTACGCAAGGGACCAACCGCTGAAGCTGGTAGCCATTGCTGCTGCCGTCGGTGCCGTGGCTGTCCTGGTGAAGCCCTGGCGGCTGCTGTCGGTCACGGCTGTGCTGGCGGCCGTCATGAAAACATCGGATATCGCCGATGTCGTGAACACGTTGATGCAGGGCCGCGCGGACTCGTCAGACGAAAGAACAACACCCACGAAAGGACGATAAAAATGGATGCACATACCCAGCCCCGACACGGATCGGAGCGCCTGGTACTGGATCAAGGCGCGATCGATGCTGCTGCCCAGACCCTCGACGAAGGTGCGGTGACGCCAGGTTATGGCCCGTGGCGCGACGATATCGTGAAGTTGCTCAACGACGCCTTGGCCACGGAGCTGGTTTGCGTCTTGCGCTACAAGCGGCACTACTTCACCGCAGCCGGCGTCAACTCGCCAGCCATCGCCGACGAGTTTCTTGTTCACGCGACAGAAGAGTCAGGTCACGCAGACCGTATTGCCGAGCGCATCGTGCAGCTCGGCGGTGACCCGGACTTTCAACCCAGCACGCTGCTCGAACGCAGCCATGCGGGCTACGACGAGTCAAAGGACCTTCAGTCGATGGTTCGGTCTAACCTGGTCGCAGAGCGCATCGCGGTCGAGTCGTATCGCCAGATGATCGTATTGATCGGCGACAAGGACCCGACAACCCGCCGCATGCTCGAGGACATTCTTGCCGATGAGGAAGAACACGCCGACGAGCTCAAGGACTGGCTGACGCATTGACGGCGTTGAGCGCATCAAGGCACGAACAAGAACGCCCGGTCGAACCGGGCGTTTTTTTGTGAGAAGTATCGGTTTGCACAAGTCATCGTTGACCGCTCACGTCCTGACTTCAAGCTGATTGTCGACCGACGTCACGCCCTGGACCGCCTTGGCAATGTCGCCCGCACGCGTCTTGGCTTCCGCACTCGGTGCCGGGCCCTTGAGACTCACGGCACCACCCGCGGTCGACACATTGATTTTGATAGCGCTGAGATCGGCGTCTTTGGCCAAGCCTGCAGAAACAGCGGCGGTGATGGCCGCATCGTCGACCTTGGCAGAAATCAGAGCGCCGGCGTCCTTGATATCGGTCTTCAGCTTGGTGTCCGCCAGCATTTCTTTGGTCTTGGCGGCTGCCGTATCTGCGGCCTGTTCAGCCTTGGCAAGACCAGCGTCGACTTTTTCGCCGGCGGTGCGGTTGTCGTTCTTGTTGCAACCTGCCAGTGTCACGGCGGCGGCAATCGCCAGAATGTAAAAAGCGGCCCGCGGCCGCATTCCCTGATGAATCGTTTTGTTCATTCGAACCTCCAATTAAGTCGAGGCCCGCATGCTTGCGGGCCTCGTGGGTCAAACCTTGCGCTTACGCCAAACGAGCTAGCGCAAGTTCGGCTTACAGCTTGTCTGCGCCCGACTTGATGGCGTCCTTCGCCTTTTCCTTGGCGTCGCCGTAGGTGCTTTGCACCTTGCCGGAAGCCTGATCGCCCAAGCCTTCGCCTTGCAGTTTTTCGTTGCCAACAACCTTGCCGGCGACTTCCTTGACCTTGCCCTTGGCTTGGTCCATGCGGCCTTCAACTTGATCCTTGTTCATGACGTTTTCCTTCCGATGGTTGGATGAACATGTGGCTCTGAAATAGGAACCACTGATGTCAATCTAGCGGCCGATTCGAGTCGGCACTGGGGTCGCAGGCCGCGTGCCGCTGTAGGACAACGAATGTCAAGACATGAGGATCCATCCTTCAATCGGATCGATGCCGGTGGGCAAGCCGAATCCGATGGCCGTCTCGCATTTTCGAACGGCTGCCCAGGCCGCTTGCATCAAACAAAGTACGGCATCGACACGGTCACCTCGCGCATCGTGAAGAAGCGATATGCGCTGCGCCTCTTTCAATTTCAGCGTGAGGCCGAGTCGCGTTGCGCCCGATTCCAGAGCCGACAGCACATCTGCGCGTGCAGCCGCCCTGTCGCGCGTCTGCTTCTTGAGATCGTCGCTCTTGTAGCTGCCGCGCCCGATCACCTCGCGTGCCAACATGCCGGGATACGCCTCCAGCGCAACGCGTTTTGATGTGCCGCGCACCGCTTGCAAGCCCGGAAACCAGGCACCCGCAGCCAGCAGTCGCGGCACACCGGCATGCAGCATGAAGGCCACCGGCGGATTGACCCACTTCATCGAAGGACTGGAGCCGGCAGGGCCATCCGTCGCACGGTGCGCGAACTTGCCGCCGACCGGTCGCGCAGCGCAGAAGGCGGAGAACGCAAGGCGAATCTCGGCGCGAGTCAGGCCGGCATAGTGCGCGATCAGGGACTGCCATTCCAGCGGCCAGCCAAGCTCCTCGACCAACTCGCGCGGCAGTCCGAAAGGCAAATCGAATCCACCGATCCACTCCGGCGTCGCCTGGAGCCACGCCGACCATTCGTCGAGCGATTGAAAATGCTCGAGTCTGTCGAGGACGACGTCGCTGCCTTCGACCGTGCCGATCGCTACGACGATCGGTTTGCGGGTGGTCGGCGCGCTCGAAAAGTCGCAGCCGAGAAGGAGCATGCCGAGCCTGCGAACGGGCGTCAGACGCCCTTCGCTGGCGTCCTCAATGCCGGCCGACGATGGCCGCGCCGGCCATCAGCTCTTCGAGCAACGCCATCGACACCTTGCCGGACACCGCATACGGATTGAGTTCGGGCTTCTCGGAGTATTTCAGCAGCGTCGACGAGTTGAGCCGCGACAGGTTGACCTGGCCCATCGTCCAGCCGCCGAAGCGGCGCTCGGTGATCTCTTCGAAGTGCAGCAGCACCACGTCTTTGTGGCGAGGGTCTTTCTGGATATGCCCGTACAGGTCGCTGATCGCAGTGCGGCCGCCTTCGATCGCCTGCAGAAAGATGCCCTGCCCGTAACAAAGAATGCCGGTGATGCCGCACGCTGTGTTGTGCGCGCGCGAGGGACCGAGGATGGATTCGATGGCTGCCGGACTGGTGTCGACCGCGCGGCTTGCATAGAGAAGTCGGACCAACATGGTTCAGCCCTTTCGCGGCAGAAGTGAAAGGAATTCGCGCCGCAAGCTCGGGTCTTTGAGGAACACGCCGCGCATCACGGAATTGATCATCTTGCTGTCCATTTCCTTCACGCCGCGCCACGCCATACAAAAATGCTCGGCCTCCATGACGAGGGCAAGACCATCCGGCTGCGTTTTTTCCTGGATGAGGTCGGCCAGTTGCACCACGGCTTCTTCCTGGATCTGCGGGCGGCCCATCACCCACTCGGCCAGCCGCGCGTACTTCGAGAGCCCGATCACGTTGGTGTGCTCGTTCGGCATGATGCCGATCCACAGCTTGCCGATGATCGGGCAGAAGTGGTGGGAACAAGCGCTGCGCACAGTGAGCGGCCCGACGATCATGAGCTCGTTCAGGTGCTCGGCATTGGGGAACTCGGTGAGCTTGGGCTGCGGAACATAACGGCCGGCGAACACCTCGTTCAGGTACATCTTGGCAACACGACGCGCGGTGTTGTCGGTGTTGTGATCGTGCGCGACGTCGATCACCAGGCTCTCGAGCACGCCCTTCATCTTGATCTCGACTTCGTCGAGCAACGCCGCCATTTCGCCCGGCTCGATGAAATCCGCGATGTTGTCGTTGGCGTTGAAGCGCTTGCGTGCCGCGGTCAGCCGCTCGCGAATCTTGACCGACATGGGCGTGCCTTCGTCTTCGTCGCCGCGGTCGGCGCCCTGTGCGGTATCGGCTTTCTTCAACATGCTGGAATCCTATCAATCAAAGCAAAAAGTCGGTCACCAAGGGCAGGTGATCCGACATGCGCGACCAGATGGGACCGCGCGGCGCAGAACATTCGACCGGTTCGATATGGCGCCCGTAGATAAAGTCGAGTTGCGCGACGGGCAGGCGCGAGGGGTACGTCAGCGTGCGCGTGCCGTGCACGTCGCGCAGGCCCATCGCGTTCATCGCGACGCGCATGCGCGCACCCCAGTCGTTGAAGTCGCCCGCCACGATCACGGCTTCGTCGGGCGGAATCTCGCGCTCGATGAACTCGCGCAGCCGCACGATCTGGCGCACCCGGCTGCCCTTGATCAACCCGAGATGGACCACGATGGCATGCACCGGCCGGTCGTTGATATCGATCACCACGTGCAACAGGCCGCGTTGCTCGAAGCGATGGTCCGATATGTCCTGGTGGCCCTGGCGCAGAACCGGCCAGCGAGTGAGCAACGCATTGCCATGCTCGCCGTGCCGGGTCACCGCGTTGGTCTCGTAGACCGCCGTATAGCCCTCGGGCGCTAAAAAGTCTGCCTGAGGCAACTCGGGCCACTGGCTGAAACGCGCAGCCGCCTGCCGGTTCATCTTGCGCACTTCCTGCAGGCAGACGATGTCGGCATCGAGTTGCTCGATGGCGTGGCCCAGGTTGTGGATTTCGAGTCGACGTGCGGGGCCGATCCCTTGCACACCTTTATGGATGTTGTAGGTGGCTACGCGCAATGTCGAACTCGAACCGGTCATCGCGCAAATTGTGGCAGTAACAGAATGGCTTCGGCGTTGGATGGTGAAAAGCACGCGTCGGCCGCATCGCGGTACGGCAGCCATTGCCACGCCGTGTGCTCGCGCGGTGCCAGCGTGGGCGTCAGTCGCTCTGGCACGCACAGGCCGAACAGATGCTCGGTGTTGTGCCTCGTGCCCGGCGCGTAGCGGCCGAGCCATTGCGGATAGATCTCGTACACGTTTTGGACCTGCCAGTTCACCAGTTGCAACGCCAGCGCCGAGCCGACGCCACAGTCGATGCCGGTTTCTTCTCCGACTTCGCGGGCGGCGGTCGCTTCCACCGGCTCGTCCAGTGCATCCTTGCTGCCGGTCACCGACTGCCAGAACTCATCGGCGTCGGCGCGCTTGATCAGTAATACGTCCAGCGCGGGCGTATGGATCACTACCAGGACCGACTCGGGGATTTTCCAGGCACGTTCGGTCATCGTGCCCGCCCGATGCCGTCAGGCTTCCTGGACGTTGCGCAGCTTGATGTGCAGCTCGCGCAGTTGCTTCTCGTCGACCGGGCTCGGCGCCTGCGTGAGCAAATCCTGCGCGCGCTGGGTCTTGGGAAAGGCGATGACGTCGCGGATCGATTCGGCGCCGGTCATGAGCATCACCAGCCGGTCGAGGCCGATGGCGATGCCACCGTGCGGCGGTGCGCCGTATTGCAACGCGTCGAGCAAGAAGCCGAACTTCTGCTGCGCATCTTCGGCGTTGATCTTGAGTGCGCGGAACACCTTGCTCTGGACTTCTTCGCGGTGGATACGGACCGAGCCTCCGCCCATCTCGATGCCGTTGAGCACCATGTCGTAGGCCTTGGCGATGCACTTCTCGGGCGCCGTGTCCATCAGGTCTTCATGGCCATCCTTGGGCGCGGTGAACGGATGGTGCACGGCCGACCAGCGCTGGCCTTCCTCGTCGAACTCGAACATCGGAAAGTCGACCACCCAAAGCGGCGCCCAGCGGTCGTCGAACAGACCGGCCTTCTTGCCGAAGGCGCTGTGACCGATCTTCACGCGCAACGCGCCAATGGCGTCGTTGACGACCTTTTCCTTGTCTGCGCCGAAGAACAGGATGTCCCCGTTGCGGGCGCCGGTGCGCGCGATGATCTCGGCCAGCGTGGCATCGTCGAGGTTCTTCACGATCGGGCTTTGCAGGCCTTCACGGCCCGCCGCAGCGTCGTTCACCTTGATGTACGCCAGGCCCTTGGCACCGTAGATCTTGACGAACTCGGTGTAGGCGTCGATCTCGCTGCGCGGCATGCCGCCTTCACCACCGCCGCCCTTGACGCGCAGGGCGACGACACGGCCGCCTTCCATGGTCGCAGCGTTCGAGAACACCTTGAAGTCGACGCGCTTCATGATCTCGGTCAGCTCGGTGAACTCGAGCTTGACGCGCAGGTCGGGCTTGTCGGAGCCGTACTTGAACATCGCGTCCGAGTAGGTCATCGTCGGGAACACCGGCAGGTCGATGGCAGCCGCCGAGCGGAACACCTGGCGAATCATCTTCTCGAACATCTCGCGAATTTCTTCTTCCGCCATGAACGAGGTTTCGATGTCGATCTGGGTGAACTCCGGCTGGCGGTCGGCGCGCAGGTCTTCGTCGCGGAAGCATTTGACGATCTGGTAGTAGCGGTCGTAGCCGGCCACCATCAACAATTGCTTGAAGAGCTGCGGCGACTGCGGCAGCGCGAAGAAGCTGCCGTCGTGCACGCGGCTGGGCACCAGATAGTCTCGCGCGCCTTCGGGCGTCGACTTGCCGAGCATCGGCGTCTCGATGTCGATGAAGCCGTTGGCATCGAGGAACTTGCGCGCCTCCATCGTCACCTTGTAGCGCAGCATCATGTTGCGCTGCATCGCGGGGCGGCGCAGGTCGAGCACGCGGTGCGTGAGGCGCGTCGTCTCGCTCAGGTTGTCGTCGTCCAGCAGGAACGGCGGCGTCACCGATGGGTTCAGCACCTTGAGCTCGTGGCAGAGCACTTCGATCTTGCCGCTCTTCAGGCTCTCGTTGACGGTGCCGTCAGGGCGCGCACGCACCAGCCCCTTGACCTGAATGCAGAACTCGTTGCGCAAACCTTCGGCGCTGGCGAACTGTGCTGCGCGATCCGGGTCGCAGACGACCTGCACATAGCCTTCGCGGTCGCGCAGATCGATGAAGATGACGCCGCCATGGTCGCGCCGACGATTGACCCAGCCGCAAAGTGTGACGGTTTCGCCCAGTTGAGCTTCGGTCACGAGACCGCAATAGGAAGAACGCATTGGCATGATGATTTCCGGCGCCGGTCGGGCGCGTCTGTCTTTGTTTACTGCTTGATCGCCACCGTGGCGGGGCCGCCCGGAACGACCACCCCCATCGACACGATGTACTTGAGCGCGTCGTCTACGCTCATCTTCAATTCGATGCAATCGCTGCGCTTGAGCATCACGAAATAGCCGCCCGTCGGGTTGGGCGTGGTCGGCACATAGACGCCTAGGTAGTCACCGCCGCCCATGTGCTCGAGCACGTCGGCGCCGGGCGTGCCGGTGACGAAAGCGATGGTCCAGACGCCTTCACGTGGCCACTGCACCAGCACTGCGGTGCGAAACGCATTGCCGTTCTCGGAGAACAGCGTGTCCGACACCTGCTTCACGCTCGAATAGATCGATCGCACCACCGGAATGCGCCGTACCACCGCGTCGCCCCAACCCAGCAGGCGCTTGCCGACGAAGTTGCTGGCGACCGCACCGACCACCAGCAGGATGGCCAGCGTGAGCAGCACGCCCAGGCCGCGGACCTTGTGGTCGAACAGCCACTTCTGCCAGTCGTCGGGCAACAGCCACAACGTCTGGTCGAGCGTGCCGATGATCCAGTTCAGCACGCCGAGCGTGATGACCAGCGGCACGATGACCAGCAAGCCTGACAGGAGCCATTTGCGAATCGCGAGCATGAAGGTCTCAGTCGCCTTTGGTCGCCGGCTTGGAAGCGGGCGGCGGCGATGCGGCGGGCGTGCTGGCCGCTGCCGGTGCGGCAGCAGGCGCCGCAGGACTTGCTGTCGAGGTCTCGGCGCTGCCACCGCCACCGCTGCTGGCGGGCTCGGCCGACTTGCCATCCGACTTCTGATCAGCCTGGTCGCCTGGCTTATCGGATTTGTCGGCCGGCTTCTTGCCACCGCCCTCGCGGAAGTCGGTCACGTACCAGCCCGAGCCCTTGAGCTGGAAGCCCGCCGCGGTGACCTGCTTCTCGAACGTGCTCTTGCCGCAGTTCGGACACACCGTGAGCGGTGCGTCGGACATCTTTTGCAGCGAGTCTTTGGCGAAGCCGCAGGAACTGCACTTGTAGGCGTAAATGGGCATGTAGGGGCAAGCAAAAATGCGGCAGAACGCCGCTTGCAAAGCCCTCGATTATAAGGGCCCACCCCTGCTGCCGTTCAGGCGGGCTCGGTCGCCAGCGGTCGGTGCGGCGTGTGCGTGTTGCCGACCCACTGCGGCGCGAGCGAACCGACCACGATGCCGATGAACGACGCCACGAGGCCCGCCAGTTGCGCCGGAAAGACGGCACCCCAAGGCATCGCCAGGAACACCAGCCAGAAGCCGATGCCCAGCACGATGGAGGCGATGGCGCCCTGCGTGGTGGCGCGCCGCCAATACAGGCCGCACACCAGCGGCACGAAAGCGCCCACCAGCGGCACCTGATAGGCGCCGGACACCAGTTCATAGATCGGCGTGCCCTGCATCCGGATCGCGTAGGCCAGCACGGCGGCGCTGAAGACCAGCACGGTCACGCGCATCGTCTTGAGGTTCGACTTGTCGTTGCCGGCCGGGCGAAACTGCCGCCAGATGTTCTCGGTGAAGGTCACGCTCGGCGCCAGCAACGTCGCGGAAGCGGTCGACTTGATGGCCGAAAGCAATGCACCAAAAAACAGCACCTGCATCACGAACGGCATCTTTTCGAGCACCAGGGTCGGCAGTACCTTCTGCGGATCGTCCTTGAGCAGCTGCGCCGTCTCCTCCGGCATGATCAGGAGCGCGCTGGCCACGAGGAACATCGGCACGAAGGCGAACAGGATGTACGCCACGCCGCCGATGATCGGCCCGCGCGTTGCCGACTTGACGCTGTTGGCGGACATCACGCGCTGGAACACGTCCTGCTGCGGGATGGAGCCCAGCATCATCGTGATCGCCGCGGCGAAGAAAAAGATCATGTCCTTGAAGCTCGGCTCGGGCCAGAACTTGAACAGGTCCTTGCTGGTCGCGAAGTCGATCACCTTGCCGGCACCGCCCGCCATGTTGCCCGCGAACACCGCGATGACCGCCAGGCCGAGCACCAGGATGATCATCTGGATGAAATCGGTGACCGCCACCGACCACATGCCGCCGAAGAGCGTATACGCCAGGATCGACACCACGCCGATCGTCATGCCGACCGGAATGCTGATGGCGCCGGCCGACAGCACGTTGAACACCAGCCCGAGCGCAGTGACTTGCGCAGAAACCCAGCCCAGGTAGCTCAGCATGATGATGAGCGAACACGCCACCTCCACGACACGGCCATAGCGCTCGCGGTAGTAGTCGCTGATGGTCAGCAGCGTCATCCGGTACAGCTTGCCGGCGAAGAAGAGGCCGACAAGGATGAGGCAGGTGCCGGCGCCGAACGGATCCTCGATCACACCGTGCAGCCCGCCTTCGATGAACTTGGCGGGAATGCCGAGCACCGTTTCCGACCCGAACCAGGTTGCGAACGTCGTCGTCACGATCATGTACAGCGGCAGATGCCGCCCGGCGATCGCGAAGTCGGTGGTGTTCTTGACACGCCGGGCCGCATACAGGCCGATGGCGATGGTGATCAGCAGGTAGACAACGACCAACGTGAGCAGCACGGCGAGCTCTCCTCTAGAAAATCCGTACCCGCAGCAAGAACTGCATGGCGAGCAGACCCAATACAAAACCCATGCCACCGTAGACGATCGCCTGCAAAAGCCTGTTCGTACGCTTTTGAGCCGCGAGCAGTTCCATCAGTTCGCGCCGATGGTCGGCCGGGCGATTTTCCAGGTAGTCGTGCAGCAGGCGGGGCAGTTGCGGCAGCAGCTTGGCGTAGCGCGGCGCCTCGGCCTTGAGCTGTTCGAAGAGCTTGCGCGGGCCGATCTGATCGACCATCCACTTTTCGAGAAACGGCTTGGCCGTCGCCCAGAGGTCGAGCTCCGGGTCGAGCTGCCGTCCCAAGCCCTCGATGTTGAGAAGCGTCTTTTGCAGCAACACCAGTTGCGGCTGAATTTCAACATGGAAGCGGCGCGAGGTCTGGAACAGCCGCATCAACACCATGCCCAGCGAGATCTCGCGCAGCGGCCGATCGAAGTACGGCTCGCACACCGTACGGATCGCGCCTTCGAGTTCGTCGATGCGCGTGCCTTCGGGCACCCAGCCGCTCTCCAGATGCAGCTCGGCCACGCGCTTGTAGTCACGCCGGAAAAACGCGACGAAGTTCTGCGCCAGGTACTCCTTGTCGGACTCGGTCAGCGTGCCGATGATCCCGAAGTCCAACGAGATATAGCGCCCGAAAGTCGCCGGCTCCAGGCTGATCTGGATGTTCCCTGGATGCATGTCCGCGTGGAAAAAGCCATCGCGGAACACCTGGGTGAAAAAGATGGTGACGCCATCGCGGGCCAGCTTGGGAATGTCGACGCCGGCAGCCCGAATCCGGTCGAGTTGGGCGATCGGCACGCCGGTCATCCGTTCCATGACGATCACTTCCGGATGACAGAAGTCCCAATACATTTCCGGGATCATCACCAGGTCGAGTTTGGCCATGTTGCGGCGCAGCTGCGCAGCATTGGCCGCCTCGCGCACCAGGTCGAGCTCGTCGTGCAGGTACTTGTCGAACTCGCCGATCACCTCGCGCGGCTTCAGTCGCTTGCCATCGGCCGAGAGGCTTTCGAGCCAGCCGGCCATCATCGCCATCAGCGCCAGGTCTTTTTCGATGATGCCGCGCATGTTGGGGCGCAGCACCTTGACGGCGACATCGCGCGGCGTGCCGTCGCGCAGCCGCACCTTGCCGAAATGCACCTGCGCGATCGATGCGCTGGCGACCGGCGTCTCGTCGAACTGCACGAAGATATCGCTGACCGGCCGACGGAACGCGCGCTCGATGGTCGCAATGGCCACTGCCGACGGAAACGGCGGCACACGGTCTTGCAGAAACGCCAGCTCGTCGGCGATGTCGGGCGGCAGCAGATCGCGCCGCGTCGACAGCACCTGCCCGAACTTCACGAAGATGGGGCCGAGCCGCTCCAGGGCCTCACGCAGCCGCTGGCCACGCGGTGCATCGAGGTTGCGGCCGACCGAGACGATGCGCGCGAGCACGCCCAGCCAGGGCTTTTGAAAGCTCGTCAGCACCAACTCGTCGAGGCCGTAGCGCAGCGCGACCCAGACGATGAAGATGCCCCGATAGAAACGACTCATGCGCTGCCTGCGGGCCCGACGCCGGTCGCGCCGTCGCCCGTCGCGCCGCCTGTTGCCGCGCGGCGGTCACCCACGAACTTGCGCAAGGCCTGGACCACGCGGCGCGCCGCGTTGCCGACCGTGTGTGCCGGCACGTCGCCGATCACGCGGGCAAGGTCGTCTTCGACATCCCATCGCACATGGTCGACCAGCCAGTTGACCTCCGCCGCCAGTTGCACGTCACCGACGATCTGCACCGGCGGCTTGTCGCCGCTAAGGGACGTGCGCACGAGGCTGAAAGGCGATTCTTCGGTCAGCGTGAGCGTGAGGTCGGGCACTGCGACGTCGGGTGCCAGATCGAGCAGGCCGGCCGGCGTGGCGACCAATGCCATCGTGACGAAGCGCCACCGGAACTGCACCACCTTGCCCTGCTGGCGGAACACGCGCTGCTGCGCTTCGGGCTCTTGTTGCAGGACATGGTTGAGAAACAAGACGGCGCGGTGCTGCACCTCGTGGATCGCCCACGGCGGCGGCTGCAATTTGCTGCCAACGCGGTTGATGAGGTCATCCAGAAAAGCGAATGGGGACGATGGTTTGGCCATGTCCCCATTATTGCGTGAGCAAGCGACCCGAGTGGACCGCCTGCGCGTAGGCCGAAGCCTATTGAACCCTTGTCGAGCCCTTGTCGAGGCCTTGTCGAGGCCCTTCCCCAGCACTCACTGGAGGGCTTGAACGCCAGCCACCAGCCAGCCGCTCGTGCCGCTGGTCGGCTTGGTCATGTTCCAGACCTCGCGGAACGGGCTCGGGCCGGCCGACGCGTCTTCACGGATCATTCCGGAGAACTCGACGCTGGCCAGGTAGACGTCGGGCAGCTCTTCGATGCCGAGCAGCTTGGCGTCGAGCATCACGACGTCGGTCTTGTTCTGCACACCACCGGTGTGGCCTGCCCGGTCTGCCAGCTGAGTGCGAATTTCTTCGACCATGTCGTCCGTCATCATCGAACGCAGCATCGACACGTCGGCGCGATCCCAGGCGTCTTGCAGGGTCACGAAGTTGCGCTTGGCTGCGCCGAGGAAGCCGTCGACATCGAAGCCGGTGGGAATGCCCCAGGACTGCGAGCCGCCCAGCGCCGAGCCGATCATGCTGCCGCCAGCAGCGCCGGCTGCTGCACCGGCGGCGGACAGGCTGCTGCCGCCCAGACCGGACGAAGCCGGCGCCGCGTCGAAAGCGGCCGGTGCCGGGCGCTCCCATGGCCGCGCCGACGCATCGTTGCCGACATTGCCAGGGCTGTACTGCGCAGGTGCGCTGACGTTGGCCGGGTTGCCGGCGCCTTCGAAAGCCAGACCACCCTGACGGTTGCCACCGGCCGACGCGCCGTTGTTGCGCGAGCGAGCTGCGAACAGGCGCCAAGCGACCACGGCGGCCAGCACCAGCAGACCGATCATCAGGATGTTGCCGAAGCCGGCGCCGAGCCCGAGCGAATGCGCCAGCCATGCCAGGCCGAGGCCTGCTGCCAGGCCGCCGAGCATGGCACCCCACGGACGCTTCGGTGCCGCAGCGGCCGGCGTCGGCGTCGCAGGACGCGGTGCCGTCGGGCTGGCGTTTTGCGTCGGCGACGTCGGCGAGGCGGGCGTCGGAGGCACCGTTGCCTGACGTTGCGTCACGTTGCCCGACTGGCGACCGAAAGACTTGCCACCGCCGCCCAAACGGGCCGCGTCGGCCTGCACGCTGCCCAGCACCAAAGCGCCTGCAACCAAGACTGTCCATAACTTGTTCATATCGTCTCCTCTTCGGCGAAAAATCGCCTTTTCAACATTTGATTCCAACATGCAAGGCAACCACGCCACCCGTCATGTTGTGATAGTCCACGTGCCCGAAACCGCCCTCTTTCATGAGGGTCTTGAGATCGTCCTGATCGGGATGCATCCGGATCGATTCGGCGAGGTAGCGATAGCTCGCGTCGTCGCCCGCCACCAGCTTCCCGAGGGCCGGCAACACCTTGAACGAATACCAGTCGTAGGCCTTGGTCAACGGCTTGGCGACCTTGGAAAACTCCAGCACCAGCAACTTGCCGCGCGGCTTGAGCACGCGGTTCATCTCCTTCAGCGCCACGTCCTTGTGCGTCATGTTGCGGAGGCCGAAGGCCACCGTCACGACATCGAAATGGTTGTCGGGGAAAGGCAGCTTCTCGGCATCGCACACCATCGTCGGCAATGCGACGCCGGCGTCGAGCAGGCGGTCACGCCCGGTGCGCAACATGGCTTCGTTGATATCGGTGTGGACCACCTCGCCGGTCGCACCGACCTTCTTGGCGAACGCGAGTGCGAGGTCGCCGGTGCCGCCGGCAATGTCGAGCACCTTCGAGCCTTCGCCGACGTTGGCGACCATCACGGTATAGGCTTTCCATGCACGATGAAGGCCGCCCGACATGAGGTCGTTCATGAGGTCGTAGCGTGTCGCGACCGAGTCGAAAACGCCGCGCACGCGGCTGGCCTTCTCTTTCTCGTCGACCTTCTCGTAGCCGAAATGGGTGGTACTCATGCGCCCGATGTTAGGGCGGAAGCCCCTGCATCAAGACGACGACCCCGTAAAGCCAATGGCTACTGCAGCGGTGAGCGGGCCGATATCGCCTCAATGACTGCTGCAAGCGTGGCCGCTCTTGCCGGGCATCGGTGCATCGCGATCGACGCCAGCTGTCGCAAGGCGGCGTTCGTACTCGGCCCACAAGTCGTCCTGTTTCGCACCCAGCTCGTACAACAAGTCCCAAGAATAGATGCCCGACTCGTGGCCGTCGCTGAATACCGGCTTGACCGCGTAGTTGCCGACCGCTTCGAGCTCGACCAGCGTGACATCGCGCTTGCCTGTTTGCAGGATCTCCTGGCCCGGACCGTGGCCCTGCACCTCGGCCGATGGCGAATAGATGCGCATCAGCTCGAACGGAATGCGAAAGCTCGCACCGTCGGAGAAGCCGACCTCCAGCACGCGCGACTGGCCGTGCACGGTGATCGATTGCGGCGTCGGTGCGCCGACCTTCAAACCTGCCATCAGAAACTCCAGTTCATACGAGCACCCGCTCGATGCCGCCTTGGTTGGCAGCAGCGACGTAATTCGGCAGCCAGTCTGCGCCCAGGATCAGGTTGGCCATCTCGACCACGATGTAGTCGGCTTCGAGCAGGCCGTTGTCGAGGTCGTTGCCGTAGCGGCTCAGGCCTTGCAGGCAGCTCGGGCAGCTGGTCAATATCTTGACGTTGCCTTCGGCTGCGATGTTGCCGGTCGCACGCAAATCGGCCTCGCCCTTCTTCAGTTCCTCTTCCTTGCGGAAACGGATCTGCGTCGAGATGTCGGGCCGCGTCACGCCCAGCGTGCCCGACTCTCCGCAACAGCGGTCGTTCTTCAGCACGTTGTCGCCCGCCGCATTGCCGACCAGCGCCTTCACCGTCTTCATCGGGTCTTGCAGCTTCATCGGACTGTGGCAGGGGTCGTGGTACAGGTAGCCGCCCGCCACGCCTTGGTTTTCGGCAACGGCACCTGCCAGCGTGATGCCTTTTTCCAGCAGGTACTCGTGGATGTCGATGATCCGGCAACCCGGGAAGATCTTGTCGAACTGATAGCCCTGCAATTGGTCGTAGCAGGTGCCGCAGCTGACGACCACCGTCTTGATGTCGAGGTAGTTCAGCGTGTTGGCGACGCGATGAAAGAGCACCCGGTTGTCGGTGATCATCTTCTCGGCCTTGTCGAACTGGCCGCTGCCGCGTTGCGGGTAACCACAGCACAGATAGCCCGGCGGCAGCACCGTCTGCACGCCGGCATGCCACAGCATCGCCTGCGTGGCCAGGCCGACCTGCGAGAACAACCGCTCCGATCCGCAACCCGGAAAGTAGAAGACGGCCTCGGTTTCCGACGTCGTCGTCTTCGGGTCGCGAATGATCGGTACGTAGTCCGCGTCCTCGATGTCGAGCAGCGCCCGCGCGGTCTTCTTCGGCAGTCCGCCCGGCATCTTCTTGTTGATGAAGTGGACGATCTGCTCCTTGATCGGCGCCGGGCCCAGCGTCGACGGCGGCGCGGCGGTCTGCTTCTTGGCGACGCGGCGCAACAGGTCGTTGGCCAGCCGCTGCGCCTTGAAGCCGATGTCGACCATGCCGACACGCATCGCCTTGATGGTCTGCGGATTGGTCGCGTTCAGGAACAGCATCGCGGCGGCATTGCCGGGTCGAAAGCTCTTCTTGCCCATCTTGCGCAACAGGTTGCGCATGTTCATCGACACATCGCCGAAGTCGATCTTCACCGGGCACGGCGACAGGCATTTGTGGCACACCGTGCAGTGGTCGGCCACGTCTTCGAACTCTTCCCAGTGCTTGATGCTGACGCCGCGCCGCGTCTGCTCTTCGTACAGGAAGGCTTCGACCAGCAGCGACGTCGCCAGGATCTTGTTGCGCGGGCTATAGAGCAGGTTGGCGCGCGGCACGTGCGTGGCGCAGACCGGTTTGCACTTGCCGCAGCGCAGGCA
>CAXTCC010000024.1:0-29361 GCA_964242015.1 uncultured Variovorax sp.
ACCTAAGGACCACCATGCCATTCGTTCGCATCGATCTGCCCGCGGGCAAATCTGCCCAGCACCGCCGCACCATCGGCGATGTCGTCTACGACGCCCTGCTCACCATCGGTGTGCCCAAGGACGATCGCTTTCAGACCATCACAGAACACAGCCCGGAGGGCTTGAGCCTCGACCCGGGCTATCTCGGCATCGAGCGCTCGGCGGATGCCCTGTTCATTCAGATCACGCTGAACGAGGGCCGCACGGTCGACCAGAAACGCGGTCTCTACAAATCGATTGCCGATGGCTTGCACGCGCGTCTGAAGATGCGTCGCGAAGACGTCGGCATCAACCTGGTGGAGGTGCCGAAGGACAACTGGTCTTATGGCAACGGCGAAGCGCAGTACGCCCTCGCGTCTGCCGTCACGCAAGGGAGCCCGAATGTCCAATGAACCATCGATGAAGGTCCTGGTCGTGTCGGCTGCAGGCCGGCCCTTTGAAGAAGCCCGGCGTGCGCGCCCGGTTCCGGGGGCGGGAGAGGTGCTCGTGCGCATCCATGCCAGCGGCGTGAACCCGCTCGACTCGAAGATTCGTGCGGGTGAGGCGGCCCATGCGAAGCACCCGTTTCCCGCGGTCCTGGGGATGGACCTGGCGGGTGTCGTCGAGTCCGTCGGCGCCGACGTAGAAGACTTTGCCGAGGGAGATGCGGTGTACGGCCTGACCGGTGGCGTGGCCGGCCTGCAAGGGTCGCTCGCCGAGTTCGCCGCGGTCGATGCCCGGTTGCTTGCGCGCAAGCCGACGAACCTCTCCCTGCACGACGCGGCCGCGCTACCGCTGGTCGTCATCACCGCCTGGGAGGGCTTGATCGATCGAGCGCAGACCCGTGCCGGCCAGACGGTGCTGGTGCACGGCGGCGCCGGGGGTGTGGGTCACGTCGCCGTGCAGATCGCGTTGGCGCTCGGTGCCAAAGTCTTCGCGACCGTGGCGCCGTCCCAAGCAGACTACATCCGCAACTTGGGCGCGACGCCGATCGACTACACGGCCACGCCGGTCGAACAGTACGTGAGCGACTGCACCGATGGCGAAGGCTTCGACGTGGTCTACGACACGGTCGGCGGCGCGACGCTCGACGCTTCTTTCAACGCCGTGCGACGCAATGGAGGGCATGTCGTGAGTTGTCTCGGGTGGGGCACCCACGCCTTGGCGCCGCTGTCGTTCCGCGCCGCGACCTATTCCGGCGTGTTCACTTTGCTGCCGATGCTGACGGGCAAAGGCCGCGCGCGCCATGGCCAGATCCTGAAGGAAGCCGCACAGCTGGTGGAAGCGGGCAAGCTCGCTCCACGAATGGATACGCGCACCTTCGACTTCGGGAGCGCACTGGCCGCACATGAAGAGGTGGCGCATGGCCGTGCAAGTGGACGGATCGTGATCGACGTCGTGGCATCCCACACTGGCGCTTGATGCCATCAATGCCGGATTCGCCGCTCAGCGAATCCTCAGCGCATCGCCCAGATAACTCAGCACCCCATCCACCTTGGGCAGCAGCTGCCGACTCCGGGGCCACACCAGATGCAACGGCAAGCCATCGGTCGCGGTGTCCGGTACCAGTTGGACCAGCCGCCCGCTGCGCAGATGTTCGTCGACAAGCCAGGTCGCAAGCTGCGCGACACCCCCACCGGCGAGCACCGCTTCGACTTGCGCATCGCCGTCGCCCACCACGATGCGCCCCTCCACCGCGCGCCTCTCGACCGGGCCGTCACCGTGCGCGATCAACCAGGGATTGGCGCTGCCGTCGGCCCGGCCGAAAGTCACTGCGTCGAGCGAGAACAGCGCATCGGCCGAGTCCGGTCGGCCGCGTCGCGCGAGGTAGCCGGGTGACGCGCAGAAGATCAAGCGCTCGGTGCCGAGGTAGCGGTGCCCGACCGACGCTGGCCAGCTGTCCGCGCCGCCGATGCGAATGCCGACGTCGATGCCTTCTTCCACCAGATCGACGAAGCGATCCGTGAACGTGATGTACGGCCGCACGCCCGGATGCTGGTCGACGAATGCCAGCAACAGCGGCAGCACCTTCATGCGGCCGAAGGTCGCCGGCGCGTCGACCCGCAATCGACCGTAGGGCTCCAGGCGGTCGGCAGCCAGCACCTGTTCTGCTACCTGCAGCTCGTCGAGCACGCGCACGCACGTTCCGTAGAACGCAGCGCCGGCGTCGGTCAGCGTGAGGCGTCGCGTGGTGCGTTCGAAGAGGCGCGTGTTCAGTCGCGCCTCGAGTCGGGCGACCGCCCTGCCGACGGCGGAGTTTGTCAGGCTGAGCCGTTCGGCCGCCGCGGTGAAGCTGCCGGCGTCGGCGGTGGCGATGAATGCTTCGAGTCCTTTCAGTCGCTCGGAGGGAATCATGTAGCGCGCCTATTGTGGAAATGAGTTCCAGAGTCTATGGAAAACTCTCCGCAAATGGGATTGGCTTTCGCGCCTAAGCTGAATCAAGCATCTTTTTTGAGAGAACCCCCATCGTGTCCACCCTCCGTCCGGCGACTTCGCCACCCGTCGCCCTGGCAGCCGCCGCCAGCACCAAGCAGACGGCGTCGATCCTCATCCTCGCCATCGCGGCCTTCATCATCGTGACGACCGAGTTCCTGATCGTCGGCCTGCTGCCCTCCATCGCGCGCGATCTGTCGATCTCCATCTCGACCGCCGGACAGCTCGTGACCTTGTTCGCCTTCACCGTCATGTTGTTCGGGCCGGTGCTCACGGCCTGGGTCGCCAACATCGAGCGCAAGCGGCTCTTCGTCGGCATCCTGCTGGTCTTCGCCGCGTCCAATGCGCTGGCGGCGATGGCGCCGAACCTGTGGGTGCTCGCCGTGGCGCGCTTCATTCCTGCGCTGGCGCTGCCGGTGTTCTGGGGCACCGCGAGCGAAACCGCCGGGCAGCTGGCCGGGCCCGAGCGCGCGGGGCGGGCCGTGTCCTCCGTCTACCTCGGCATCTCGGCGGCGCTGCTGTTCGGCATTCCGCTCGGCACGCTGGCGGCCGAAGCGATCGGTTGGCGCGGCGCGTTCTGGGCGCTCGCGGCGGTCTCGGCGCTCATTGCCGTGGTGATGCAGGTCGGCATGCCGACATTGCGCATGCCGCAGCATTTGAAGTTCACGCAGCAACTGCGCATCCTGCGCGACCCCTTCTTCGTGGCGAACGTAGCCCTGTCGGTGCTGGTCTTCACCGCCATGTTCACCGCCTACACCTACCTGGCCGACGTGCTGGAAAACGTCGCGGGCGTCGCTCCGGCTCAGGTGGGTTGGTGGCTCATGGGCTTCGGCGCGGTGGGCCTGTTCGGCAACTGGCTGGGTGGGCGATGGGTCGACCACCGCCCGCTGGGTGTGACCGCCTTGTTCTGCGTTTTGCTGGCCATCGGCATGGCCGCGAGCATCGCGTTGGCAGGCCATCGGCTCTGGCTTTGCGTCGCGCTGATGCTTTGGGGCATCGCCAACACCGCCCTCTATCCGATCTGCCAGATCCGCGTGATGAAGGCGGCCTCGCATGCCAAGGCGCTGGCGGGCACCTTGAACGTGTCGGCGGCCAACGCCGGCATCGGACTCGGCGCGATCCTGGGCGGACTGGCGATTCCGGCATGGGGATCGGGCAGCGTCGGTTACGTGGCGGCGGTGGTCGCCGTGCTGGCGGCAGCGGCGGTTCCGTTGGTGGCACGGCTTTCCAGCAAGGCCATGACCTGACCTGTTCTGACCTGTTCTGACCTGACTTGATCTGGCCTGGCCCGACCTGAGCGGCTGCCCTCCTACCTCGTAAAACGCCAAAGCCCGCCCGAGTCGGCGTCGCCAGCCGGTTAGCTTCGAAGGATGAAATCACTCCGCGGCCAGCTCGTTTATTTCTGGGTGCTGCTGCTCGCCGTCAGCGTGATCCTCGGGATCGTCATGGTCACGCTCTACCGCAGCAGTGCCGGCGCCCAGGTCGCAGCCGCCAAGGCCACAGCCGAGCAGTCGTGCCGATCCATCGCGGCGCGGTACCTCAAGTCGGTACCCTCGCCTGCGCCCGCGCAACCGCAGCTCGATCTGCTGCAGGTGTTGCTGCAACTGGTGCTGATCGAAACGCCGCATGTCGAAGGCGGCGTCTGGCAAGCGTCCGGCGGCCTGATCGCATACGCCTATCCGACCTACGAAGGCAGCGGCGTCAAGCGCGACATTCCGGCGGCCGAGCAGCCGTTGATCCTGGAAATGTCGCAGCTCGCGGCCCGCACGCAGACGGCGCAAATCGACGTGGTGCAAGGCTCGCGTGAAGCACTGATCGTGGCCACCTGCCCGCTGGCCGCGCCGGCCAAGGACCTTGCAGCGTGGACCATGACGCGCACCCACGCCGGCGCACTCGCCGCGCAGAACAACCTGCGCGTGGGGCTCGGCGTGTTGATGGCGCTGGTGCTGGCGTCGGGGCTTTGGCTCGGCTTGATCCTGTTGCGCGGCCTGCGCCATGTGCAGCGGCTCGAAGCGCGGCTGGCACAGGCCGAAGGCGATGCCGTGCCGGTGCTGGACCGCACCGGCGTGCGCGAACTCGACCGCATCGTCGACAGCTTCAACCGCTATCGCACGCGCTTCGAGGAGGCACGAACGCATCTGCGTGAAGCGGCGCAGCAGCGCAGCCGCGACCAGCGCCTGGCCGCGCTCGGGCGCATGACCGGTGGCGTGGCGCACGAGATTCGCAACCCGATCGCCGCCATGCGCCTGAAGGCCGAAAACGCGCTGGCGGCCGAGCCGGACGGCCAGGGCAATGCCCTGCGCGCCATCGTCGGCCAGATCGATCGGCTCGAAGGCCTGGTGCAGAGCCTGCTCGCGTTGGTGCAGCCGATCACGCTGACGCCGCAGACCGTCGGGCTGCGCGCGTGGCTCGACGAACGTGCTGCGACGGTGGCGGGCAAGGCGGCCGAGGCCGGCGTCGGGGTGCAAGTCGAACTCGACCTGGTGCACGCTGCAGGAACAGCCACGCCGACGCGCAAGCCGACCGCCGTCTTCGATCCGGTGCACCTGGCACGCGCCGTCGACAACCTGCTCGACAACGCGGTGCGCCACACGCCGCGCGGCGGCCGCGTGTCGCTCTCCGCACTCGCGCCGAACGGATCGGCACTGCTCATTCGCGTCGACGACAACGGCAGCGGCGTGCCCGATGCCTTGCAGCCGCAGTTGTTCGAGCCCTTTGCCACCGGGCGTGCCGATGGCACCGGCCTCGGCCTGGCGCTGGCACGCGAAGTCGCGCTCGCGCACGGTGGCGAGCTGCGCTACGTGGCGCTTCATCCCGGCACCCGCTTCGAACTGGAACTGCCATGGCAAACCTCCTGATCGTCGACGACGACGACGCGTTTCGCGAGACGCTGGGCGAAACCCTGCAGAGCCTGGGCCACAGCGTGGTCGAGGTCGGCAGCGGCCACGATGCGCTCGATGCCGCGCAGGCCAGGCGCTTCGACGCGGTGTTTCTGGACCATCGCATGCCGGGCATGGACGGCCTGCAAACACTCGCGGCGATGCAGGCACGGCTGCATCGCCTGCCCCCGGTGATCGTGCTGACGGCGTATGCCAGTGGCGGCAACACCATCGAAGCGATGCGGCTCGGCGCCTTCGATCACCTGACCAAGCCGATCAGCCGCGACGCGGTGATCGAGGTGCTCGGACGCGCGCTGCTGACCGAAGCACCGGCGGTCGCGGCGTCCCCTGGCAGCGCGAACGACTCGGCCGAACGCGGGCTCCGGCACGACCACGACAACGAGCGCGAGAACGAGCGCGAGGAGTTCATCGGCCTGAGTGCCGGCATGCGTGAAGTGCACAAGCGCATCGGCCTGGCAGCGGCCAGTTCGGCACCGGTGCTGGTGCTCGGAGAGACCGGCACCGGCAAGGAGATGGTGGCGCGCGCGCTGCACCGCTATTCGCCGCGCGCCGATGCGCCCTTCGTCGCGATCAACTGCGCGGCGATCCCGAAAGAGCTGCTCGAAAGCGAACTGTTCGGCCATGTGCGCGGCGCCTTCACCGGCGCCACCGCCGACCGGCTCGGCTGCTTTCGATCGGCCGACCGTGGCGTGTTGCTGCTCGACGAAATCGGCGACATGGCACTGAGCGTTCAGGCCAAGATCCTGCGCGTGCTGCAGGAAGGCGAGGTCGTGCCGCTCGGCGGTCACAAGACGGTGAAGCTCGATGTGCGCGTGGTGGCTGCGACGCACCGCGACCTGGCTGCGGCGGTGCGGGACGGCAGCTTTCGCGAAGACCTGTACTACCGGCTCGACGTGCTGTCGATCAAGGTGCCGCCGCTGCGCGAGCGCCTGGCCGACATCCTTCCGCTGGCCGAATATTTCTTGCGGCGCGCTGCGGCACCCGGCGCGCCGAAGTTGCTCTCTGCGCCTGCCGCGCAACGGCTGCTGACGCATGGCTGGCCCGGCAACGTGCGCGAGTTGCGCAACCTGATGGAACGCTGCCAGGCGCTGGCGCGCCATCGAGTGATCGGCGCGGCCGACCTGGCGCTCGATGCGAGCGAGGTGGCCCCGCCGTCTCTGCCGCCGAGCTGGCTCGAGGGCGAACTGCCCGCCGCAGTCGAAAAGCTCGAGCGCTTGCTCATCGCACACGCACTGGAGGCGACGCAGGGCAACCGCGCAGAAACGGCCCGTCGCCTCGGCATCCACCGGCAGTTGCTGTATCGCAAGCTGTCGCAGTACGGACTGGGTTGAGCGTCCGGAAAGCGGACGGTCGACGTCCGGAAAACATCCAACCGGTCACGCGACATCCGGCCTAAGTCATTGATTTCTAAGGGACCGCACCCTGGCACGCAACGTGAGATGGAAAAGGCATCCCAACCCGGAGCCAACCCATGAAACTGCAACCCCGTGCCACCGCCTTCGCGGCCCTGCTGCTGATCGGCGCCAGCGCCTTCGCACAGCAAGTCGCGCCACCGAATCCGCCTGCTTCACCCGGAGCGCCGCCGCGCCCGATGGCCGCAATGACGGACGCACCCGCCTCCGCCATCACCGGCCGCGTGCAGCAATGGCTGCTGAACCCCAACGGTGACGTCGACGGGCTGCTGCTCGCAGACGGCACGCAAGTGGGCTTTCCACCGCACCTGTCGGCCAGCGTGCTGCAGACCCTGAAGGTCGGCGACAGCGTTCGGGTGAGCGGCTGGCGCATGCCCAACGTGGCGTTGGTGCGCGCCGCGAGCCTGACCGCGACCGCCAGCGGTCGCACGGTGACCGACCAGCCGCCCGCGGCCGGCGCCACGCCGCCCATCCCCGCTCCTCCGCGCGACCCGTCGGCGCTGAGCGCGATGAGCGCGAGCGGTCGCGTGAAGCAGGTGCTCTACACCGATCGCGGCGACGCCAACGGCGTGCTGCTCGACAGCGGCACCATCGTCCGCTTTCCACCGCATGTGGGCGTCGGCATGGCCCCGATGCTGGCGGTCGGCAGCACGCTGAGCGCGCGTGGTTGGGGCACCCGCAATGCCCAGGGCAGCGCGCTGGAAGCCACGGGCATCGGTGCCTCCGCCGACACGCTGCAAGACCTGTTCGCAGGCCCCGGGCGTGAGCCGCCACCGCCGCGCGACGGTCCGCGTGGGCCGCGTGGCGTGCGTCCACCACCACCGCCCGCTTCCTGATTTTTCATCCCTCGTCAATTCACCCATCGACAACAACGCATCGAGAAAGAAGCGAATGCCACATCCCCATGAAATGATCGACGTCTGGTCCGTCGAAGGCCAGTTCCAGCAACTCGTGTTCAGCCCCAAAGGCGGCATCGAGGGCGTGCTGATCGACACCGACGGCGTGCCGACGCAGTTCGTCACCGACCCGCACGACCCTGCCGTGGCCGACCTGTTCGGCAAGTTGCGCGCCGGACAATCGCTGGTGATCGAAGGCTCGGAGGCCGGTCCTTCGCCCAAGGGTGAGCCGGCACATTCGGTCTACGACTTCGAGCGGCTGGTGTCGGTCGACGGCAAGGCGCCGAAAGCACCGCAGCCCCGTGGCGATGTCGTCGGCACGGTCGTCCGCTTCAACTATGCGAAGCACGGCGCGGCCAACGGCGTGGTGCTCGACACCGGGGACTTCGTGCACACCAAGCCCGACGGCTTCGAGCGGCTCGGCCTCAAGGTCGGCGACAAGGTCAAGGCGGAAGGCGAAGCGCGCGCGCTGGTCACAGGCGCAGGTCGCGTGATCGAGGCGCACACGGTCAACGGCAAGCCCGTCGGCCCGGCGCATTGAACAATACGCAGTAGAAAAGGCGCAAGGGAACTGCGATGGCGACTCTCACTTCGAGCGGGCCATCGCCCGCCATCACTGAGCCAACAGCCGGCGCCACCCGCACCGCGGCGGCCTCTGCCGACGACAAGCGCGGCAGCGTGCAATGGCTGAAGGCGCTCAACTTCTCGATCGCCGACGTACAGAACGGAATGGGGCCGTACATGGCCCTGTTCCTGCAGTCGTCGGCGCACTGGAGCACGGCGCAGATCGGCACCGCGCTGGCGTTCGGCAACATCGCGCAGGTCGTGGCGCAGACACCGGCCGGCGCGTTGATCGACCGCGTCCACAACAAGCGGGCGTTGATCGCGATCGGCATCGTGATGATCGCGCTCGCCTGCATCGTCACGCCGCTTTTCACCGGCGTCGGCGTGGTGACGATCGGGCAGGTGCTGATCGGCGCTGCCGGTGCGATTTTTCCGGCGACGCTGGCGGCCATGGCGCTCGGTCTCGTCGGGCGAAAGCGCATGGATGCGCAGATGGGCACCAACCAGGCCTTCAACGCGGCGGGCAACGTCTTCGCCGCGTTGGCCATCGGCGCCGTCGGCTACTTCATCGGCTTGAAGTGGATGTTTTTTCTGGTGGTCGGCCTCTGCGTCGTCTCGCTGTTTTTCCTTTGGCGCATCCGGCCGCAAGACATCGACCACGATCTGGCGCGCGGTGCGGACGGCGAGAGCGCGACGCAGAAGCGTGCCGATGAAGAAGACGGCTTCGGCGCATCGATAAAAGACCTGCTGGTCGCCTTCAAGCAGCTGGCATCGCAACGCGCCGTGCTCGTCTTTTTGGTTTGCGCGGTGATCTTCCACTTTTCCAACGCAGCGATGGTGCCGCTGGTCACGCAGATGCTCGGCGCCGACCAGGGCGCGCAACGCGCGGTGCTCTACACCTCGGGCTACATGCTCGCATCGCAGGTGGTCTTCGTGATCGTCGCGGCGATGAGCGGACGGCTGGCGGCACGCGTCGGACGCAAGCCGCTGTTCCTCTTCGCCTTTGCGATGCTGGCCTTGCGCGGGGTGCTCTACACCTTGAGCGACAAGCCCGCGGCATTGATCGCGGTGCAATGCATGGACGGCCTCGGCGCGGGCGTGTTCGGCGTCGTCGGCGTGCTCATCATTGCCGACCTCACCAAAGGCACCGGCCGCTTCAACGCGGCGCAAGGTGCGGTCGCGACAGCGCAGGGTATCGGCGCTTTCCTCAGCAACTCGGTGGCCGGCTATCTGGCCACCCGCTTCGGCACCACGCCGACGTTCTTCGTCTTGACCGGCATCGCGGTCGCGGGCTTCCTGGTGTTCGCGTTCTTCATGCCGGAGACGCGCGACGCGGCGAGAGAACCCTCTTCGGATGCAGTGACGTCATGACATCGAACAACTTCGTCGCCTGGCTGCACATCGGCGATCTCCATGCATCGGACGAAGACGACTGGGAAAGCGTGGCGACCCTCGCCCGCATCGTCGACGAGGTGCGGCGCAACCTGCCGCAGGGTGCGCTCGACTTCGCCTACCTGCCGGGCGACAACGCCAACCACGGTGAGCGCGAGCAGTACCGGCGCGTGGCGGACGTCCTGGCCGAACTCCCATTGCCCTGCCACGCGATTCCGGGCGATCACGACTTCGAGCCGGGCTCGCTCGAGACCTTCCGGCAAACGCTGGCACCGTTGCCGCTGCCGCGTGCGGTTCGCATGAACGGTCGACGTGCGCTCTTTCTCGACCTGGTATCGGCCGGATCGGGTGGTCCCGACTTTCGGCTCGGGCCAGCGCAAACCGCCTGGCTACAGCGCGAGCTCGCGGAGTCGCACGATGCCTCCGAGCCGCGCCCGTTGGTCTTCATGCACGCGTTCCCGGGCGACCTGCATGAAGGCGCACAAGCCCTCGGGCGCCTGTTCGCCGAGGCGAAGGTCGCACTCGTCGACACCGGGCACACCCACTACAACGAGCTGCTGAACGACGGTGCGGTGGTCTATTCGGCCACGCGCTCGACCGGCCAGATCGAAGAAGGGCATGCCGGCTTCTCGATCGCGGCGGTCGACGGCAACGCGGCCAGCTGGCGCTTCAAGGAGATCGACAGCGGCTGGCCTTTCGTGATGATCACCTCGCCGGCCGACGAGCGCATGACCGTGGCAGGCACAGAACTCGCGCCGACCGCTTCGCTCGAAGTGCATGCGATGGTGCTGGGCAAGGACATCGCCATGGTCGAGGTGGCGCTCGACGACGATGCGCCGCTTCCCATGCAGCCTGCGGCAGAGAGGCCCGGACTCTGGACCGCGGTGGTCGAGCGCCCTGTCACCGGCGCACACCGGATCGTCGTGCGTGCGACGACCGCAAGCCATGAAATCGGCCAAGACGAGATTCGCATTCAGGCGGCACCGGAGATTCGCCGCATCGACGCTTTCGGCGAGCACCGCCACACGGTCGGCGCATGGCCGGAGCACGGCCTGCTCGGCACGCGCCTCGGTCCCAACGCGAACGGCAAGCACTGGTGAATTCCGGGCCATCATCCACGCCATGATTCTTGCTCCCCATGAAGCCCACATCACGACCTGGGCCATCGCCGCGCTGACCGCGGCCGGCGTCATCGTCCGGCCCTTCAAATGGCCTGAAGCCGTCTGGGCGGTCAGCGGCGCCCTGCTGCTGCTCGTGCTCGGGTTGCTGCCGGTCGACAAGGCATTGCAGGCCATCGGCAAAGGCGGCGACGTCTATCTGTTCCTGATCGGGATGATGCTGCTGTCGGAAACGGCGCGACGCGAGGGCCTGTTCGACTGGGTCGCGGCGATGGCCGTCAACCACTCGCGCAGCTCGCCTCAAAGGCTCTTCCTGTTGATCTACGGCGTGGGCGTGGTGGTGACCACGTTCATGTCGAACGACGCCACGGCGGTGGTGCTGACGCCGGCCGTCTACGCAGCGGCGCGCAAGGCCAAGGTCGAGCCGCTGCCCTATCTCTTCATCTGCGCTTTCATCGCCAATGCGGCGAGCTTCGTGCTGCCGATTTCGAACCCGGCCAATATCGTGCTGTACGGCGATCACACGCCGGCGCTGGTGCCGTGGCTGGCGAGCTTCGCTCTGCCTTCGCTGTTGTCGATCGTCGCGACCTACGTCGCGCTGCGCTACACCGAAGGCCGACGCTTGCCGGCCATTTGCGAAAGCAACGTCGAGGTGAAGCCGCTGTCGACCGGTGCACGCACCGCGCTGGCCGGCCTCGGCCTGACCGCGGTCGTGCTGCTGGTGGTGTCGGCGCTCGACTTGCAGCTCGGCATGCCGACCGCGGTCATGGGCGTGCTGACCACGGCGATCGTGCTGGTCATCGCACGCGAATCGCCGTGGGAAACGGTCAAGGGCGTTTCGTGGGCGGTGCTGCCGCTGGTGGCCGGCCTGTTCGTGCTGGTCGAAGCGCTGGCGGCGACCGGCGTCATCGCCGAGCTGGCGCGGCTGCTGGTCGACGGCGTCGAAAGTTCTCCTCGTGCCGCGGCCTGGATTTCCGGCGGTCTCATCGCCGTGACGTCGAACCTGGTCAACAACCTGCCCGCCGGACTGGTCGCGAGTTCGACCGTGGCCTTGGCGCATCCGCCGCAGCATGTCGTCGATGCCCTGTTGATCGGCGTCGACCTCGGCCCGAATTTGTCAGTCACCGGTTCGCTGGCGACCATTTTGTGGCTCACCGCCATCCGGCGCGAAGGCGAGAACGTCGGTTTCTGGCGCTTCTTGAAGTTGGGTGCCATCGTGATGCCGCCTGCGCTCGTCCTCGCCCTCGGTGCCCGACTGCTTTTCAGCTAGTTCAGGCCAGATTCCAGCGCGCTGGCGCCAGCGCACCAAGAAGAGCGCCGGTTTCGTGACAACGCGCACGGTTGCCCTCCGGCATAAGGCCTATGAGGGCACGCGCCTTGCATCGGTCCGCCGTACTTCGGAGTCCTATGCTGCAATTTCTTTCTCGCCGCCTGGGCCGGCTCAGCGTCGGTCGCAAGCTGCTGGTCATCTACCTGCTGGATCTGACCGCCGTCATTTTCATCAGCGGCATCCTCATCAACGAAAAGTTCATCGCCATCGACTTCGGTCGCAAGGAGATGGCGGGCACGGCCTACATCGCCGAGTTACGGCCTTCGTTGCTGGCACTCGCCGGCTGGCGCGCGGCTGCCGTGGCACCCGCATCGGCGTTGCGCCAGTCGGAGCGCGCGCATGGCGACGGCATGCGCAGCAGCGAGGCCAGCGACGAGTTCGTCGACGGCGTCGAGCAACTTGGCAAAGCGCCCGCCGCCGACAAGGCCGCTGCGTCGCGCATCGTGCTGGAGAGCGGCCGTGCGCTGGTCACGCGCATCGGCAACCAGTCGAACCTCATCCTCGACCCCGACCTCGACAGCTACTACACGATGTCGCTGGTGCTGCTGCGTTTTCCGGAGCTGATGGAGCTGGGCGCCAACATGGATTCGCAGCTGCGCAAGATCGGCGGCCGCGGCCTGGCGCTGACCGAATCGCGCACCCAGTACTTCATCCTCGAAGGCCGGATCGACGCCATCGCGACCGGCATCAACAGCGACTATGGCGAGGCTTTTGCCGCCGCGACCGGGCCGCTCAAGGCGAATCTCGATGCATCGCGCGTTCGCCTGCTGGCCGGAATCGACCGGTTCCGGCGCTCGGCCCGCAGCGCACTCGAAGCAGGCAGCGCCAGCGAGCTCACCAACTTCGAGGCCGACCAGCAGGCGCTCTTCGCCGACCTCGACAACGCCTGGTCGCTCGCGAGCAAAGAACTGGACACGATGCTCGCTGCACGCGAGCACGGCTTCTTCATGCGCATGTGGCTGCATCTGGGCACGGCTTTGTTCCTGCTCATGATGATCCTGACGGCGGTGTTCTATGTCGCGCGCCAGATCTCGCTGCCACTCAAGCGCCTCTCCGGCGTGGTCGATACGGTGCGCCGCACCGGCGACCACAGCCTGCGCGCGCGATGGGACAGCGGCGACGAGATCGGTCGGCTCGTGCTCGGCTTCAACGACATGCTGGCCCAGCTGGACCGCGAGCGCCGCATCCAGCAGGAACTGGCCGCCAGCGCGCGTGCAGCGGAAGCGCAGCGCGACCTGGTCGCCGCCATCCCGATTCCGTTGATGGTCACCGCCATTCCCGGCCATGAAGTGCTCAACGCCAACGACCCGGCGCAGGCCTGGCTCGGCGGCCGCACGCTCGACCCATGGGCGCTCGGTCTCGAGCCTGCGGTGCGCGCGCGGTTCTTTCAGCAGCTGTCGGACCGCGACGCCGTCGACGAGTTCGAAGTGAAGTGGAAAGGCGGCGGCGAACCATCGTGGGCCGTGCTGTCGGCGCGCCGGCTCAGCTACCAGGGCCAGGATGCGGTTCTCACCGCTTTCACCCCGATCAACCATCTGAAGCTGATGGAGCAGCGGCTCGAACTCTGGGCCAAGGTGTTCGAGGCGTCGTCCGAAAGCATCATGATCATCGATGCCGAGCACGCCATCCTCACCGTCAACCGGGCGCTGTGCCGCCATACCGGGCACGAGTTGCGCGAACTGATCGGCGCCAAGCCGGAACAGCTGCTGGCCGATGTCACGGTGAACCTGGGTGATCTCTGGCCGGTGCTGAACCAGCGCGGCACCTGGCAAGGCGAAGCGAGCGTGCGGCGGCGCAACGGCAGCACCTACCCGGCATGGCTGATGGCCAGCGTGGTGCGCGACGGCCCCGACAAGATCTCCCACTACATCTTCACCTCGATCGACATCACCGACCGCAAGCGCAGCGAAGAGCGCATCCGCTTTCTTGCCTTGCACGACGTGCTGACCGAGCTGCCCAACCGGTCGCTCTGCCTGGAGCGGGTGCGGCTGGCCATGGAACAGGCCAAGCGCTCGGGCCAACGCGTCGGCGTGCTCTTCATCGACCTGGATCGCTTCAAGAACATCAACGATTCGCTCGGCCACCACGTCGGCGACGCCTTGTTGCGATCGGTCGCGCGGCGCCTGCTCGAAGCGGTGCGCGCGGGCGACACCGTCAGCCGTCTCGGCGGCGACGAGTTCGTGGTGGTACTGAACGGCGTGGCCGACAGCGACGAGATCCTGTCGATGGTCGAGCGCCGCCTGATGCCGCTGATCCGCCGCACGCACGAGGTCGATGGCACCGAGCTCAACGTGTCTTGCAGCGTCGGCATGGCGATGTACCCCGACGACGCCACCGACATCGACGAGCTGATGCGCCATGCCGACGTCGCGATGTACCAGAGCAAGGCGAGCGGCCGCGACATGGCGCGCTTCTTCACCGCGGAAATGAACGAGCGCGCACAGAAACGGTTGCATGTGGAGTCGAACCTGCGCCACGCCATCGAGCGCGGCGAGCTGAGCCTGCACTACCAGCCTCGCATCGATGCACGCAGCGGCGAGCCGATCGGCGTCGAGGCCTTGCTGCGCTGGCGCAGTGAAGAACTCGGCCAGGTTTCGCCGGCCGATTTCATACCGATCGCCGAGGAGTCGGGCCAGATCGTGCGCATCGGTGCCTGGGTGATCGCGCGGGCTTGCGAGCAGCACGCCGCCTGGCGCAACGAAGGGCTCGGCGCGGTGCCGGTGTCGATCAACATGTCGGCATTGCAGCTGCGCGACGGCGAACTGATCGGCATGCTGCGCGACGCCATCGAGGTCAACAGCGTGAACCCGGCGGACATCGAGATCGAACTGACCGAATCCACCCTGATGGACTCGGCCGAACAAACGCTGACGCAACTGCACGCGCTCAAGTCGCTCGGCGTACTGCTGTCGATCGACGACTTCGGCACCGGCTATTCGAGCCTGAACTATCTCAATCGCTTCCCTATCGACAAGCTCAAGATCGACCGCTCCTTCGTGCACCGCATGCTCGACGAGCCGGCCGACCTGGCGATCGCACGCGCCATCATCGGGCTCGGCCACACGCTCGGTTTGCGGGTGGTGGCCGAAGGCGTAGAGCAGGAGCAGGAAGCCGCCACGCTGCGGGCTGCCAAGTGCGACGAATTGCAGGGCTTCTACATCGCGCGACCGATGCCGGCACAGGAACTGGCGACCTGGTGGCTGCGGGAGCGCGAGCGGCAACCCAGCGCGGCTTGATGTTCGCCCGGTGATTCAGGAGAAGCCGACGACCGCATGCGGCACGTACGGCGCTTCGAGCGCGGCGATGTCCTCGGCGCTCAGCGTGAGTTCCAGCGCGGCGATCGAATCGTCCAGCTGTTCGATCTTCGTCGCGCCGATGATCGGCGCGGTGATGCCCGGCGTTTGCAGCACCCACGCCAGCGCGACCTGCGCGCGCGGCACGCCGCGTGCGGCCGCGACCCTGGCCACGGCCTCGACCACCGCGCGATCGGCATCGGCGGTCTTGGCATAGAGCGAGCGGCCGAACTCGTCCGTCTCGACGCGGGCGCTGGTGGTGTCCCAATCGCGCGTGAGTCGGCCGCGCGCCATCGGGCTCCACGGGATCACCGCGATGCTCTGGTCGCGGCAGAGCGGCAACATCTCGCGCTCTTCTTCGCGATAGAGCAGGTTCACGTAGTTCTGCATCGACACGAAGCGGGTCCAGCCGTGCGCATCGGCAACGGCGAGCGCACGCGCGAACTGCCAGGCGAACATCGACGACGCGCCGATGTAGCGCGCCTTGCCGGCCTTGACCACGTCGTGCAGCGCCTCCATGGTCTCTTCGATCGGCGTGCCGTAGTCCCAGCGATGGATCTGGTAGAGGTCGACGTGATCGGTGCCGAGCCGCTTCAGGCTGGCGTCGATCTCGCCCATGATCGCCCTGCGCGACAGGCCTGCGCCGTTGGGGCCCGGCCGCATGCGGCCGTTGACCTTGGTGGCGATGACGACGTCGTCGCGCCGCGTGTAGTCGGCCAGGGCACGGCCGACGATCTCTTCGCTGCTGCCGTCCGAATAGACGTTGGCGGTGTCGAAGAAATTGATGCCGGCGTCGAGCGCCTTCTTGAGGAAGGGACGGCTCGCCGCCTCGGGCAAGGTCCAGGCGTGATTGCCGCGCTCGGGCTCGCCGTAGCTCATGCAGCCGAGACAAAGACGCGAGACCTGAAGGCCGGTGTGGCCGAGACGAACGTATTTCATGGGCAGCTCTTTCTGATTTGCACTGTCGACGCGCCATCATGGCAGGCGAATCTGTGGAGTTCTGCCCAGTCCACAAATGTCAACATTCTGTAATCGGTTCGTCTTTCGGCCGTGCCGTTTAACAATCGTTTGAACTTTTGGTTTCGTACGAAATGAACTCCCCTCGTTGGCTTGGCAGACTTCGCCGCATCCTCGCTGGCTTCGGGCCGGCGCGTGGCAAACCGGTCTCGGCACGATCGAAGACGCGTGCTGATGGCCGCGCAAAACGCCACGCCTTGCCGCAGCAGCCGATACCCGCGCAGCAGTCGGCTTCGACCGCCGCGCCGGCCAGCGATGCCGCCGGGCCGGCCGCCGTCACCGTGGTCACCATGAGCGTGCCAGTGTCCGTGCCTGCCAGGGCAACCGAGCCGAACCCGGTGGCCGCTCCTGAATCCGCACCGCCTGCGCGGACCGGCAAGCCGCAGCGCACGCTGGAGGAGGTGCGCTCCGACCTGGCCCGTCTGCGTGAAAGCTCCAGGGAACGCCAAGCGGAGCGCGAACGCACGCGGGATACCAACTTCGCACCGACCGATTTCATGGACTTTTCCGAGCATGCGATGCAGCCGGCGCCGGCCGAACCGGCCTTCGCGCCCACGGCTTATGTCGACTTCGGCGCTGCCCGGGCGCGCCAGGGACGCTAGAGAGAAGGCGCCAACCGGGTGCTGAAGGCGCCTGGCCGCCCGCCTGCTCAGCCGCCGTCGACGGTCACGCTGGAATCGCAACCGCGGCCGGCGGCGACGTAGCGGTAAGCCCGTCGCGCGACCCACGGCGCGGCCCGGCGCAAAGCCTTCGGCAAAAAGCGGGCGGGCTGCTCGATCAACCCGCAGCGATAGGCGGCCTCGCCGTCGTTCCAGACCAGCGCCGCACAGGCGCCACGCCGTCGGCGGCTGACGATCACGCCCACGGGGCAAGGCTCGCTCACACAGCACACGCCACAGCCGTTGCAGGGCTGGCCCGCCTCCGGTTTGGGTGGTGCGGCGACATGAAGCTGGATCACCTGGTACATGCCCGGATGATCGACGCTATGCGGTACGTCGATGCTCCGAATACAAGCACCGCGAACCGGCTGTTCGGTGCGAACCGCTGGACCTGGAACTTTTGTAGGAGAAAGCCGTTTGAGTGGATGAATTGTGAAATTAGTGCTGGCACACGGCACAGAAAGTAATCACAATTGCTTACATGGCCGGTTCTACTTTTTCCCAATTCGTTGCTTGAGGCATCCCCCGTGTTGACACTTGGCAACTATTTTCCGGGCAGCTCCCGATTGAGCATTCAAGACCTCCGCGACGTGGCCTACCGCGTGCGATGCGACCCCCATCGCGATGGCGATGCCGGTGCGACCGAAGCCGTGGCCCGGGCAATCGAATCCGTCGCCGCATTGCGCGCTACGCGCCTCGCCAAGATTCAACGGCACGACGAACTGAAGGCGATGTCGGTGTTCGAACGCGTCTCGCAATGGGCCGTGGCTCGGATCTGACCGCTTAGATCTGCAGCGGGCGCAAGAGCCCCAGCGTCGGCAAGGGCCGGCGTGCGTCGATAGGATTCGGGTCGAAATGACCCCTGCATCCAACACAATAAAAACAACCCATCGTCCACTGGTGATCGCAGCGGTCATGGCCTCCATGGCCATGGTGGCCATCGAGGCGACGATCGTCTCGACCGTCATGCCGCAGATCGCGTCGGAGCTCGGCGGCCTGCATCTCTACAGCTGGGTCTTTGCCTCCTTCCTGTTGGCGCAGACCGCCATGACCGTGGTCTTCGGCAAGCTCTCCGACGTGTATGGACGAAAGCCCGTGATGCTGGTGGGCATCGCCATCTTCCTCATCGGCTCGGTGCTCGCCGGATTCGCCTGGTCGATGCCCGCGATGATCTGCTTTCGCCTCGTCCAGGGCGTCGGCGCCGGCGCCGTGCAACCGGTGGCGCTCACCATCGTCGGCGATCTGTACCCGGTGCGCGAACGCGGCAAGGTGCAGGGCTATCTCGCCAGCGTGTGGGCCGTCTCCGCTGTGCTCGGCCCGATGCTCGGCGCGCTCATCGTGCAGAAGCTGTCGTGGGGCTGGATCTTCTGGCTGAACGTGCCGATCGGCGTTGCCGCGGCAGCTGGGTTCTGGCTTTTCCTGCGAGAAGCGCCGATCGCCAGGCGTGCGTCGATCGACCTCGTCGGAGCCTTTCTCTTTACGCTCGGCATCGCGGCCCTGATGATCTCTCTCACCGAGTTCGGACTCGGCCACGAAGGCGCCGCCGGCGGGTGGGCGGTGATCTTTGTCGTCACGTTGGGGCTTTTCGTGGCGCAGGAGCGCCGCGCGCCCGATCCGATGGTGTCGTTCCAGCTCTGGAGCCGGCGCGTGATCGCCACGGTCAACGGTGCGGCCATTCTGTCGGGCATGGCATTGATCGGCATCACCACCTTCTTGCCGATGTACGTGCAGGTCGTGCTGCGGCATTCGTCGGTCGTTGCCGGACTCGCATTGACGATGGTGATGCTCGGCTGGCCCATCGGCGCCACGCTGGCGTCCCGAACCTTCCAGCGCTTCGGGTTGTGGTGGCTCGTTCTGACGGGTTCGATGCTGGTCCCGCTGGGTGCCCTCGCCTTCGCGATGATGGGGCCTGACACGTCGGCCTACATCGCCGGCATCGGGTCGTTCCTGGTCGGGCTCGGCATGGGCTTGCTCAGCCTCAGTTCACTCATCCTCATTCAGGAATCCGTCGAGATCACGCAGCGCGGCAGCGCCACGGCCTCCAACATTTTTTCGCGCAATCTCGGCAGCGCGTTGGGAGCGACCTTCTTCGGCGCGGTGTTCAATTACGGCATGACGCGAGGCGGAACGGCCGGTGGTGCGAGCCTGTTCACCGAAGATCAATTGCGCCAGTTGCTGCAGGGGACGCTGTCTTCACCGGCCAGTGAAACGGCGATACGCCTGTCGCTCGCCGGCTCGCTGCATCTGACCTTCGTCACCATGCTGGTCATCAGCCTGGCGATCGTCGCGCTGGCCTTCCTGCTGCCGCGGCACGGGCTCGAAATCAAGCCTCTGGCGGTGCCCGGCAAGAGCTGATGGCCGGTTCGACCGGTACCGCGTCAGATATCAGGAATCAGGCGGTCGCCGAAGAGCCGGGACGCGCCGGAAGCCGAGCCACGAAGCAGGTTCCGTTTTCGGCCGAAGAGCTGACCTGCAAGCTGCCGCCGTGCGCGCGCACGATCTGCGAACAGATGTGCAGGCCGAGCCCCAGACCACCGCCCGGTTTGCTGCTCGCGGGTCGCCAATAGGGCTCGAAGATCTTTTCGAGATTCCCGGCCGAAATCGGTTCGCCGCCGTTCTTCACGGAGATCGACAACCAGCCGTCCTCGACTGCGACCTCGATGCTCACCGGCTCGGTCGGCAGCCCGTAGCTGAGCGCGTTGCCCAGCAGGTTGGACACCAGCTGCTGGACCCGTCCGGGATCGCACTCCACCAGCCCGGACATGCCGGCGGGAATGCGATATGTCTCTTCGATGTTCCAGTCCGGATGTGCATCGCGCAGCTCCTGGACCACATCACTGATCGCTGATTCGAGGTCGGACATCGGTTCCAGCCTGACACCCATTCCCGCGCCCATGCGCCCGCGTGCCAGATCGAGGACGTCGTCGATCAGCCGCGACATGCGCCGTGTATTGGCGCGCACCCGTTGGCCGTAGCTTGCGACATCGACGTCGGGGCGACGCGCCAGAATCTCTCCGATCGCGCCGATCGATGCCAGCGGATTTCGCAAGTCGTGCCCCAGCACGGCGATGAACTGGTCGCGCAGTTCGGCCGTCGCATTGGCGTCGAGCAGCGCGGTTTCGGTTTCTTCCTGCTGCCGCTCCAGTTCAAGCTGACGTCCGATCAGGTCGGCGAAGGCTTCGAACATCGCGATGGTCTTCGGGTCGGACACCTTGGAGGGCTTGGGGTCGATTGCGCAGAGGTTGCCGAAGTACTCGCCATCCGGACGCACGATGGGCACCGAGATATAGCTTTCGATGCCGTAGATGCGCGGCGTGTGATGGTCGAAATAGACCGGGTCCTGACTCGCGTGATCGATGACGACCGGCTGTCGTGCCGCCCGCGCCTCTTTGCACAGAGTCGAGTCGACGTCGAGCTGGCCGCCGGCTTTCAAGCCGAATGCGATGTCGTCCTGCACGGCGCAGGCAGTCCATGTGCCGTCGGTGACGCGTGCGACGGCGGCGAAACCCAGGCCCGTGTTCTGGCACACGATCCGCAACAACGACGGCACGGCGCTGATGCGGGCCACCGCGGCAACGTCATTGGCAATCGATTCGAGGCTGTCGTCCACGGCGTGTTTCAAGTCGAACTGGATAGGCGAGATTAAAACACCTGCCAACGCGGGCCGGCTCGGCATGGGGCAGCGGTTGCTCGATTGCCTGCGGCAATCAGTGGGGTGCAGCGCAATAGGCCAGCAGTGCTTCCAGGTCCTGCACCTTGTCGAAGACCGCATCGGCACCCCAGGCCAGGCACCGTTCGCGCACTTCCGGCGTCACCAGGTTGGTGACGACCACGATTCGCTGCCCTCGGGCCTTGCGAATCTTCTGCAACGCGCTGAATCCGCTCCCCTGCGGCAGCATCAGGTCGATGACCGCAAGGTCCCACCCATCGGGCTTGCTGGCGAGCCAGGCGGTCGCGTCTTTCTCAGTGCCCGACGCTCCCACCACATGGCTCTGTCCGGTTCCATGCAGCGCATCCGTCAGTGCGCCCCGCGCTGCCAGATTGTCTTCGACGAGGTAGATGCGGGTTGTCATGAAGAGCAGCGTACGCGACCGGACGCTGGGGCGCGTGGGTGACGGCAACGCAACCACGTAGGGCAGCGACCACAACCATGTGCGATGGCCGCGCACACGCGCTGCGACGCGCCCGTCATCCATTGCTTGGGTCCCTCAACCAACTCGATACTGGATTAATGAAATGAAAAAACTGACAACCGTGTTCCTCGCTTCGTGCATCGCTCTTGGCTCTGTGTCGGCCCTCGCCCAGGGTGCGGGTGGTGCCGGCGGCAGCGGTGGTGGTGGCGGTTCTGGCGGCGGCGGTGGTGGCGGCCTCAACGGCGGTTCGGCGACCAGCAGCGGTTCGGCCGAAGGCACCGGAAACGGCACGACGAGCACCGGTAAATCTTCGGGCGCCATGTCGAAGAACAGCATGAACAAGGGCGCGATGTCGAAAGACTCCATGTCGAAAGATTCGATGGGCAAGAGCGGCACCTCCGGCACCGGCAGCAACATGTCCAACAACGGCATGACCGGCAAGACGACGCCCGATCCGAAGTAACTCCGTTGGATCTGCTGTCCCTTGTCCAGTGGCCTGCCTTCGCGGCCTCGGTTGCGGCTGCATGGCTGGTGGCTTCCACCTCGAAGCAACGCCGCAACATCGGCTTCTGGATCTTCATTCTCAGCAACGTGTTGTGGATTGCCTGGGGCATCCACACATCGGCTTATGCCCTGCTCGCCTTGCAGTTCTGCCTGGCGGCGATGAACATTCGCGGTCTCTGGAAGACCGAGGCCTGACAGCGTTGCGTCAGCACAGGCGCAACATGTTTTCCCGCGCTCGCGCCAGTGGCGGCAACGCCAGCGATCGCCCTTCGCGCAGCAGCGCTTCCACTTGCGGCAACGCAAGCGGGGCGCTGAAGTAATAGCCCTGGATCTGCTCGCATCCGTGATGCCGCAGGAAGGCGAGTTGTTCTGCGGTTTCCACGCCCTCTGCAATCACTTCCAGCTTGAGGCTGTGGGCCAGCCGGATGATCGCCAGCGTGACGGCGGCGTCGTCGGGCGTTGCCGTGATGTCCTTGATGAAGGCGATATCGATCTTCAGTTTGTCGATCGGGAAGCGCCGGAGGTACGCGAGGCTCGAATAGCCGGTGCCGAAGTCGTCTATCGATATCTTCACGCCCTGCTGCTTCAGGTCGCCCAGGCTGCCGAGCGTGCGTTCGGTGTTCGACATGAGCGAGCCTTCGGTCAACTCCAGCTCGAGCAATGCGGCCGGGACCTCGTTGCGTGACAGCGCGAGGCCGACATGCTTCGCCAGGTCGCCCTCGACGAACTGGCGCTCCGCCACGTTGACCGACACCTCGATCTTGCCGAGCGGTGAGCGCATCCATTGGCTGATCTGCTGGCAGACGGTGTCGATGACCCAGTTGCCGACGCGCACGATCAGCCCGCACTCTTCCATCACCGGGATGAAAGCACTCGGTGGAATCAGGCCATGGCCTGGCCGCTGCCATCGCAACAGCGCCTCGAGCCCGGCGACCGCGCCGTCGCTCAAGCGCACTTTGGGCTGGTAATAAACGACGAACTCGTTGTTCTCGACGGCGCGACGCAACGCCATTTCCAGATCGTGCCGGGCCGTCGCCTCCACATTCATCTGCGCGGTGAAGCGGCACCACGCATCGCGCCCGGCTCGCTTGGCGCGGTACATCGCGATGTCTGCATACTTCAGCAAGGTTTCGGCTTCCAGCGCATCGTCCGGATAGGTGGTGATGCCGATGCTCGCCGTCACCACCACTTCATGTCCTTGCAGGTCGAACGGCGCACGCAGCACGTCGCGAATCTTTTCGGCCACGGTGCAGGCGCTCGGCTCCGCTTCACCCAAAGTCAACATGAGCGCGAACTCGTCGCCGCCCATTCGGCCGATGGCATCACGCGGCGTGATGCAGCGCAGGAGCCGGGCGCTGAAGTGCAGCAGCAACTCGTCGCCGATGGCATGACCCAGCGTGTCGTTGACATTCTTGAACTGGTCGAGGTCGATGAACAGCACTGCCAGGCGGGTCGACCCTCCAGCCGCCAGCGCCATGTTGTTCCGAAGCGTTTCATAGAACAGCGCCCGGTTCGGCAGGGCGGTGAGAGCGTCGTAATGCGCGAGCCGATGCAATTGGCGCTCGGTCGCCTTGCGCTCGCCGATGTCACGCACGACCGCGACGATGAGCCAGCCATCGCCGAAGCGCTGCGCCAGCCGTTCGATCTCCACCGCCACGACGGCGCCGTCTTTGCGACGCAGTTCGACTTCGGATCGCTGGACCGAACCGAGACCGGCGATCACCGCATCGAAGACGCTTTCGACCTGTTCGGCCGACGTGTTGCCAAAGCTTGCAGGCCCACGTTCGAACATCTCTTCCCGCGTATAGCCGAGCAGCGCACAGGCAGCCGTATTGAGCTCGACGAAGCGCAGGGTCTGTCGGTCGATGAGAAAAATGGCGTCGGCCGTGGCGTTCATCGCCGCGCGAAATCGCTGCAGGTCCGCGTTGCGCGCCTGCACCTGGCTGGCAAGCAGTTCCGCGTGCCGGCGCAACAGGTCGCTCGATGCTTTGAGACGCAACAGGTTGCGCACGCGCAGCCACAGCTCCGCACGATCGATGGGCTTGATCAAGAACTCTTCGGCGCCGGCTTCGAGGCCCGCGAGCCGCGAAGCCGCGTCGACCTTGCCCGTGACCATGATGATCGGTATGTCGCAGGTGGAGACATCGGCCTTGAGTTTTTCTGCAACGGCGTAGCCGTCCATGCCCGGCATGGCGACATCGAGCAGGATCAGGTCGGGCGGACACTCGGCGATGAAGGCGAGTGCCGCCGGTCCGCTGACCGCGCACTGCGTGGTGTAGCCCTCCGGCGCGAGCAAGGCCTGCAGCAAGCGGCCGTTGATGGCGCTGTCGTCGACGATCAGTACTTTGGCAGCCAGCGCAGGTCGGGATGGCCGAACGGATTCGGCCCAGGGAGAAGCCAGCTCGGGGCTGCTCATGGTGCTCATAGCAGGTCATTGTCCCGGCGACCTGCCGCACCGCCGTTTGAATCAGGGCACCGATCGATTGGCCGCCGGTCGCGCGAGCTGGGATATCGCGCGGTCGACACCGCCGCGCCCGAAAGGGATGCCCTGCACCGTCATGGCGGCTTCGATGCCGGCGAGGCAGCCGAGGATCATGGCCTCGTTCATGTCGCCGAGGTGGCCGATGCGAAAGGCGCGCCCTGTGAGCGGCCCGAGCCCGCCCGCGACGGCGACCTGAAAGCGCTCGCGCGCGATGCGCCGCATGGCTTCGGGGTCGACGCCCTCGCCCACCGCGATGGTCGTGACCGACACCGAGCGCGACGTCGGCACGGTGGCAAAGAAACGCAGCGCACCGGCTTCGCTCCAGCACTCGACCGCGGCGTGCACCGCGTCGGCGATACGACGATGCCGCGCGAGCACCTGGTCCACGCCTTCGAGCGCGATGAGCGCCAACGACGCTTCCAGCGCGAAGACAAGGCTTTGCGGCGGCGTGCCACAAAACTTGCGATAGACCAGCGGACTCTGCCGCCGTTGCCAATCCCAATAGAACCGGGGCGTGGTGTTGCGCCGCGACGTTTCCATGGCACGCGCGTTCACTGCGACGAAGGCCAGTCCGGGCGGCACCATCAGGCCTTTCTGGCTGGCACCGAGCGCCACATCGGCCCGCAACGCATCCATCGCGAAGGGCGCCGCGCCCAGCGATGCCACCACATCAATGACGAACAATGCCGGATGCCCGGACCGATCCATCGCTGCGCGCAAGGCGGCAAGGTCGTTGGTGATGCCGCTGGCCGTGTCGGTGTGCACCACGAAGACGGCGACGATCTCGTGTGCCGTATCGGCGCGCAGCACCGCCTCGATTTCGGCAGGGTCGATCGGCAGGCCTTCGACCCACGGTGTACGCACCACGCGGCCACCCATGGCCTCGGTCTGCACCGCCCACGACTCGGAGAAGTGGCCGGTGCCCGGCACCAGCACGGTCTGTCCGGGTGCGATGAGGTTGGCGATCACCGCTTCCCAGGCACCATGGCCGTTCGCCGCATAGAGGTAAACATCCGACGCATCGGTCTGAAGCAGCCGCTTCAGGCCCGACTCGCAAGCGGCGATGCACAGGTCGAGCCGCGGATCGGCCAGGTCCATCGGCTGCCGGCTCATGGCGTGCAGCACTTCGTCGGGCACCCGCGTCGGGCCGGGTGAATGCAAGAACCGGTGGCCCGGCAGGCGAGAAGATGCGTTCATGGTTCGGAGAGGACGGAGCTGTCAGATGTGCATCGCCGCGAGCGCACCGACCACAAGCCCGATGCCAGCGACGCCGAACATGCCCCATTCGAGCCACTTCTTGCGCGTCAGCAGTGCCATGGCCGCCAATGCGATGGCGACCTGCAATGCGGTGGTTGCCTGTGCCCATCGATGATGCTGATGGATCTGCGCTTCGGACTGATGATCCCAGTCGGTCGCGTCCGCCTCCAGCTTTTGCGCGACCAACTGGATCTCCGCCTTTTCGCGCTCATAGCGCACGGCCTTGTCTTGCCATGCAAGCTTGCGATCTTCAGGCGAGGTGTCGCGCGCGAACTCCGCGAGCGACTGCTTCGTGCTCTTCGACTGGTAGTAGTTCCACTGGTTGGACGCCTCGGTCTTCTTGATGCCGGCGTTGTTTTTGTAGAGGCCGGCATTGGCCTGCGTCAAGCCACCCATGTATGAAAAGATGGCACCGACCGTGGCGATGACCGCCGTGCAGACGGCGATCTGATCGGTCATGGAGCGGCGGCCAGGCTGTGCCGGAGCCCCGTCGTGGCCTTGCGCCTGACCATGACCGTGGTCGCCGGCCGGATGCTCGAGCACGTGGTCGTGCGGGCCGTGTGCATGGAAACCGTCACCTGACATGAAATACCTCCGCCATCAATTTTTGGTGACGGCGAGTATGACTGCGCGGAGGCACCCCCCGTGCCTAGACCTCTGCGCTTGCCCCTGCCTTTGCGTCTTCCTCTGCCTCTGCCTTTGCCTGGACCTCCCTCAGGACGACCGGTCGCGAACCCTTCGTATCACCCGGTCGGCCAGGTTGGCGAAGTAGGCACGCAAGCGTGTTGCCGACACCTTCTCCTCTTGTTGCGCAGTAGCGAAGGCAGCAAGATCCTCGCCTTCGGGCCCGGTGCCACTGCCGCAAATCTTGTCGCCCAGCGCTTCGATGATCTTGGCGCGAATGGTCGCCGTGGCGCGACGCCGACCTGCCAGGTCGTCGCGCAGCTGCTGCAGCAATGAATCGTCGTTTTCCATCGAAGGTCTGTTTTTCACGACCCTCAGGTGTACTACTTTATGACTCATCTTCCTATCGGCCAAAGTGACAGTGCCGACGTCGGTCTTTTGCTGACACGGCCCGCGACGAAGCGGCCCGCCTTGCGCTGCGCATAGGCCTTAGGTCATACGCCGACCCTGTCGACCACCGCAAGCAAGGCACGCATCAACGGAGGCGGCACGCCAAAGGCCAACGCCTGCAAAACCAAAGGAATCCGCGTACAAGATCGTCATGTCTTCTACGTTTGCTCCAGCCTCTCCTCGCCAGCTCAAGCTCGGCGCCTTCATGCGACCGGTCAGCATCCACACCGGCGCCTGGCGCTATCCGGGCGCGTTCCCCGATGCCAACTTCAACTTCGATCACCTGAAGCGCTTTGCGCAAACGCTCGAACGCGCGCGCTTCGATGCCTTTTTCATGGCCGACCATCTGGCAGTGCTCAACATGCCGATGGAAGCGCTCAAGCGCAGCCACACGGTCAGCTCGTTCGAACCCTTTACGCTGCTGTCGGCGTTGAGCCAGGCGACCGAGCACATCGGGCTGGTCGCGACCGCATCGACCACTTTCGACGAGCCGTTTCATATCGCGCGGCGCTTCGCGTCGCTCGACCATCTGAGCCACGGGCGCGCCGGCTGGAACATCGTCACCACGTCCAACCCGGATGCGGCGCTCAACTTCGGCCGCGACGATCACATGCCGCACGACGAGCGCTACGCCCGGGCTCGCGAGTTCTACGACGTTGTCACCGGCCTGTGGGACAGCTGGGCCGACGACGCCTTCATCCGCGATGCGGAGAGCGGCCTGTACTTCGATCCGGCCAAGCTGCACACACTCGACCACAAAGGCCAGTACCTGTCGGTCAAGGGCCCGTTGCACATCGCACGACCGGTGCAGGGCTGGCCCGTGATCGTGCAGGCCGGCGCATCGGAACCCGGGCGCCAGCTCGCTGCCGAAACCGCCGAGGTGATCTTTGCCGCGCATGGCACGCTGGCAGAAGCCCAACGCTTCTATGCCGATGTAAAGGGCCGGCTCGCAGCCCTCGGCCGCGAGCGCGACCACCTGAAGATCCTGCCTGCCGCCTTCGTGGTGGTCGGGGACACGGTAGACGAGGCGCGCGCCATCCGCGCCCGGCTCGACAGCCTGGTGCACTACGAGAGCGCGATTGCTTCGCTCTCCATCGCGTTGGGCCACGACGCGTCGACGTTCGACCCCGACAAGCCGCTGCCCGATGTACCAGAGACCAACGCCAGCCAGAGCAGCCGCGAGCGTGTGATCGCACTGGCGCAACGCGAAGGCTTCACCGTGCGGCAACTCGCGCAACGCATGGGCGGCTATGGCGGACTGGCCTTCGTCGGCACCGCGACAACCATCGCCGACGCGATGCAGGAGTGGCTCGAAACCGAAGGCTGCGACGGCTTCAACATCATGTTTCCGTGGCTGCCGGGCGGACTCGATGCGTTCGTCGACAAGGTGGTGCCGGAACTGCAACGCCGCGGCATTTTCAGGCGCGAGTACGAAGGCAAGACGCTGCGCGAAAACCTGGGATTGCCGCGCCCGGGCAATCGATTTTTCTGAGCCAGCCGCCTTCAGATCATTCTCTTATTTGGAAGCAACGAATCGGTAGTTCGCAAATGAAAGGAGGGCTCGCAGAATCGGCCGCCGAGTGCTGACCGGCACAGTTATTTCGTCTGGCTCCATGAATTTCCAACAGTTGCGCTCCGTGCGCGAAGCCGTCCGATGCGGCTTCAATCTCACCGAGGCAGCGCATGCGCTGCACACCTCCCAGCCCGGCGTCAGCCGACAGATCCGCGAGCTCGAAGACGAACTCGGCATCGCCCTCTTCGCCCGTGCCGGCAAGCGATTGACCGGACTCACCGCGCCCGGCGATCACCTGCTGCCGATCATCGAGCGGGTGTTGATGGAGAGCCAGAACCTGCGCCAGGCCGGCCAGGAATTCCTGGCACAGGAAGACGGCTTGCTCTCCATCGCCGCGACGCATTCGCAGGCGCGCTACGCCCTGCCGATGGCGGTGCAGGAGTTTCGTGGCCGCTTCCCCAACGTGCAGTTGCACCTGCGGCAGGGTTCGCCGCAGCAGGTCGCGCAGATGCTGCTCGAAGGCGAAGCCGATGTCGGCATCGCCACCGAGGCGCTGGGCGACTACACGCAACTCGTGGCGCTGCCGTGCTTTCGCTGGACGCACTCGTTGATCGTGCCGCCGGGCCATGCCTTGCTCGAAGGGCCACTCACCATCGAGCGCCTGGCGGGCTATCCGCTCGTGACCTACGACAGCGGCTTCACCGGACGCACCCGCATCGACCAGGCTTTCGCAGAGGCCGGCCTGAAGCCCGATCTGGCGATCACCGCGATGGATGCCGACGTCATCAAGACCTACGTCGAGCTCGGCATGGGCGTCGGCATCGTCGCCGGCATCGCCTTCGAAGCTGAACGCGACCTCCGGTTGCGCGCGGTCGATGCTGGACATCTGTTCGGCATCAACCTCACCAAGCTGGCGGTGCGACGCGGCGCCTACCTGCGCTCCTACGTCTATGCGTTCATCGAGGCCTTCGCGCCGACGTTGACGCGGCCTGCGGTCGAAGAAGCACTCGGCGCACCGGACGCACTCGGCGACGGCGCGACCGAAGAAAGCGATGCCTTGGCCGAGTCGGCGCTGGCACGACTGCTCGTGCACGCGCCGGCGGGAGATCGCGCTTCGTCCGCACCGCACTGACCTCACTCCGACAAACCACCTCAAGACCCAAAGCAATCCAGGAGCCATCACCATGAGTCACGATCTCACTTCCTCCATCGACACCAGCGTCGGTGATCTGCGCATCCGGCGCGTGGCCGGCCACATCGGCGGCGAGGTGCAGGACATCAAGCTGGGTGGCGACCTGCATGAAGACGTGATCGAGCAATTGAACGCGGCGCTGGTCAAGCACAAGGTGCTGTTCTTTCGCGGCCA
>CAXTCC010000025.1:0-4156 GCA_964242015.1 uncultured Variovorax sp.
GTCGTGTTGAATGGCGTGTCCATCACGTCTTGCGCTCCCAGGACGCCGATCCGGCTGCCGCGTGCGACCTGGCCGCCGGCGAAGGGCTTGCTCAGGCCTTCGGCCGAAGCGTCTGCACTGGCCTCGACCTTGATCGTTTCCAGGGTCTGCGGCGCTGCCGGCTGGGTCTGTGCGTGGGCGCTCAGCGCTTGGAGCGCGAGGGCGCTGACGACTGCGACGGCGCGCAGGGGGAAACGGGGATCGGCCATGTCGGTTCTTCGTTTGCAAATGAGAACCGTTATTGTTCACGAGAAAGTGGCGCGGTCCGATACTTTCTTGCGAATTTGGCGCGCACGCAACGCCAGCGACTGCAATGGCGGATTGCCCGTTGCCAGCGCCTAGGCGCTTCGCACTTGCCCGTCGACGAAGACCTTGAGCTCGCCCGGCGCAAAAGCCGTCCAGCTTTCGTTCGTTGTCAACGGCGCCGTCACAACCACCGCCACCCGATCGTTCGGCGTGGTGTGCGCTGCGAAATCGACTGCGAGGTCTTCATCGGACAGCTGCGCGCTGACGAAAGGATGCCGGCGCTCCACGTACCAGAGATGCGTCGACGCGTGCGCCCACAGCGCCTGCCCGTTCGACAGCATGAAGTTGAAGGTGCCGTGCTTCGCCAGCTGAAGCGCCAGTTCGCGCAGCGTGAGCGTGAGCTCGTCGACGCTCGGCACATCGGCGTGCGACTTGGCCAACTCCTGCATCAGCCAGCAGAACGCGTGCTCGCTGTCGGTGCTGCCGACCGGGTGAAACGCACCGTGCAGCCGCGGCCTGAAACTCTTCAGGTCACCGTTGTGCGCGAATACCCAGTAGCGCCCCCACAGCTCGCGCACGAACGGGTGGCAGTTCTGCAGATTGATGGCGCCTTGCGTGGCCTTGCGAATGTGGGAGACCACGTTCTGGCTCTTGATCGGGTAGCGGCGGATCAGTTCGGCCACCGGGGAATCGCAAGCCGGCTGATGGTCGACGAAGTGGCGCAGGCCGCGGTCTTCGAAAAAAGCGATGCCCCAGCCATCGGCGTGATGGTCGGTACGGCCACCGCGCTGCGCGAATCCCGTGAAGCTGAACGTCACGTCGGTGGGGGTGTTGCAGTTCATCCCGAGCAGTTGGCACATGGCTGCATTAAACCGTTGTCGGCAGCGGCGTCTTCTGGCGCAGCTGCAGCGCGGCGAGGATGGCCAGCGCACACAACCCCGCCAGCATGGCGAAAGCCTCGTCGAATGCCGCCAGCCGCGCCACGCTGCTCGTCGGATTGATGAGTGAATCGCCATGCACCGAGAGGCGCCACTCGAGCACGATGGCGCACAGGCTCACGCCGGCCGCGCCGCCCAGCATCCGCAGAAAGCTGATGGCGCTCGCGCCCTGCGGAATCAGCGGCTTGGCCAGCGGCCGCAGCGAGCCGATGTTGAGCGACGGCAGGATGAAGCCGAGGCCGATGCGACCGATCGTCGCGAAGACCACCAGCAGCCAGATGCCGCTGTCGAGCTTGAGCACGATCATCAGAGCGAACGACAGCGCGAGCAGCGCCAGCCCGATGCTCACCAGCAGCCACGTCGGTTGCCGGTCGGCGAGGCGGCCGACGAGCGCGATGGTGATCGCCAGCACGATGCCTGCCGGCAGCATGATGGTGCCGACGTGCGACGGCGACAGATGCAGCCCGAGCTGCATGTACACCGGCAGCAGATAGGTCGAGCCGAACAACGCCGTGCCGTAGATGAAGGCGACCACGCTGCCCATCGCGAACTGCCGGTACTTGAATAGCGCCAAGTTCATCAGCGGCTCTTTGCCCGCCGCCGACATGCGCTTTTGCCACCAGATGAAGGCCAGCAACGAGAGGCCGGCGCCGGCCAGCAAGACGGCCGCATGCAGCGGCGAGTCGCCGCGCAAAGCGACCAGTCCGTTCAACAGGCACAGCGTGCCGAGGGTGCCCAGCCCGAGTCCGCGCCAGTCCAGATTGCCCGCCCGTGCCGCGACCACGCCGCCGGGGGCGGTGGTCGGCACGAAGCGGTAGGCCAGCACGATCGACGCGAGGCAGAACGGCACCACCATGAAAAAGATCGAACGCCAGCCGAAGAGGTCGACCAGCACGCCGCCGATGCTCGGGCCGATCGCCGGCGCCAGCACCACGCCCATGCCGAAGAGCCCGCTCGCGCGCCCTTGCTCGTGCGGCTCGAACGCGCGCAGGATGATGATGGCCGGGATCGGCTGCACCACGCCCGCTGCCAGTCCTTCGGCCACGCGGGCGACCAGCACCAGCGAGAAGTTGTTGGACAACCCCCCGGCCAGGCCGCCCAGCAAGAGCAGCACCATCGTGCCGACGTAGGTCGCGCGGTAACCGTAGCGCCCGAGCAACCACGGCGTGGTCAGCATCGACACCGTCATCGCGACCATGAAGCCGGAGCTGACCCACTGCGCCCGCTCCTGGCCCAAAGCGAAGTAGTGGCTCATGCCCGGGATTGCCACGTTGACGATGGTCGACGACATGATCGACGCCATCGTGCCGACCATCACCGACAGCAACAGGTACCAGCGATAGCGCTCGCCGTAGCGGTCGCGCAAGCTGTGGATCGACGGGGCCGGGGAATCGGGAATCAGGGGAGTCTTGGGGTCGGTCATTGGCGCGCGCAGGGCCGCGGGGGTTCGGCCGTCCTACAAGGATATCGGCGTTTGCGCGCGTATGCACTTGCTGAAGGTGACATCAAAATGATCTTCGCTGTTTGGCCGGCCACCCGGCTGCCCGTGGCGTCACCTCGAATCGTCTCCCACACCGCGCCCATGCGCGGAAGAACAACAGTCATGGAACAGACCTTCCCATCGCAATCCGCCGGCAGCGCGCCGGCGCAGAACCCGTCGGTGGAGCCTGCGGATCAGGCTCCCGAGCAGTCCGATCACTCGCTCGCCGCCGATCTCAAGGCGCCGACGCTCAGCCGCGCCTACCAGTGCCAATGCGGCCGTCCGATCTTTCTCGGCAACAGCGAATGCCTCGCCTGCCATACGCCGCTCGGTTACGTCGTCGAGAGCCTGGGCGTGGTGCCGCTCGCGCCCGCGACCTTTCAGGGCGCAGAGCCCGATACGTACACCGTGTTCGGCGACTCCAACGGCAAGGCTTATCGCCGTTGCGCCAATCTGATGACAGCGTCCAGCTGCAACTGGATGGTGCCCGCGCCGCGTCAGGGCGACGACGCCAGTTTCAACACCACCGGCCTCGCGCCCGGGTACTGCCTTTCGTGCAGCGTCACGCGCACCATCCCCGATCTTTCCATCGAAGGCAATGGCGTGCTCTGGCGGAAGCTCGAGCAAGCGAAGCGGCGCCTCATCTCGCAATTGCTCGCGCTCGGCCTGCCGGTGGTGAGCCGCCATGCCGACCCGGTCCACGGGCTCGCCTTCGACTTCCTGAGCAACGTGCCCGGCGGCCCGCATGTGCTGACGGGCCATGAAGACGGCGTCATCACCCTCAACGCAGAGGAAGCGGAAGACGCAGTGCGCGAGCGCATTCGCGCCGAGATGCGGGAACCGTATCGAACGCTGGTGGGGCATTTCAGGCACGAGATCGGCCACTACTACTGGGACTTGCTGGTCTATCCGACGCACTGGCTGGAAGACTATCGCGCGCTGTTCGGCGACGAACGCGCCGACTACGCCACCGCCCTCAAGACGCATTACGAGCAAGGCCCGGTCGCCGATTGGCGCAACCGTTTCGTGACCAGCTACGCCAGTTCGCATCCGTGGGAGGACTGGGCCGAAACCTGGGCGCACTACCTGCACATGGCCGACACGGCAGATACCGCCATGAGCTTCGGCGTGGACGCGACGCGTGCCGAACTCGCCAGCGATCTGTTCGAGCCCGCCGACCTGTGGCAGCCCGACCATCCGGACGCGATGAAGTTCCTGGACTTCCTGAACGGCTGGGTCCGCTTGACCAACGTGCTCAACGAGTTGTCGCGCAGCATGGGCCAACCGGATTACTACCCGTTCATCCTGCCGCGTGCCACGGTGGGCAAGCTGCAATTCATTCATCAGGTGATCACCGACCAACGCCATCGGGTCGGTGCACCGGCGCCCGCGCCGGATGCGATGAGCGATCCGACGCCGGAGCCGCCGGTGGTGGGCACGTCGTCTTCCGTTC
>CAXTCC010000025.1:4256-20846 GCA_964242015.1 uncultured Variovorax sp.
GCGATGAGCGATCCGACGCCGGAGCCGCCGGTGGTGGGCACGTCGTCTTCCGTTCGTGAGCCGGTGCAGGCGCAAGGGCAGACGCAAGAGCAGACGCAAGGACAGACGCAGAGTCAAAGTCAGACCCAGCCCGCGCTGCTGCAGCCCCGGGCGGCAACGCCGTCGGAAGCGGTGCTGCCGGTACCGGCATCACCCGAAAAGATGGCGCAGCCCATTCAGCAGGCGCAAGCCCGGGCACAGGGCTATGCGTACGACCACGGATTCTTTTCGCGGCGCTGAGCGTTGAAGCGTTGCGCGCTTTTCAGCGCGGCGCCTGCGTGGCGCAGCGAGCGCAGATGCACGCGACGCCACGTGCGGCGTCCGGCACCATCGACAGCGCGTCGACACTGAAGTCGGTCTGCATGCACCAGCATTCGGCCTGAGGCAATCCGGTCTCGTGCGCCAGCTCGACGGCGCACCGGTTCGGCTCACCACAGACCGGACAACGGGTCGCATCGACGAAGGCGCCATTCGCTTCGGCTTCGGTTGCACTGCCGGTTGCATTGGCGGTTGCGACCCGCGCCGCGACGACGTCCATCAGGTCACCTCGAATGCTGAAAGCTTCTTCGGCACCGCTGCGTTCTTCAGCGTGACGTACACCGGCAAGCCATCGCGATACGCCGGATAGTCTTCGCCCTGAATCAGCGGCAACAAATACGTGCGACACGCTGCGGTGATGCCGAAGCCATCGGCCGTGATGAAGTCGCGCGGCATGAACTTCTCGGTATTGGCGACTGCATCCAGCGGCGCACTGCCGATGCGATAGGCATAGGGTGAGTCGCTGGTGCGCTCGATGGTCGGCATCACCGCGTTGTGCCCTTCGATGGCGAGTTCGACCGCGCGCTGGCCGAGTTCGTAGGCCTGCTTCACGTCGGTCGCCGACGCGATGTGGCGCGCCGCGCGCTGCAGGTAGTCGGCGACGGCCCAGTGGAACTTGTAGCCGAGCGCTTCCTTGACCATGTTGGCGACCACCGGCGCCGCGCCGCCGAGCTGGGCGTGGCCGAACGCATCGCGCGTGCCTTGCTCCGCCAGGAAGCTGCCGTCGGCCCGATGACAGCCTTCTGACACCACCACGGTGCAGTAGCCATGCTGCTCGACCAGTGCGTCCACGCGCGCCAGGAACGCCGCTTGGTCGAACTCGATCTCGGGGAACAGGATGACGACCGGGATGCCATGCTCGGCCGCCAACCCACCCGCGGCGGCGATCCAGCCGGCGTGTCGCCCCATCACTTCGAGTACGAAGACCTTGGTCGATGTCGCCGCCATCGAGCGCACGTCGAGCGAGGCCTCGAGCGTGGAGATCGCCACGTACTTGGCGACCGACCCGAAGCCCGGGCAGCAGTCGGTCAGCGGCAGGTCGTTGTCGATGGTCTTGGGCACATGGATCGCCTGCAGCGGATAGCCGAGCGACTTCGACAACTGGCTCACCTTGAAGCAGGTGTCGGCCGAATCGCCGCCGCCGTTGTAGAAGAAATAACCGATGTCGTGCGCCTTGAAGACCTCGATCAGCCGCTCGTATTCACGTCGATTTTTCTCGAGCGACTTGAGCTTGTAGCGGCACGACCCGAAGGCGCCCGACGGCGTGGTGCGCAGGGCGGCGATGGCCTCGGCCGGCTCCGCGCCGGTGTCGATCAAGTCTTCGGTCAGGGCGCCGAGGATGCCGTTGCGACCCGCATAGACGCGGCCGATGCGGTCCGGGTAGCGACGCGCTGTTTCGATCACCCCGCAGGCCGACGCGTTGATGACCGAAGTGACGCCGCCGGACTGCGCGTAGAAGGCATTGAGGACTGTCATGGTGCATTGTCCTGCAGCGGCCTTGCGAGGCCAAGCCGCCTGAACTCGGCTCCGGCTCTGGATCTGGATCTGGCTTTAGCGCCTCCTTCTGCATCGGAACATGGCTGACGAGGAGCACCGATGCCTCAGCGCCACCGCCGCAAGGTCATGCCGGGGACATCCCGTGCGCGACGCCGCGCCGACGCGATGCTGCGGGGCGAGCGCGACCCGGCGTCGCAGTCGCGGTTGCCGGCCATGGCAAATCGATCGGCTGAAGCGACGACACGCTGATGCACGACGACTCCAGCGCCGACACCAGCGCGCGCCGATGCGTGGAACCGTCGAAGCGCTGTCCCGGCGCCAGCACGATGTCGCGCGGGTCGTTGTCCAAGGTGACCCAGACCGAGCCGCTGCGGCATTCGATTGCGACCTCTGCCGCGTCGTCCAGGGCGAAGACAGTGTGAATCGGCAGGGTCACGTGAAAACGAGGTGATTGAAGTTGCGTCATGGCAGGCTCCTCCGGCGGTGGTTGCATTCTGTAGATGAATGAATATAGTGAGCCGCTCACCCGCTGTCATACGGTGATTTGGAACACGTCGCATGCGTCCAGAGAATGCCAACCAGGTTGCCAAAGCGCACCCGCCCCGAGCCGACCTGCCGCCGTTGGAACTCCTGCGCAGCTTCGAAGCCGCGGCGCGCACCCTGAGTTTCACGCTGGCCGCGAACGAGTTGCACCTGACGCAGTCCGCGGTCAGCCGGCAAATCCAGCAGCTGGAAGCCAGCGTCGGTACGCTGCTGTTCGAGCGCGGCCATCGCTCGCTGACGCTCACCGAGGCGGGCGGTGTGCTGCAGCGCGCCGTGGTCGACAGCCTCGAACGCCTGCGCGATGCCACGGCCCGCCTGCGCGCGGCACCGACGCTGCGGCAGGTCGCGATCACCAGCACGCCGGGCTTCGCCTCCTTCTGGCTCATCCCTCGGCTCGCGCGCTTCACGACGGCGCATCCGGACGTCGACGTGCGGGTGTCCGCCACGCTCGAGGTGCTGGACCTCGAACGCAGCCGCATCGATGTCGCGGTGCGCTTCGTGTCGACGGAAAACGGCATCGGCCCGGCGCTGTTCGACGAGTCGGTCGAGCCGCTGTGCTCGCCGCAACTGGTGCAGAGCGGTCCGCACCCCTTGCGTGCGCCGTCAGACCTGGTGCATCACACCCTGCTGACGGTGGAGGCACCGAGCTCGATGCCGCCGACGATGGATTGGGAGCCCTGGCAGGCGCTGATGGGCCTGCCCGAGGTGCGCATGAAGAACACGCTGCGCTTCACGCTCTACACCGATGCGGTCAATGCTGCGGTGGCCGGGCAGGGCGTGGTGATCGGTCGCCTGCCGCTGCTCGACGCGTTCCTGCGCGACGGCCGCCTGGTGGCGCCGTTCGGACAGAGCGCGAGCACACGGCGCGGGCACTACATCGAGACTTCGCGCCGCGCCGCCGGCAATCCGGATGCGCAGGACTTCGTGCGCTGGCTGCGGGCCGAAGCCGACGCCGCGCGCGGTTGATCGGACAGAAGCGCTCGGTGTCTAGCGCTCCAGCGCGTCGGCCCACATCAGCGCCTGCAGATGCGCCCAGTTGACCTGATGGTTGGTCAGTTGCAGCTCGTCGGCGGCCTTGGCAAAGGCCACGTCGTCGCCGCTTTCGCAGGCCTTGGTAAGCGCCAGGAACGGCGCCAGCTGGCCTTCGTTGCGCAGCAGCGCGTCGAGCACCGGCTCCGGCAGCGTGACGGAGCCGAGCGCCTCGGCCAACGGCATGCCGACCAGCGTGTCGAGCAGCGAGAACACGCCGACGACGAAGGCGTTGTCGCAGTCTTCCTGCGGCATCAGTTCGGCGGCGAGCAGCTCCATCAGCCGGCCGCGCACCACCGCGGTGGTGCCCGCCGCCGGCGCGGCGCCGCCCGGTCGCGACACCGTCATCAGCAGCGTGGCCCAGCGGATCAGCTTGTTGAGCCCGAGGATCATCACCGCGTGGCGGAACGAGGTGATTTCCACGCTCAGTCCGAAGCCGCACGAGTTGATCATGCGCAGCAGCTTGAACGAGAGCGTCGGGTCTTTCTTGATCAGCTCCTCGATGTCGCCGAGGTCGGCTTCGCGCCGCACCAGGTTGATCAACTGGATGATGGTGGCTTGCGAGGTCTGCACCGCCTTGTCGGTGATGGCAGAAGGCTGCGCGAACCAGCGGCCCTGGAACAGCTTGACCCCGAAGCGCTTCATCAGCTCGTACTGCTCGACCGTGTCGACCTGCTCGGCCACCACGTCGGCACGGCTCGTCGTCTTTGCCAGTTTGATGACGCGCTCGGCCTGGTCGTTCGGCAAGCCCGCCAGATTGAGCTTGAGAAAAGCCGCCATCGGGCGCCACGATGCGTAGGCAGGCTCGAGCACGGCCGGGCCGAACGCCAGGCGGAACCCGCTTTCTCGAATCTTGGTCAATGCGAGACGGCCGAGTTCGATGTCTTCTTCGGTACTGCCGTCTCGTGTCGACACTTCGAGCACCACCTTGTCGGGGTCGAGCAAGTCGAGCTGAAGGCCGCCGAGATTCTCGAAAGCGCAATGGATGAAGACGAGCTTTTCGCCGGCCACCGCGTTGGTGCCGGAATCCGAAAGCGCGTCGACCACCACCGTGGAATCGTTGGCGCGGTCGCGCGGTTGTTCGAACAGCGCATAGCCGAAAACGGCACGCCGCTCGTCGACGATGGCCTGGCGCGACAGCGCAGCGCCCACGCCGGCCGGCGCGGCACTTTCGACATCAGGGGCGAGGGCATGATCAGTAGACATCGAGACTCCGGGAGAAGAAGAACAGGAAAAACAGGGGAGATACAAAAATTGTTCAGGCAGCGTGCGTCGCCAACAGGCCGACGGTTTGCAGCGTGCTGCCCGCCAGCGTTCGCAGCAGCGCGCGGTTCACGTCGTCGGGCGCCAGGCCATAGGTGTCGCGCACGGCGCGCAGCGGGGCGGGGTCGTCCGATTCCATGGCCATGGCGGCCTTCAGGCTCGGCGCATACGGGCCGTTGTGGCTCACGATGGCAGAGACGATGCGTTCCGACAACGGGATGCGTCCGAGGCTGGTCTTCAGCGGCTCGTCGAGCACCAGATCGAGCTGCGCGAACAGGCCGCACAGGTACACCTCGCGCCGCAGATCGTCCTCGATGCCGGCGTCCATCAGGTGCTCCATCATGTGGCCGCGCAACACCATCGTCGCGTTCACCGGGCGCAGGCCCGCGTCGTCGGTGGCATGCGGCAACTGCTCGGCCAGCCAGGCACTGAGCGAGCGAAAGCCCAGCATCATGAAGCCGTGTCGCAAGGACGCGATGCCGCTGCGCAAGCCCAGGCCCGCGGAGTTGAGATACAGCAAGAGGCGGTACGCCAGCGTCGGCTCTTCGCCCAGCAATTGTTCGATGCGTTCGAGAGACGGCTCGTCGTCCAGCGCGTTCATGGTCTGGACGATGGCGCGCCGGCTCGGCGGCAGCGGTTGCCCGGCATAGCGATGCAATGCGTCTTCGACCGGCCATCCCGCCACCGCCCATGCGCCTTGCTGGTCGAGCGCATGCTCCGCCAGTGCGCGGCTCGCGACGCCTTCGACCATCGAGTTCGGCAGCACCGGGCTGCCTTCGGCACGGGCCGCGAGCCGACCTACTGCAGCCGATTCGCGTGCGCGCTTCGCAGCATGGAGCGCACTGCCGGCATCGACTGCCGACAGCGCCGTCATGCGCCGCTCGAAGCAACGCGCCACGTCTTCGGGCGGGTTCTGCGCCACGTCGCCGCGCGCCACCATGCGCACCCCGCGCGAGCGCGCCGCATGCACGCAGGCGCGCAGGCGCGCATCGTCGAGCCAACGCACCGGCACCTCGATCATCGGGTCGGACGGCGTGGCGTGCTGCAGCAAGCCGGTCAGCAGTTCGCGCGACTTGAGCGACAGGAGCAGCGACGGCGACTCCGCCGTGCGCAGCTCCGACAGCATGCGGAGCAGGTGCTGGCCATCGACGCCTTCGCTGTCTTCGTGCACGAAGAGCTGCACGCCGGCGAGCGTGCGGCTGCGCCCCCACAACGGCCGATAGCCGAGGGTGAGGCTGCCTAGGACGGTTTGCGCCATGAGGCCTCCCGTTGCCGCGTGGAGAGGGTTCGCATCGCTAGCTGATGAAGTTGAAGAGCGACTGTTTCTGGATCTGCGCGTAGGTGCCCAGCGCAGCGGAGTACGCGGTCTGTTGCGTCTGGAACTCCGAGATGCCTTTGACCGGGTCCATGTCCTCGGCGCGCGAGCGGTCGGCTTCCAGCTGGATGCTGCGGTCGGTCTGACGGCCGGAGATGTCGTCGACACGGTTCAGCAGGTCGCCGGCAACGCCGCGCGAAGATTGCAGGCGCGACAGCCCCGAGTCGATCTGCACCAGCGCCTGCGACACGTTCTGCGCAACCGCGCCACTGGTCGTGGCGTCGCGCACGCCGGCGATCGCGCTGTCGAGCACGCCGAAGAGGCTGGTGGTGGTGCTCGGCTTGACGTTGAGCGTGGCCCCGTCCGCCGGTGCGCCGGAGGGCGTCATCGACAAGCCGTCGAACGTGATGGCCTTGCCTTGCGTGTAGGGCTGCGCGCTTTGCACGGTGGTGCCGGCGCTGGTGTTCATCACGTCGTACGTCGTCACGCCGCCGGTCACGTGGAAGACCACGCTGTAGTTGGCGCCGGTGAGCAGGCTGGGGTCGGTCACCTTGCCGGCATCGGTGTAGACCGTGCTGGTGCCCGCGGCCTGCGTGATGGCGAAGACGCCGTTGCCGGTCGGCACATTCATCCAGGTGGCGGCGCCGTCGAGGGTGGCCGGCACCGACACGGCGCCCGTCGCCGTCTGCCCGGCGATGCCGTCGAAGGTCACGCCGCTGCCGTTGTCGGTGAACGGGGCGGCGGTGCTGCCGAGGCCGCCGAAGAGCGGCTGGCCGTTGCTGTCCTTCTCGTTCGCGTAGCCCAGGATCTGGTCGCGCAGCGTGGTCATCTGCTGCGCGATGCTGGCCCGATCTGTGGCGGTGAGCGAGGTGTTGCCGGCCTGTACCGCGAGCGTGCGGAAGTCCTGCACGGCCTTCACCGCATCGCCGAGGGTCGATTCCGCTGTGGAGACGGCATTGCGCTGCACCTCGAGTGCACGCTGGTCGGTGGTGACGCGCGCCATGCGGGTGATGGCGCGCTCGGCCTGCGCTGCGCCGCTCGGATCGTCGCTCGGTCGCAGCACTTTCTTGCCGGCGGTGATCTGCTCCTGCAGGGTCGCCATGTTCGCCTGTCGCGTGGTGAGTTGGCGCAACGCGTTGTCGTAGGTGTTCGCGCTGCCGAGGCGGGTGGTGTTGCCAGACATGGGTTACTCCGGGGAATTCAGTTCATGCCTTGCAGCAGCGTGTCGAAGATGCTCTGCGCGATCTGGATCATCTTGGCCGATGCCTGGTAGGCCTGCTGGTACTTCAGCAGGTTGGCGGCTTCTTCGTCGAGGTTGACGCCCGACACGCTGGTGCGACTGGTTTCGAGGTTCGATGCGATCGAGTCGGAGATGCCGGCGGCGTACTGCGCGCTTTGCGAGCGCACGCCGACCGTCGCCATCAGCGAGGCGTAGCCATCGGACATCGGGGCGCCGTCGAACACCGCGGCATCACGCAGCCCGAGCAAGGCGGTCGCATTGCCGGCGTTCAGGCTGGTATAGCCCGGTGTCGCTGCCTGCACGGTGATGGTGTCGCCCGGTTTCGGCGTGCCCTTCAACGTGAGGTTCCAGCCGTTGAAGCTGATCGGTTGCCCCGCGGCATAGGCCACGCCGGTCGGGTTGCCGGTGCCGGTGCCGCTCACATCGAAGGTGCCGGCCGCGGTGAAGGTCAACGTGACGGTGCCCGTCATGTTGGCGTTGGCCTTGCTCGGTGCCAGCGCCGACACGGTCACGTTGCCGGTGTTGGTGGTGGCGGCACGCGCCTCGATCGGGCTGGCCGCCGCCAGCGCGCGCGGTGAGCTGATGGCAGACGCGACCTGTCCCGCCGCGGCGGCATAGGGCTTGAGCGTGAAGCTGTCGCCGGCATTGGCCGCGCCGGCCCCGACCGCGATCGTCAGGCCGTCGATCTGCACCGGCAGCGGGCCGGTGAAGTTGCTGATCTTGCCGTCGGAGAGACGCGTCACCTGAAGACTGCCGCCTGCGCCGAAGTTGAGCTGGTAAGACGATGGCGCGAGCGCCGAAGGGTCGCTCACCGTGGCCCCCACCGTCGCGTTGCCGGTGTTCGCATTGGCTGGCAGCGCGTCGGGCACGGCGATCGGCTGGAAGAAGTTGCCGCCCGCGTTGCCATCGAGATCGACGCCCAACTTGTGCTGCGCGTTGACCGCCGTGGTGATGGTCATCGCCATGCGGCCGAGCAGATCGCGCGCTTCGGCGAGGTCGCTGTTCTGAAAGCGCAGCAGCCCGGCGACCGCGCCGCCGCCCAGCGTCTCGCCCTGGATCGTCGTCGCGGTGTTACCGCGCGTCAGCACCAGGTTCTGCGTGCCGTCGGCGCCGGTCGACAACGACAGCGGCGCGACCGAGGTTCCCAGCACCAGCGGCTGGCTGCCGATGAAGACGCTCATGGTGCCGTCGTCGGCCGCCACGGTGGTGGTCTGCACCTGCTTGTTGAGGTCGCTCATGGCCTGGTCGCGCTGGTCGAGCAGGTCGTTGGGGCTTTGCCCGCCACCCGTCGCGCGTGCGATCTGCTCGTTGAGCGAGGCCACGCGCGTGGCCAGGGCGTTGATGGTCTTGACCGAATCGCCGAGTTGCGACTTCACGCCTTGCTGCAAGTCGTCGAGCCGGCTTTGCGCGTCGTTGAAGCGAGCGGCCATTTCATCGGCACGGGTCAGCACCACGTTGCGCGCGGTGATGTCGGCCGGCGTGCTCGCCACGTCCGACAGCGAGTTGAGCATGTCGGTGACCGAGGCGCCGAGGCCGCTGGCGCCGCCGGTGAAGATGTCTTCCAGCGAGGCGAGCTGGTTGGCGCGCGTGGTGTCCATCGACGACACCGATGCGGCCAGCGTGGCCTGCTTGGTCAGGAAGTCGCTGTGCGAGCGCTCGATGGTCGAGACCTCAACGCCCTTGCCGATGTAGCCGCTGCCGCTGTATTGCCCCGGCACCTGCGACATCACCGCGGTCTGGCGCGAGTAGCCGACCGTGTTGGCGTTGGCGATGTTGTTGCCGGTGGTCGCCAACGCAATCTGATTGGCGAGCAGAGCGCGCGCGCCGACGTTGAGCAGACTCATGCTTGAGACCTTTGCAGCTGCAAGCTGGTGTTGATGGCGCGGCTCAGCTTGGCCGCGTAGGCCGGATCGGTGGCATAGCCGGCGCGCTGCAGCTCGGTCGCGTAGGCGGTGGCCGAGCCGGTCTGCGCGCGCGCCTGGGCATAGCGCGGGCTCTCGCCGATCAGCTTGGCGTAGTCGCGGAACGACTCTTCGTAGGAACCGTAGGCGCGGAACTTGGCGGTGACCTTCTTGGCTTCGCCGTCGACGTATTCGGTGGTCGTGATCTCGGCGACCTTGCCGGTCCAGCTGCCCGTGGCCTTGATGCCGAACAGGTTGAACGCGTTGCTGCCGTCGGCGTTGCGGATCTCGCTCTTGCCCCAGCCGGTTTCATGGCCGGCCTGGCCGATCATGAAAGCCGATGGAATGCCGGTGGCCTGCGCCACGCGCTCGGCGGCTTCGGTGTGCTGCGAGACGAAGCCGCTTTGCGTCGCGTTCGGGTTGGTCGCGGTGCCGCCGAGCGACACCGTCGGCGTGGTGCTGCGCGCATTGCCGGTCATCTGCTGGGTGAGTTGCCGCGTGATGGCTTCGGTCAGCCCGCCGGGCATGCCTGACAGCTGCACCGCGAACTGCTGGTCGAGCAGATCGGTGCCGAGCTTTTCGCCATCGCTGTCCATCAGGCCCGACTTCATCGTGGCCTCGCGCATGCTCTTGATGAGCTCGCGCATGAAGAGCGATTCGAACTGCTTGGCGGCTTCCTTCACCGCCTTCGGGTCGTTGCTGCCGGCGACCAGCTTGAGCGTGTCGAGCGAGCGCGCGTCGGCCGCAAGTCCGCCGCTGCTCAGCGTGGGGATGGAGGACGGTGCGGCCATGTCAGTGCCGCCCGGCCGCCCGAAGGCCCTGACGCTCCCCCTCGAGGGGCAGCAATGAGCGAATCGATGAGCGAAGCGATGAGCGTGGGGGCTTCATCTTCAGATGACCTCGAGTTCCGCGTTGAGCGCGCCCGATGCCTTGATGGCTTGCAGGATCGCCAGCAGGTCTTGCGGCGTCGCGCCGAGCGCGTTGAGCGCGCGCACCACGTCCGATAGCAGCGGCGAATTCGGCACCTGGATCAGGATGCCCGGCTCCTGCTTGATCTGGATGCTGGCCTGCTCGGCCACCACCGTCTTGCCGTTGGAGAACGGCTGCGGCTGACTGATCACGGGCTGCGAGCTGATGGTGATCGACAGGTTGCCGTGCGCGATGGCGCAAGGGCCGAGCGTGACCGCCTGGTTCAGCACCACCGAGCCGGTGCGCGCATTGATGACCACGCGCGCGGCCGGTGCCGGCTGCTCGAGCGTGAGCTCTTCGAGCTGCGCGATGAAGTTGACGCGGGCGTTGGCATCGACCGGCGCCTGCACTTGCACCGTGCGGCCGTCGAGCGCGCGCGCCAGGCCGCTGCCGAGCTTCAGATTGATGACCGCGGCGACGCGGCGCGCCGTTTCGAAGTCGGCGGAGTTGAGGCCCAGGCTGACGCTGTCGCCGTCGTTCAGCGAGGTCGGCACCGAGCGCTCGACCTGGGCGCCGTTCGGCACCCGGCCTGCGCTCAGGTGGTTGATCTGCACCTTGCTGCCGGCCGCCGAGGCACCTGCGCCGCCGATGACCAGGTTGCCTTGCGCCAGTGCGTAGATCTGGCCATCGGCACCGCGCAAGGGCGTGGCGATCAGCGTGCCGCCCTTCAACGATTTGGAGTTGCCCATCGACGAGACATTGACGTCCAGCGTCTGGCCCGGTTGTGCGAACGCGGGCAGCGTCGTCGTCACGATGACGGCTGCGACGTTCTTCAGTTGCAGTTGCGACGCGGTCGCGGCCGGCAAGGTCACTCCCAGTTGCTGCAGATAGTTGGCCACGCTCTGCGTGGTGTAGGGCATCTGCGTGGTCTGGTCGCCCGTGCCGTCGAGGCCGACGACCAGGCCATAGCCGGTCAGTTGATTGGAGCGCACGCCTTGCACCGCAGCCACTTCCTTGATACGGATGGCGTGGGCGGGCGCGAGCAACGACATGCTCAACATGAGCAGGCCGGCGAGTCGGGCGGACAGGCAAAGGGAGAGCTTCTTCATCAGATGCTTAAAAGGGGAGAACGCTCATGAAGAAGCGGTTGAGCCACGGCATGACCTGCGCTTCTTGTTGCGCACCGCGGCCACGTGACTCGATGCGCACGTTGGCCACTTGCGCCGAGCTCACTACGCTGCCGGCCTGGATCGAACGTGGATCGATGGTGCCGGAGAAGCGCAGCACGTCGACGTTCTGGTTCACGCCGATCTGCTTTTCGCCGGTCACCACCAGATGGCCGTTCGGCAGCAAATCGACCACCGTCGCGGTGATCGAACCCTGGAAGGTGTTGGCGCTTTCGGTGCCGCCCTTGCCGGCGAAGTTGTAGGTCGAATCGGCCGTCGCGCTGGCGCGGCTGAAAGAGTTGCTCTTGAAGAAAGGGATCGCGCTGATGCTGGCGTCGACGCCGTCTTTCTTGTCGATCGACGAGGTCGACTTCTGGCTCGCGGTCACGTTCTCGACGATGGCGATCGTCACCGTGTCGCCGACCAGGCGCGCGCGGCGGTCTTCGAACAGCGGGCGGTAGCTGCTGGTATGGAACAGGCTGCCGGTGGCGTTGCGCGGTGCGGCGACGGGCGCAGGCACGGCCGGCGGTGCGGTGCTCGGCATGTCGACCTGCGGCGTGTTGGCGATCGTGCTGCAGCCGGTCACGAACACCGACAACATGGACAGCACGAAGGCAAGAGAGGCGAGACGTTTCATGGACAGGCTCGAGGTGATCAGAGCTGTGCGAGCTTCTGCAGCATCTGGTCGCTGGTCTGGATCGCCTTCGAGTTCATTTCGTAGGCGCGTTGCGTCTGGATCATCGAGACCAGTTCCTGCACCACGTTCACGTTCGAGGTTTCCAGGAAGCCCTGCATCACGGTGCCCAGGCCGTTGGTGCCGGCGGTGCCGCCTTGCGGCTGGCCCGACGCGGCGGTCTCCGCATAGAGGTTCTCGCCGCGCGGTTCCAGTCCGGCCGGGTTCACGAAGTTGGCGAGCGCAAGGGTTCCGATGGTCTGCGGCGTCGCCTGGCCGGAAATGGTGGCCGACACGGTGCCGTCGGTGGCGATGCTGACGTTGGTGGCGCCGGTCGGCACGGTGATGCCGTTGGCCACCGGCAGGCCCGACGACGTCACGAGGCGACCTTGCGCATCGACCTGGAACGAACCGTCGCGGGTATAGCCGATGGTGCCGTCGGGCTGCGTCACCTGGAAGAAGCCGTTGCCCTTGATGGCGAGGTCGAGCTGGTTGTTGGTCTGCTGCATGCTGCCCTGCGTGAACGAGCGGCTGGTGGCGACGGTGCGCACGCCCAGGCCGAGCTGCAGGCCGGTCGGCAGTTGCGATTGCTCGGTGCTGTTGGCACCGACCTGCCGCAGGTTCTGGTACATCAGGTCTTCGAACACGGCGCTGGCACGCTTGAAGCCGGTGGTCGAGACGTTGGCCAGGTTGTGCGAGATGACGTCGAGCTGCGTCTGCTGCGCTTCCATGCCGGTCTTCGAGATCCAGAGGGAATTGATCATGGTGTTCTTTCGGGCATCAGCCCACGGCGAGCAATTGAGCGGCCGATTTGTCGGACGCTTCGGCGGTGGTCAGCAAGCGCATCTGGGCGTCGAACTGGCGGGCGGCGGCGATCATGCCGACCATGGTTTCGACCGGGTTCACGTTCGATCCTTCGAGCGCGCCGGTTTCCAGGCGCGCGGTGTTGTCGCTCGGCACCGGCTCTTGCGAGGCGCTGCGAAAGAGGCCGTCTTCGCCGCGCTTCAACGGGTCTTCCTGTGTCGGCGTGGCGAGCTTCAGGCGGCCCAGTGTCGACACCGGCTGGTCGCCGGTTTTCGAGGTCACGGTGCCGTCGTTGCCGATGCTGATGTCGGCACCCGGCGGCACGTCGATCGGCGCACCGCCGTCCGACAACATCACCAGGCCCGAGCTGTTGACCAGCGTGCCGGTCGGCGACACCTGCAGCGCGCCGGAGCGGCTGTACGCCTCGGTGCCGTCCAGCCCCTGCACCGCGAACCATGCATTGCCTTGGGCCTGCACGTCGAGGCTGCGGCCGGTGCGTTGCACCGCGCCGGGCGAGCTGTCGTGGCCGGAGGTGGCTTCGAGCGCGAAGACGCGGGTGGTGGCACCGTCGCCGCGCACCGGCACTGCACGAAAGGTCGACAGCTCGGCACGAAAGCCCTGCGTCGACGCGTTCGCGAGGTTGTTCGACAGCACGGCCTGGCGCTGCGCAGCCGCGTTGGCGCCGCTCATCGCGGTGTAGATCAGGTGGTCCATGGCGTGCCGTGCGTGTGACTAGCTGTCTTGCAGATCAGCGCAGGTTCACCAGCGTCGACATGACCTGGTCTTGCGTCTTGATGGTCTGTGCGTTGGCCTGGTAGGCGCGCTGGGTGGTCATCATGTTGACCAGCTCGGCAGTGAGGTCGACGTTCGATTCTTCGAGGGCGCCCGAGCGCAGCTGGCCGAAGGTGCCTTCGCCCGGCGCGCCGTGCACCGGCTGGCCCGATGCGGCGGTTTCGATCCAGTAACCCGAGCCGGTCGGCGACAGGCCCTGCACGTTGCGGAAGTTGACCAGCGCGACCTGGCCGGCCGACTGCGTCTGGCCGTTGGAGTAGGTCGCGGTCAGGATGCCGCTGTCTTCGATCTTGATGCCGGTGAGCGCGCCCGAGGTGTAGCCGTCTTGCGAAAGATCGGCCACGGCGAAGGCCGAGTTCACCTGCGTCATCTTGCTGAGGTCGAGCGTGATGGGAAAGGTCTGTGCCGGGTCGTTGGGCGAGGCCAGCGTGAGGGTGGGGACCGTCGAATTGGCCAGGTCCAGGCTGCCGTCGGCCTTGAAGTTCAGGTTGAACGGTGTCGACGCGGTCGGGTCGCTGCCGTTGACGCTGGTGTGCACTTCCCAGCTGTTGTTGGCGAGCTTGGTGAAGTACAGGCCGACCGGCACTTCCAGGCCCTGCGCATCGAAGGCGGTGAGCGAGGTGCCATAGGTCTGGATGGGGGTCGGCGGCGTGGCGGTGGCAGCGATCGGTGCGGCGGCGTTCAAGGTGATTTCCGCGGCCATCTTGGTCGTCTGCTTGGCCGGGATCGGCGTGCCGGTGGGCAGCTTGAGCGGCTGCGCATCGAAGCTCAGGCGCACGCCGTTGGCATCGGTCGGGTAGCCCATCACCGTGGCGCCGCTGTTGGTGATGATGGCGCCGTCCTTGTCGAGCTTGAAGTTGCCGGCGCGCGTGTAGGCGGTCGAACCGTCCGAAGCCTTCACCTGGAAGAAGCCCTTGCCGTTGATGGCGACGTCGAGGTCGTTGCCGGTGATCGACAGCGTGCCTTGCGAGAACTGTTGCGCCACCGCGCCCACTTCAACGCCGAGGCCGACGTTGGTGCCGCCCAACGCGCCGGCCGAACTGGCATAGATCTCGGCGAACTCGGCGCGCGACGACTTCATGCCGGTGGTGCCTGCGTTGGCGATGTTGTGGCCGATCACGTCGAGGCTGCGGCTGGCGGCGTTGAGGCCGGAGAGTGCTTGCTGGAAACTCATGGAAGTGCTCCTGGAAAGAGAAGACGAATCAAAGAACCGTGTGGACCTTGGCGTACGGCGTGACGCCGGCCGACAGCAGGGTGAGCGTGAGCCCGGCAGCATCGCTGCCCACGGCCACGACCTTGTCGCGCATCAGCGCGGTCGACTGCACCGCGTCGCTGCCGTTGGTGGCGGTGACCTTGAACTGCAGTGCCGCACCGGCCGGGTACTTCGACGCATCGAGGCTGAAGCCGTGCTGGCCGGCTTCGAGCTTGCCGAGCGACACGGTGTCGACGATCTGGCCGCCGGCGGTCATGACCTGCACCTTGACGTCGGTCGCGCCGGTGGCGAGCTCGACCGCGCCGACCGCGGTGGTGCCGTCGATGGCGATCTGGTTGCCTTCGGTCAGGACGCTGCGCCCGACCATGTCGCCGGACTGCAGCATCTGCTGCGACGCCATCTGCGCGGCCATCGCCTTCATCGTGGTGTTGAGCGACTCGATGCCGGTGACCGTGTTGATCTGCGCCATCTGCGTGGTCATCTGCGCGTTGTCCATCGGATTCATCGGGTCCTGGTTGCTGAGCTGCGCGACCAGCAGCTTCAGAAAACGGTCCTGGATGTCCGCCGAGCTGGTGCTCGTGCTGGAGGTCGAGGCGGCGTCCGCACTCGAGCTGATGTTGTAGCTCGAGGCCGAGTTGGCGATGCCGGATGTGGCGCTGGTGGCGGTCATTGACGTGTTCCTTCTTTACTGGCCGAGCTGAAGCGTCTTCAACATCAGGCTCTTGGCGGTGTTCATGATTTCGATGTTGTTCTGGTAGGAGCGCGAGGCCGAAATCATGTTGACCATCTCTTCCACCGGATTCACGTTGGAGTGCGTCACGTAGCCTTCGGCATCGGCAGCCGGGCTGGCGGGTTCGTGCACCTTGCGGCCGGGCGTCTGGTTCTCGGAGATCGAATCGACGCGCACGCCGGCATCGGTGCCGCTGCCGTACGGCACGGTCTGGAAGACGACCTGGCGCGCCTTGTAGGCCTGGCCATCGGGGCCGGCCACGGCGTCGACGTTGGCCAGGTTGCTGGCCACCACGTTGAGGCGTTGCGACTGCGCGCTGACCGCGCTGCCGGCAATGCCGAGGATCGAGAACATCGACATGGTTATTGCCCCTGGATGGCAGACATCAAAGTCTTGCTCTGGCCGTTGATGAAGCGCAGCGTGGCTTCGTAGCGCACCGCGTTGTCGGCGAATGCGGCGCGCTCGCGATCGAGGTCGACACTGTTGCCGTCGGCGGTGGGCTGGGTCTGCACCACGTAGCCCGCGCCGTTGTCGCTGTCGCCGATGCCTGTGCCACTGCCACCACTGCCACCACTGCCGCCGGTGAGCGGGATGTGGCGCGCGTTGCTGCGGCCGCTGTCGATCGTGCCGGCGCTGGTCGTCATGCGCAGGGGTGAACCGCTGGAGGCCTCGCCGCCTGCGCCGCCGGTCGCGCTCTTCAGTGCGTCGGCGAAGTTGAAGTCGCGGGCCGCGTAGCCGGGCGTGTCGGCATTGGCGATGTTGCTGGCGATCACGCGCTGGCGGTCGGCGCGCAGCACCAGAGCCTTCGCATGGAAGTCCAGTGAGTTCGTCAAGTTGTCCAGCATCGGGAAAGCCTCGGATAGGAGTGGGTGGCCATTTCGGGCCGTGTGGAAATTATGAAAACCCGGCCGTTCCCGGAAGCACGGAGTAAGGGGGGGATTCGCGGCCTGTTCGGTGCTTTGTGCGGCGGCACGCTGCCTATATTTCAGTCGCGGCACTGTTGCTGCAGCTTGTCCTTTGGACTTTTGGAAAGGCACCTCATGCCGTCCCTTCAATTTCTCGCCGTCTCTATTTATGTCGCGGTCCTGTGCGGTACGGCCCAGGCCCAGCAGGCGCCGTCGCAAGGCGCCGAGGTGGCGCCCGAGTTCGTCGCCGCCA
>CAXTCC010000025.1:20946-27575 GCA_964242015.1 uncultured Variovorax sp.
GCCCAGCAGGCGCCGTCGCAAGGCGCCGAGGTGGCGCCCGAGTTCGTCGCCGCCACGCAGCAGTGGCTGGACGATGCGGTCGCCAAGTCGCAGGCGGCTTCGGCCTCGCCGTTGCGCATGGAAGTGAGCGTTGGCGCACTCGACAGCCGGCTTCGGCTCGCGCCCTGCACGCACGTCGAGCCTTACATCCCGGTCGGCCTGCGCCTCTGGGGCCGCACCCGGCTCGGCTTGCGCTGCACCGACGGCGGTGGTCGCTGGAACGTCTTCTTGCCCGTGACCATCAAGGCCTTCGGTCCGGCGTGGGTGTTGCGCGACAACGTGGTCGCTGGCAGCTTGCTGACGGCAGCCGACGCGGTCGAGGCCGAAGCCGACTGGGCAGCCGAGGCGTCGCCGGTGGTGGCGGACCCTGCGTTGTGGGTCGGGCAGACCGCGGCGCATTCATTGGCAGCCGGGCAGCCGGTGCGCCAGTCGATGGTCAAGCCGGCCCAGGTGTTCGCGGCCGGCGCCCAGGTTCGGGTGGTGGCGTCGGGGCCGGGCTTCGAGGTGACGTCCGATGCGCAGGCCATGACGCCGGGCGTCATCGGCCAGATCGTGCGGCTGCGGATGGAAAATGGCCGCATCACCACCGGAATCGTGCAGGATTTGCGCACCGTCCGGCTGTCCATGTAATTCAGCCCTAAGAAAGTCCTCAAGTTCCTCCGAAGGGTGCCGAAATTACAGGGACGATGCTTCCACCAGGGGGCACTGGAGTTGAATCATGAAGATCCAAGCACTGAACGATCCCGCCCTCGCGGCCGCATCGCTCGCAGCCACCAAGGCCGAGCGCGGCGGCGCTTCGAGCGGCACCGGCGGAACCGAGGCGGCAGGCGCTGCCAGCGGCACGGGCGCGACCGTCACCGTATCGGGCGCGGCCCGCACGCTGAACGTGGCCTCGGCCGGTACCGGCATCGATGAGGCCAAGGTGGCTGCGGTCAAGGCAGCGATTGCCGACGGCACCTTCAAGGTCGATTCCGGCGCCATCGCCGACAAGATGCTTTCGAATGCCCAGGAAATGTTGAGCCGAGTGAGGAACTGACCATGCCAGATACCCGCAATTCCACCGAATCCCTTCTGGTCGAAGTCGAGCAACAGCTCGACGTGGTCGATGCCGGCCTGATGGCCGGCGAGCCCGATGCGCTGCAGCGCGCCTGCGCCGCGCTGCGCGAAGTCGCCCTTTCTTTTGCGCGCGTGCTCGAAGCGGCCTTGTCGGCCGAAGTGTTCGACCATGCGTTCCGCCGCCGCATCGATGCCGTGGCACAGCGCCTGGCCACACAACGCCAGAGCATCGCCCGCCGCACCGTGGTGGTCGAGCGCGCACTGGCTTCGATCTTCCGGCCGCAGGCCGATGCGACCTACGCGCGCCTGGGCGATCGCCCGAGCTTCGCTTCGCATTGAGCCGCACCGAGTGCTTCGCGAGCACTTGGCATTAAGCTGAGCGCTGCCGCAATCCGCGGCAGACATCTTGCGAAGGTGAAGAGATGACTCGATGCGCATGGATCCGCACCGCGCTCGCCGGCGCGCTGTTCGCAGCGGCCGGCGTTGCCGTTTCTGCCCCGACCGAAATTTTGAAAGAAGTGCCTGCGAAGGGCACCGTGCGCCGCGGCGACGTCGTCTATGTGGATGACGGAAAGTGCCCTGCCGGCCAGGTAAAGAAGATCATCGGCGGCGACCAGCAAACCGGTATGCCGCGTCAGGTGACGTGCGTGAAGCGGCCCGACTGAAGGCGCTCCGGCCGGCCGTGGATCAGTGGCTGCGCATCTTCGCGCGCAGCCGCGCGATCGACTGGCTGTGCAGCTGGCTCACGCGTGATTCGGTGATGCCGAGCACGGCGGCGATTTCCTTCAGGTTCATGTCCTGCTCGTAGTACATGCCCATGATGAAGCGCTCGCGTTCCGGCAAGCCATCGATCGCCGCCACCAGCGCTTTCTTCAGGCGCTGGTCCTTCAACAGGCTCAATGGATCGGCCTCGGTGTCGGCGGTGTGCCGATCGAGAAACCCATCGGAGTCTTCATTGCCGGCGCCGATGTCTTCCAGGTAGACCAGTTGCGTGCCACGCACGCGACCGAGCAGCGATTGGTATTCGTCGAGCGGCATCTTGAGCTCGGCAGCGATTTCGGATTCGACCGGCGAGCGGCCGAGCCGGTGCTCGAGCTTGTGCACGGCTTGCTCGATCTGCTTCTGGCTCTTGCGCGAGCCGCGCGAGAGCCAGTCGCCTTCGCGCAGCTCGTCGAGCATGGCGCCGCGAATGCGCTGCGTCGCGAAGGTCTCGAACTGCACGCCCTGGCTCGCTTCGTAGCGCGACAAGGCGTCGGCGAGGCCGATCATGCCGACCTGGATCAGGTCGTCGAGTTCGACGTTGGCCGGCAGTTTCGCGATCATGTGGTGCGCGAGTCGCTGCACCAACGGCACGTACTGACGAATCAAACCGTCGCGGTCGAGTCGGCCTTGGGGGTTGTACATCTGGGAAGCGGTAGCGGCGAGCATTGCGTCGAAGTTCAGGCGCCGCAGTCGGCCGGTGAGAAGTAGCAGGGCATGTCGACCGGCTTCGGATCGAAGGCCGAGCGTTGGGCCGCCTGCATCGAGGCGCGGATGAGGCCGCGGGCGTCGCCGACCTTCCAGTCTTCGGGCACGCGCTGGCCGTTGCCGATGCCGCGCACGGTGAACTCGTGGCGCATCAGCACGTCGAGCACCGGGCCGAGTTTGGCGGCTTCGTCGATCTTCGAGACGATGGCCTGGCGCGTACCGCCGAGCTTGAATGCGATGGCCATGTCTTCGAGCGTGTCGCCATGCGCGCCGGCGTTGAGCACCAGCACGCGCTTGACCGTCGGCAGGTCGACCATGTCGAGCACGTCGCGACGGCGCGGATCGTGCGGCGCCACGCCGGCGGTGTCGATGATGACGACCTTCTTGGCGGCCAGCAGGCTGAGCAGCTCCTGCAACTCGGCGCGGTCGTGGGCCAGGTGCGCCACCAGGCCGAGGCTGCGGCCATGCGCGCGCAATTGCTCATGTGCACCGGCGCGTTGCGTGTCGAGCGTGATGAGGCCGACGCCCGCAGCACCGTGCGTCTGTGCGCCGATGGCCGCGAGCTTGGCGGCGCTCGTCGTCTTGCCGACGCCGGTGGCGCCGATCAAGGCGAACACGCCGCCTTCTTCCGGGATCGATGGCAGCACGGCTTTGGAAGTGAGGCGGTTCTCCAGCGAGCCGAGCAGCCAGCGCACGGCGTCGCCGGCTTCCAGCGATGCGGGCATGGCTTCGAGCACCGAGCGCGCGAGACCGGGCGAGTAACCCGCACGCACCAGCTTCAGCATCAGGTTCGACGTGATCGGATCCTGCCGCGCCTGGCCGAGCCATGCGAGCGCGTTGAAGCGCTCGTCCATCATGTTCTGCATCGACTGCAGTTGCGCCATCAGGTCGGGCGACGTGGCGGTGCGGGTCGGCTTGGCGTTTAGCGGCATCGGTTCCGTCGGTGCCTGCTCGGGCCAGGTCGGCTCGGGCGCGGGCGCGGGTTCTGTCGCGACCGAGATGCTCGTTGCGGCGGGCATCGACGTGACGGCGATGAAGTCGTTGACGGCCACGGCGACCGGGGGCGACGAGAGGATCTGAAAGCCGGGTTTCGCAGCGGCCTTGGCGGGTGCGACTTGCACCGAAGTCGCAGCAACCGGCGCGGCAGTTGCGACTGCGGTTGCGGTTGCGGTTGCGGTCGCAGTGACCGGCGCACTCGCTTCGTGCTGACGGCGCAGCATCCGCTCGCGCACATAGTCCTGGAACGACAGCGTGCTCATCGCGAGCTGCTCGGTATCGGCCTGCACGCCGATGTCGAGTGCGGGTGCGGCGACGGCTTCGATCGCCTTGGGCGCCGCGGTCGGTGTCGACGGCTGGCGCGTGGCTTCGACCGAACCATGCGAACCGTGCTCGGGCGTGTTGCTGTCGATCAGCGCCAGCGCCGCTTCGGTCGCAGCCATCACTTCGACGCCGTCGGGCACCTGGCGGTTCGACAGGATCAGGGTGTCGTCACCGAAGGCGGCACGCGCCTTGGCCAGGGCCTCGCGGGCGGTCGGTGCGAGAAAGCGTTGGATGTTCATGCGGATGCACCTCGAAGAATCGGGCCGATGCGGATCGTGTGGGTTTCAGGAATTTCGCTGTGCGCCAGCACTTGCAGGCGGGGCGCCACGCGGCGCACCAGGCGCGAGATCGAACTGCGGATGGCGTCGGGCACCAAGAGGCAGGCGGGGACGCCCAGCTCTTCCTGCTTTTGCGCGACTTCGGCCGCGGTGCGGGTAAAGAGTTCGGCCACGCCCGGGTCGAGTGCCGGTGCTTGCGCATTGGCCAGCGCCTGCACCAGCAGCCGCTCGAAGCCGGGTTCGATGGCAATCACGTCGAGCTCGCGCGTCGGGCCGTAGATCTGCTGCACGATGGCCGGCGACAGCGCGACGCGCACGCGGCGCGCCAGTTCGGCCGGGTCGGTGGTCTGGCCGGCCTGTTCGGCCAGCGTTTCGACGATGGTGCGGATGTCGCGGATATGAACCGACTCTTCGAGCAGCAGCTGCAAGACCTTCTGGAACGTCGAGATCGGTACCAGCTTGGGTACGACTTCTTCGATCAGTTTGGGGGCCAGCTTGCTCACGTGTTCGACCAGTTGTTGGGTTTCGGTACGGCTCAGCAAGCGCGCTGCCTGAACCTGCATCAAGTGTGAGAGATGGGTCGCCATCACGGTGGGTGAATCAACGACGGTAAAACCGGCCATTTGCGCGGCTTCCTTCTGGCGTTCCTCGATCCAGTGCGCCGGCAGGCCGAAGGCCGGGTCGGTCGTCGCGGTGCCGATCAGCGGCGTGCTGATGCCGCCGGGGTTGATCGCCAGGTACATGCCGGGGAAGGCTTCGCCCTCGGCCACCATCACGCCGCGCAAGGTCACGCGGTAGCCGCTCGGTTTCAGTTCGAGGTTGTCGCGCACGTGCACCGCGGGCGGCAGGAAGCCGACTTCCTGCGCGAACTTGCGGCGCACGCCCTTGATGCGCATGAGCAGGTCGCCCTGCCGGTTCTTGTCGACCAGCGCGATCAGGCGATAGCCGAGTTCGAGGCCGAGGAGGTCGACCGGTTGCAGGTCGTCCCACGTGGCTTCGGCATCGGCGGCCGGCGGTGGTGCCGGCGCGTCGACAGCCGGCGGCGGACGCCGCGAAATCATCCACGCGCCATAACCGAGCAGTCCGCCCATCACCAGGAACACGACGTGCGGCATGCCGGGAATGATGCCGAGCAGGATCAGGATGCCGGCAGTCAGTCCGAGCACGCGCGGCGAGGTGAAAAGCTGCTGCACGATCTGATGGCCGACGTCTTCTTCCTTGCCGACGCGTGAGATCACCATGGCCGCTGCGACCGAGATCAACAGGCCCGGAATCTGCGCGACCAGCGCATCGCCGACGGCCAGCAGCACATAGGTGTCGGCCGCCTTGCCGACCGGCAGACCGTGCTGCAAGACGCCGATGGTGAAACCGCCGATGACGCTGATGATCAGGATCAGAATGCCGGCCATCGCGTCGCCGCGCACGAACTTCGAGGCACCGTCCATGGCGCCGAAGAAGTTGGCTTCTTCGGCCACTTCGAGGCGACGGCGCCGTGCTTCTTTTTCGTCGATGTTGCCGGAGTTGAGGTCGGCGTCGACCGCCATCTGCTTGCCCGGCATCGCGTCCAGCGTGAAGCGCGCCGACACTTCGGCAATGCGCTCTGCACCCTTCGTCACCACCACGAAGTTGATGACCACCAGAATCGCGAACACGATCAAACCGACCGCGAAGTTGCCGCCGATCAGGAAGTGGCCGAAGGCTTCGATCACCGCGCCGGCAGCCCCCGGCCCGGTGTGGCCTTCGAGCAGCACGACCCGCGTCGACGCGACGTTGAGCGACAGCCGCATCAGCGTGGTGAGCAGCAGCACCGAAGGAAACGCCGCGAAGTCGAGCGGCCGCACCATGTAGGCTGCGACCATCATCACCATCAGCGCGACGGCGATATTGATGGTGAAGAAGGTGTCGAGCAGCCAGGGCGGTATCGGCAGCACCATCAGGCCGAGGATGGCGACGACGAGCAACGGCGCCGCGGCGCGCTGGAACATCGCGCCCTGCGCACCGAACCATTGGCGGATCATGTCCGGATTCATTCAGTGCCTTCGACGGGTTTCGTTGCGTTCTTGGGTTGCTTCTGCGTTTTGTTCAGCGGGTCGAGTTCCGGCGGCACGAACGGCTCCGGCACGACCAGCGGCATCGGCGCTTCACCGCGCAGCGCGGCCTTCAGGCGGTACACATAGGCCAGCACCTGCGCGACGGCGGTGAAGAGGCTGGCCGGGATGGGCTGGTCGAGCTCGGCATGCGCGTACAGGGCACGCGCCAGCATCGGCGACTGCACGATCGGAATCGAGTGCTCCTTGGCGATGTCGCGGATCTTCATGGCGAGCAGGTCGGCCCCCTTGGAGATCACTTGCGGCGCGCTCATGGTCTGCTCGTCGTAGTGCATCGCCACCGCGAAGTGCGTCGGGTTCATCAGAATGAAGTCGGCGCGCGGCACGGCGGTGATGCTGCTGCGCTGGGCCATTTCGCGCG
>CAXTCC010000026.1:0-1438 GCA_964242015.1 uncultured Variovorax sp.
GGCGGTGTTTTCTCGCTGGCCATGAAGACGAAACGCGTCGGCTTGCTGTCGCCGCCTTTCCACTCGACCAGCACACCCATCGTTTGCGAACGTGGCGCTGCTGCGTCGCAGTCGAGCAGCACGACGTTGTCCGCTTCCAGGCCCTTGGCGCCGTGGACGGTCAGCAGCCGCACCGCGTCGGGCGCGGTCACGGCCGGTGCGCGCACGCCGCCGGCACGCAGCGCGCGCACCAGGCCATAGGGCGTGGCGAAGCGCGCGCCATCGATTTCAAGCGAAGCGGCGAGCAGGCCTCGCAGATTGGCGAGCACCGTCTGCCTCAACGCCGCCGGTGCCGCGGCACCGAACCGGGCCAGCACATCGCCGTCGTGATAGATCGCATCGAGCGCGTCGTGCGGCGGCAGCTCGGCGAGCCAGGCCTGCCAGCGGCTCAGCGTGGCGCCGAGCGGTGCCAGCGTGTCAGGCAAGCCATCGCCCTTCAGCAACGCCAGCCACGGCGTGCCGGGCTGCGCGCGCTGCCGAAGTGCCAGTTGGACCAGGTCGTCGTCGCCGATGCCGAACAGCGGCGACTTGAGTGCGCGCGCCAACGACAGGTCGTGCGCCGGCGAGACCAGCACGTCGACCAGCGCGACCATGTCCTGCACTTCGGGCGCATCGTGCAGCTCGTTCTTCTCGGGCTGCTGCGTCGGGATGTGCAGCTCGCGCAGCGCGTCCTGCATGGCGGCGAGCCGACTGCGACGACGTGCCAGCACCATGATCTGTCTGGGCGGCGTGCCATCGGCGATGCGCTGCGCGATCCAGCGCGCGGCCTGCTCGCACTCCTTTTGCAGCAGCTGCTCCTCGGGCAGCACGCGCGGCGTCGTGAGGCTGTCGCGCCAATGCAGCATGCCGTCGTCGGCCGGTGCCGCAGCGGTTGCGCTGGCGGCCGCATCGCGCCCGATCGGCGGCAGCTTGAGCACTTCGCCATCGTCGCGGCGCTCGGTCGTGTGAGCGCGGTAGCCATCGAACTCGCCGGCCTCCTGCGCCGCGCCCATCGCCTGGTTGACCAAGCCGACCACCGCCTGGGCGTTTCGATGGGTGTGATCGCAATCGAGCCGATCGCCGCCCAGCACGTCCGCGACAAAGGCCTTGGCGGCAATGAACACCTGCGGCTCGGCCCGGCGAAAGCGGTAGATGCTCTGCTTCGGGTCGCCGACGATGAAGACACGCGGCGCACGTCCCACCGCGCCGCCATACGCGCTCAGCCAGCTGTAGAGCGCGTGCCACTGCAACGGGTTGGTGTCCTGGAACTCGTCGATCAGCAAATGCGCGATGCGCGCATCGAGCCGCTCCTGCACCCAGCCCGACAAGGCCGATTCGCCGAGCAGCATCTGCGCCGCCTGCTCGACGTCGTTCATGTCGACCCAGCCATGCGCGCGCTTGACCGCGGCAAAGGTGGCCA
>CAXTCC010000026.1:1538-8825 GCA_964242015.1 uncultured Variovorax sp.
ACGTCGTTCATGTCGACCCAGCCATGCGCGCGCTTGACCGCGGCAAAGGTGGCCAACAGCACGCGGGTGAGCCGCGTCATGCGCTGCTGGTACAGCCACCCGGCATGCTGCGCCTCGGCGGAGCAAAGCAACTGAAGATCGGCTTCGGCCTCTTGCGCAGCGGGGAACTTCTGCAGGTTCTTGTTGAGCCGGTCTTCGATCGCGACGAAGAAGGCCTTGCGCAAACGAGCGAGGGCACCCGGCAACGCTTCGTCTTCGAGTGTGCTTGTGCCGAACACATCGACGATGACTTCCGCGGCCTTCTGCGGTGTCTTGTTGGCTTCACGTCCCAGCGCGGCAGCGCGCGCCAGCCACTGTTGTCGAACGAAGTCGCCGCGCAAGCCGTGCGTCGGCGACTCGAAGCCTGCCAGCGCGGGATACAGAGTTCCGAAGTGCTGCACCGACGATTCCGCATCGGCCAGCGCGAACTCGACGCGCCGCGTCAACGCCTCACCCAACGCCTTGGCGATCTGCGAGCGGCCATGGCTCGCGACCACCGCGTAGTAGTCGGCCAAGGCGGATCTGTCTTCGGTCAGCGCTTCGAAGTAAGGCCGCCAGGTGTGCGCGCGTGCCTCGGCATCGTCTTCGAGCAGCTCGTAGTTGGCCGGCAACTGCAGGTCGCGCAACACAGCCAGCGGCGCGTTGCGCAACAGGCCGGCGAACCATGCATGAAAGGTTCTGAACTGCACAGGTCGGCCACCATCGAGCAGGCGCCGATAGAGGTCTTTCAAACGCGGCGCCGCTTCCGCTGCTTCCGCTGGCTCGACGCCGCGTACGACAAGTTCAGCAACCAGCTCTTCCGGCGCGCGCTGCGCGAAATCTTCAAGCCACTGATCGAGCCGCTCGCGCATTTCGCCAGCGGCCTTCTTGGTGAAGGTAATGGCCAGGATCTCGTGCGGTTCGCAGGCGCCGTCGCCCTGTTCCAGCAAGGCTCGCACGATGCGCGACACCAGCATCCAGGTCTTGCCCGCACCGGCGCAGGCCTCGACAGCGACTGAGCGACGCGGGTCGCACGCGACCGCATAGAACGCTTCGCGGGTGACGGGCTTGCCGTTGCATCCGTACGCCGGTGACCTCATGCCTCGAGCTCCCAGAAGTCCTTGCGGCACAGACCGCGTGCCGCGCAGTGCTCGCATACCGCGCCTTCGCCGAGGGCGGGCAATGCAGCGCCCTCGCCGATGCGAGCGAAGTCGTCGATGAGCCCCGCCACCAGCGCATCGCGTGCATCGACCACTTCGTCCTGCTCGACGGTCTGCGTACCCGACGACTTTTCACCGACGTTGACGTAAGCCGCACGCAAGGTGTCGTCGGCGACCAGCGCGGCGTAGAAAGCGAGCTGCGTGTCTTCGGTCGGGTCTTTGATGCGGTCCTTGGTTTTCGCAGCCGATTCGGTTTTGTAGTCGATCACGAAGGCACGCCCGTCGGGCGAACGATCGATACGGTCGAGCCGGCCGACCAGCTTGAGAGGGCCCAGCCTCTGCTCCTTCCACGGCTCGGCCTCGACGAAGACGGTGCCGTCGGCCTCGTGCTTGGCGAGCCACAACAGGTAGGCGTCACGCACGGCGGGCCATGCAGCGGCAAAGGGCAAGAACTCCGCTTCGGACAGTCCGAACTCCTGCGTGGCGCTTTGCTGCGCCGACGCGAGCATCGATTTGCGCAACGCGAGATCGGTGGTGGGCGCTTGCACCAGCGCTTCGTGAAAGTAGCCGAGCACCGCATGCAGCCAATTGCCGAAGTCGCGCTTGTCGACTTCGGCATCGAGCTCGTCGGCGCTGCGCAGGCCGAGTTGCCGCATCGCGAAGAAGCGGTACGGGCAGCGGCGCAGGTCTTCGTACACGCTGGTCGAGATGCTCTCGAGGGGCAGCAGTGCCCCGATGGGCATGGGACGCGGCGTCGGGTTCAGCGGCACTGCGCGCACGGTGCGCGGATCGGTCGCCATCTTGGCCGCCTGGTCGAACTGCAAGGCCTGCACCAGCGGGCTGGGCCGGACCGGCTCGCCGCTGGCATCGGACTGCCGCCAAAGCAACTCGCACGACGGATTGCGCAGAGCAGCCGCCCATGCCGCGCGCTGGGCCGCCTCGAGCGCTTCGCGCGAAGGCAGCCCGAGCTCGGCGCGCTGCGCCTTGCTCCAGTTGCCCGGTGGTTCCGGTGAAGCGGGAAGACGCCGGTCGTCGCAGCCGGGCACCACGAGGGCCCCGAATTCGCGACCCAGCAGTTGATGCAGCGGCAGCACGACGACCTGCGGTTGCTGTCCGCCGGTCGCCGGCCTGAAGCTGCCGTCTTCGAGCACGTCGCGCACCCATGCGGTGAACTCGGCCAGCGTGTGCCGCGCACCGTCGAATTCGCCGTTGTCGCCGGCTGCGTCATCGAGCCATAGCGCGGTGATCACCTTGGCACCGGCCACGTCGGCGGCGAGCGCGTCCCACTGCCCCGCTGCCTTCAACAGTTCACGCAAGGCGCGCAGCCAATCGCCCAATGGACGGGCGCGTCCCATCGGCGCGCGGCGCGACTCGATGGCCTCGGTGAAGCTCAGCAGCGCGAGATCCTGCTCGCGTTCCCTGCGCGCCAGATGGGCGCACCAGGCAAGCCAGTCGCGCTGCCCTTCGCGTCGCATCCTGGCTTCCAGCGATTGCAGCATCGACGGATCGGCCGCCGTATCGACAGCGGTGTAGGCGGCACTCTTGAGCCAGTCGAGCACCTGATCGCTGGTCGCGTCATGCGCACAGGCACGCAGCGCGCTCATCAGCGTCGCAGCCGCGCGGGTAGTGGAAAGTTTCCACCCGGTTTCATCGTGCATGGTCACACCCTGCGCGGCGAGTTGGGCACCAATACGACGTGTCAAGGCACGGTCGTTGGCGATCAACGCGACAGGCGCGCGACCTTCGGCCAGATGACGCAACACGCAGGCGGTGGCCAGTGCCGCTTCGTCCTCGGGGTCGAGCGCGACCTGCAAAGCCGCGGCGGGTGTCGCATAGGTTCGTGCTTCAAGCACGGGTGCCCGCGTCAATGGAATATGCACAGCGCTATCGCCCCAAAGCGCAACCAGTTTCTGCGTCAGTGGATCGGCTTGGTAGCCGTCGAGAACGATGAGCGCATCGACCTGCTTGCGTGCCGCGTCGCTGAACAACACATCGGTTGCATAGGCCGACGTAGCAGCCCAGGCCATCGCAATGCGGATCAACGCAGCTTCGATCCTGAACCACTCGGATTCACTGCCCGCGTCGGCAACCCGATCGACACGTTGCGACCATGCTGCGCGGTCTTGTGGCAGCTCGGCTGCGGCCAGCGGGGCCAGCTGCATCGCGAGCTCGACCACGCGGCCCGCAAGCGCAAGGCGCTCGTTGCCGAAGCCAGACTGCATCAACAACGATTGCGCGGTGACGAGATCGCGCGCCATGTCGAACGCAATGTCGTAATCGGTCGGCAAGAAGCCGCCCGTGCCGCTGGCCCAGTTGCGCGTGGTCTCGAAGCGCGGCGCGAAGCCGGGGCCCACCGCGTGCGCCCACATGTCGCGTGCGACCGCCATCAGCTGCGCATAGGGCACGAGCACGACACTGCGCGCCGCGTGCACTTGCCGGCTCGCCAGGTGATGCGATATGCGCGTGATGACACCGTCTCTGGCATCGCACCACAAGGCCCGCATCGGGTCGCCGTCGTTCATGTGTTTATCGAGGGTTCGTTGAAGTTGTGAGGCGACTTTTCATGCGAGTGAAAGGCGATTTTTGCGAGGCCGACGCAGGCTTTGACTATCGGCGCCATAGCGTCCTTGCGCGCTACGCCTCCACTTGGTTTCTGTCACAATGAACCACACTTTAGCTGTACCAAAACTCTCTCTGCGCACAAGGAAAACCACATGGCCAGCGACCTCATCAAGCATATTTCCGATTCTTCTTTCGAAGCCGACGTGCTCAAGTCGGGCAAACCTGTGTTGGTCGACTACTGGGCCGAATGGTGTGGTCCGTGCAAGATGATCGCGCCGATTCTGGATGAGGTGTCTGCGACCTATGAAGGCAAGCTGCAGATCGCCAAGATGAATGTGGACGAGAACCGCGACATCCCTGCCAAGTTCGGCATTCGCGGCATCCCGACGTTGATGTTGTTCAAGGATGGCCAGCTCGCTGCCACCAAAGTCGGCGCCATGAGCAAGGCGCAATTGACTGCTTTCATCGACCAGCAATTGGCCTGATTTTTCCGGCGGGCTGCGCGCAAGGCGCCGCCCGCCTGATTTGCTGCATAATTGCCAGCAGATCACCGGCTCGCTACGGCGCCCGGTTCGCAGTTTGAAGTTTCCCCGGTTTGTGATGCGCCTCTAGCCTCACATCAAACCTCCCCCCTCTTAGTTTTCCAGTCAGATTTCCCCGCGAGGGGTCATTCCATGCACTTAAACGAACTCAAGGCACTCCACGTGTCTGAAGTCCTCAAGCAGGCCGAAGCCCTTGAGATCGAAAATGTCGGCCGCATGCGCAAGCAGGAGCTGATGTTCGCGATCATCAAGAAGCGCGCGAAGGCCGGCGAACAGGTTTTTGCCGACGGCGTCCTCGAAATCCTGCCCGACGGGTTCGGCTTCTTGCGAAGCCCGGACACCAGCTTCACCGCCAGCACCGACGACATCTACATCAGTCCGAGCCAGGTGCGGCGCTTCAACCTGCACACCGGCGACATGATCGAAGGCGAAGTGCGGACGCCCAAAGACGGCGAACGCTACTTCGCGCTGACCAAGCTCGACAAGGTCAACGACGGCCCGCCCGAGCAGAACAAGCACAAGGTCATGTTCGAGAACTTGACGCCGCTGTTCCCAAAAGAACAGATGAAGCTGGAACGCGACGGCATCAAGGGCGAAGAGAACATCACCGGCCGCATCATCGACATCATCGCGCCCATCGGCCGCGGCCAGCGCGCGCTGCTCGTGGCGCCGCCCAAGAGCGGCAAGACGGTGATGATGCAGCACATCGCCCATGCGATCAGCGCCAACTACCCCGACGTTCACATGATGGTGCTGCTCATCGACGAGCGCCCGGAAGAAGTGACCGAAATGCAGCGCACCGTGAAGGGCGAAGTCATTGCTTCGACCTTCGACGAACCCGCTGCGCGCCACGTGCACGTGGCTGAAATGGTGATTGAGCGCGCCAAACGTTTGGTCGAGCTCAAGAAGGACGTGGTGATCCTGCTGGACTCGATCACACGTCTTGCTCGTGCCTACAACAACGTCGTGCCGTCGTCCGGCAAGGTGCTCACCGGCGGTGTCGACTCGAACGCACTGCAACGGCCCAAGCGCTTCCTCGGTGCGGCGCGCAACGTCGAAGAAGGCGGCTCGCTGACCATCATCGGCACCGCGCTGATCGACACCGGCAGCCGCATGGACGAAGTGATCTTCGAAGAGTTCAAGGGCACCGGTAACTCTGAAATCCACCTCGATCGCCGTTTGTACGAAAAGCGCGTGTTCCCGTCGATCCAGCTGAACCGCAGCGGTACGCGTCGCGAAGAATTGCTGCTCGCCCCCGAGATCCTGCAGAAGACGCGCATCCTGCGTCAGCTCATGTACAACATGGACGAGATCGAGTCGATGGAACTCATGTTGAAGAACATGAAGGCGACGAAGACCAATGTCGAGTTCTTCGACATGATGCGGCGCGGCGGGTGAACGTACCCATCCCCGAGCTGGCTCACTTCGTGTAGCCGACTCCCCCTCGAGGGGGCAACACCAGCGGCCCGGCCCTTCGTCAAGCTCAGGACAGGCCGGGGCCGGTTCCGCGGTGTCTCACGAATGAAAGCCCGTCTTTGGACGGGCTTTTTTTATGTAGGGAGCGCGCGGCCTTCGCGGGCACTGCGGGTGCCGAGGTCGAGCAGTTCCATCAGGGCCACTGCCTGATCGGGGGGCACCGGATTCGGCCCTTTGCCGAGGATCGCGTCGCGCACCGCAGCGTAGTAGTCGACGTAGTTGCCGCGTCGATTCGGCAGTGTCCTGGTCTGCATCCAGCTGCCCGCAGCCAGCAGCGTCAACTCGCCGGGCAGCGCATCGATGCCCCAGTCGTCGCCGCCCGGTTGTTGCCCTGCGCGCAGCGCGTCTTCCTGGGAATCAACGCCGAACTTGACATAGCTCCCCCGTGTGCCGTGCATGAGGTAGCGCGGCGCAGCATGGGCCGCGAGCGTGGTGGCATGCAGCACGACACGCAACGGCGCATGCGGACCCTCTTCATAGCGCAGCACGGCATGAAAGTAATCATCGACCACCGCGCCATCGCGCAGCACCGCGCTGTCCAGCTGCAAGGTGTCGGGCTTGCCGAAAAGCTGCACCGCTTGATCCAGCAGATGCGCTCCGAGATCGACCCAGAGCCCCGCGCCCGGCACGGCCTGCTCGCGCCACCGATCCCGCACCTCCGGCCGGAAGCGATCGAAATGCGATTCGAAATACACCGGCCGGCCGAGAGCACCATTGGCGAGCAGATCGCGCAGCGTCAAGAAATCGGCATCGAATCGGCGGTTTTGGTAGACCGATAGCAGCAAGCCATTGCCCTCTGCAAGCTCGGCCAGTTCACGCGCTTCGGCCGCGTTCAGCGTGAAAGGCTTGTCGACCACCACGTGCTTTCCAGCTTGCAGCGCGATCCTTGCGACCGGAAAATGCTGCGCGTTGGGCGTGGCGACGACGACCAAGGCGATGTCTTCTCGCGCGACCAGGGCCTGCACATCGTCGACGACCGCCACGCCCGGCCATTCCGATGCGACCTTGTCGGCTTGAGAACTCGCTACCGCCGCGAGTTCCATCCCTGGCACCGCAGACAGTACGGGCGCATGAAAAGTCTGGCCGGCAAAACCGTAACCGACAAGGCCGGCGCGCAGGGGACTCAAAGTCATGAGGAGAGGTCGGAGTTGCTCGATAACAGGGCAGTATGCGATAATCTTGGGCTACGCGAAAAGTGCAGTTTGGCGCCTTGCCAACATCTGGTGGCTCTCGCATCGACCCAAAGGAAAAGACCATGAAAGAAGGCATTCACCCGAACTACCGGGAAGTCCTGTTCGTCGACTTGTCGAACGGCTTCAAGTTCGTGACCCGTTCGTGCGCGAACACCAAGGAAATGGGCAAGACCGACGACGGCCGCGAATTGCCGCTGTTCAAGCTCGACACTTCCAGCGAATCGCATCCGTTCTACACGGGCACGCAAAAGTCTGTCGACAACATGGGTGGTCGCGTTGAACGGTTCCGCAACCGTTTCGGCAAGACGACCGGCGCTGCCGCCAAGTAAGGCAGGC
>CAXTCC010000026.1:8925-27134 GCA_964242015.1 uncultured Variovorax sp.
ACGGCAGACATCGTCTCCTTCGGCTACATGGCCGAGCTTGCCCGGGCGACCGAGGGCATCTCCCGCTGGTTCGATCCTTCCCTGCTCGGCCTGAAGCCCGAGACACCGGCACTCGTGCCGTACTGGATCGGCGCCCTGGCGATCAAGCTCGCGCCGGCATGGCTCAACCCGGACCTGGCAGTGCGCATCGCCTTTGCTCTGCTGTTGTGGGGCGCTTTCACCGCCACCTGGTACGCCGTCTATCACCTTGCACGCACACCGCGCGCGCAGCCTGTGGCGTTCGCGTTCGGAGGCGAGGCGCGACCGGTCGATTACGCGCGCGCGATGGCCGATGCCGCACTGCTGGCGCTGCTGGCCTGCCTCGGCCTGGCGCAGCTCGGACATGAGACGACACCCGCACTGGCCCAGCTCTTCTTTGCGTCTTACATGTTCTACGGCGTGGCGGCGTTGCCGTTTCGCCGCGTCGCCGCGGTGCTCGCGCTGGTCGTCGGTGCGGTCGGTATGGCGCTCAGCGGTGCGCCGACGATTGCACTGCTGCTCGGCCTCGGGTCAGCGGCACTGGTGTTTGCCGAGCGGCGTCACGATGCCGCTCGGCAGGCAGAAGGAGCGCAAGGCGCAGCAGAAGGCACCGGGTATTCAGCCGCGGCGACCTGGATCATCGCGGTCGTTACGTTGCTGGCAGTCCTGCTCGCCGCACGGCTGCATCTCGCGCATTGGCATATCGCTTTGCCGGGCCATCGGTCCGGCTCGTCGACCCTTGGAGACATCCGCAGTCTGGCCAAGCTGCTGATCTGGTTCACCTGGCCGGCCTGGCCGCTGGCGTTGTGGACCTTGTGGCGCTGGCGCCGACAGCTCAACGCACGACACGTGGCCATTCCGCTGCTCTTCATGCTGATCCCGTTGGCAGCGACCGTGGCCACCGATTTCTCGGAGCGCGCTCTCCTGCTCGGCCTGCCTGCTTTTGCCACGCTGGCCGCCTTTGCACTGCCGACCTTTCGACGCAGTGCCGCGGCCATCATCGACTGGTTCACCCTGCTCTTCTTCAGCGGTTCCGCGCTGATCATCTGGGTCATCTGGATTTCGCTGCAAACCGGCGTGCCCGCGAAGCCGGCCGCCAACGTCGCACGTCTGGCGCCAGGCTTCGTTCCCTCGTTTTCGATTGCCGCTTTCGTGTTCGCAGTGCTGGCCACCATCGCGTGGTGCTGGCTGGTGCGGTGGCGTACCGGCCGGCACCGGCCTGCACTGTGGAAGACGCTGGTGCTGCCGGCCGGTGGTGCCGCCCTGTGCTGGATGCTGCTCATGACGCTGTGGCTGCCGCTGCTCGACTACGCACGCAGCTACGTGCCGCAGGTGAACGCGATCGCCGAACGCGTCGGCCGGCCGGCCTGCATTTCGGAGCTGGCGCTGAGCCGGCAACACATCGCGGCGTTGCGCTATCACGGGCAGTTCGAGCTGGCGCCGCTGGTCGGCGGCGCGGCGTGTCCGTGGCTGCTCGTGAGCCCCGAGGCCATCTCGACATTGCACGACATCGTCAGCATGGAGCAATGGCGCCTGAGCGGCACCTTGCGCCGTCCCACCAGCGCCGCGGACGATCTGCTGCTGTTCCAGCGAATGACGCCCTGACGTGAGCAGCAGCAGCGAACGGCGAGTGATCGCCGCGCACGCAGGCACCGTGCTGATCGGGCAGTTGGCGGTCATGGCGTTCGGCGTGATCGACACCATCGTTGCCGGCCGCTACGCCGAAGACGCATTGGCCGCGCTGTCCGTGGGTGCCGCGATTTTCATCAGCGTCTACGTGTCGCTGATGGGCGGCTTGCAGGCGCTGTTGCCGGTGTGGGCCGAGCTTCACGGCGCCAACCGTGCCGACGAGGTCGGACGATCGGTGCGGCAGTCGCTCTACGTCTGCCTTGTCGCCATCGTGCTCGGCATGGTGGTGTTGCTGGCGCCCGGCCCGTTGCTGCGCTGGACGGGCGTGCCGCTGGCGATGCAAGCCGCTGTTCAGACGTACCTGGCGGTGTTGGCATGGGCCCTTCCCCCGGCGCTGCTGTTTCGCCTGTTCAGCACTCTCAATCAGAGCCTCGGCCGACCACGCCTCGTGACCTGGTTGCAGATCGGCTCCCTGTGCATCAAATTGCCGCTGTCTGTCTGGTTGACCTTCGGTGGTGCCGGCCTGCCCGCGCTCGGGCTCGTCGGCGCGGCGTGGGCAACGCTGCTCGTCAACTACACCATGCTCGCCCTGGCGCTCTGGCTGCTGCGCCATGCGGCGTACTACCGCGCCTACCGTTTCTGGCAACGCATCGAGGCACCGGACTGGCGCCAGCTTCGGCAGTTCGCGCGGCTGGGCGTGCCCGGTGGCCTTGCGGTGCTGGTCGAGGTCACGTCGTTCACCCTGCTCGCGCTGTTTATCGCGCGGCTGGGCATCATCTCTTCGGCGGCACACCAGATCGCCTCGAATCTGATGGCCGTGGCGTACATGGTGCCTTTGTCGTTCGGGCTGGCCACGAGTTCGCGCGTCAGCTACTGGTTGGGCGCTGGCGACGCGGCCAAGGCCCAGCGCGCCTGCCTGAGCGGGTTCGGCATGGCACTGCTGTGCTCGCTTGTGGTCTGCGGCCTGCTGGTCGCCTTGCGCTGGCAACTGCCTGCCGTGTATTCGCAGAACCCGGCGGTGGTCCAGATGACGGCCGTCTTGCTGCTTGCGACCGCGGCCTACCACCTTGCCGACACCGTGCAGACGCTGTGCGTTTTCGTGCTGCGCTGCTACCGCGTGACGGTCACACCGTTGATCATCTACTGCACGTTGTTGTGGGGCGCCGGCCTGGGCGGCAGCTATTGGCTGGCCTTTCACGGCATCGGCCCTTTCGCCGCCATGCCGTCACCTCTCACCTTCTGGTCGACGAGTGCCGCAGCGCTGTGGGTGACCGCCTTGCTCTTCGTCGTATTGCTCTGGCGTGCCATGGCCAGGAGCTTGCGGGTGCGTGGCTGAGCGTGGCCGAGCGGGGCTGAGCGTGGCGACGGCGATCGCGGCCGATCGGCGTCAGATCGAAGTGACCCGCGCTTCACGCACCCGCTTTGCCGGGAACAGCAGCGCGAATCGGGAGCCGTGGCCCAGCGTGCTTTCGATGCGCAGCTCGGCACCGTGCCGTTGCGCGATGTGCTTGACGATCGCCAAACCCAGCCCGGTACCGCCGGTCTCGCGCGAACGACTTCGATCGACCCGGTAGAAGCGCTCGGTCAGCCGAGGAATGTGTTCAGCGGCGATGCCCGGACCGCTGTCACGCACCGCGTACTCGCCGCGCCCGTCCGGCAACAACTTCCATGTCACGAGCACTTCGCCACCGCCCGGCGTGTAACGCACCGCGTTGCTCACCAGGTTCGACATGGCGCTTTGCAGTTCGACCGGTGCGCCCGATATCTCCGAGTCGTCGTCCAGCGTGAAAGTAAGCCGATGGCCCGACGGCGTCAGCCGGCTCGACAAGCCCCGCGCCTCGTCCTCGCTGTGGGCCAGCAGCGCACGCACACGTGTCCACTGTGTGGCCGCTGGCGCCGGACTGCCCTCGAGCCGCGACAGCGTGAGCAGGTCGTTGACCAGCGTTTCCATGCGGCTCGACTGCTGAGCCATCAACGCCAGATAGCGTGACCGCTCCTCGGCATCGAGCGGCAGGTTCTGCAGCGTCTCGACAAAGCCCGCCAACACGGTGAGCGGCGTGCGAATTTCATGCGATACGTTGGCAACGAAATCGCGCCGCATGGCTTCGGCCTGTTCCAGTGAAGTGATGTCGCGCGTGAGCAGCATGCGGCGATTGCCGGCGTAGGGATGCACCTGGACCGACAGCCGCACTGCATGGCCGCGTTGTCCGTTGGAACGACCTGCAGGTGCATCGATCACCACGTCGCGGCTGTAGTTCCAGGAGGCCAGATAGGCGATGAAGGCTGGGTCGCGCACCAGGTTCCCCAGGTGCTGCAGCAGGTCACGTTCAGCATCGATGCCGAACTGCGCCGCAGCCGTCTGGTTGCACCACTCGATGCGCCCCTGCTCGTCGAGCAGCACCACTCCGTTGGGGGACGCCTGGATGGCCGCGAGGAACTCCTGCAACCGATCTTCGGACTGCCGGATCTGCTGATCGCGTTCGCGCAGCAGCTTGCGAATGCGCTCCGACAATTCGCCCCACACGCCGGCGCCGCGCGACGGCAGCGCCGAGACATCGTTGCGCAGCACGTTGAGCAGGCGTTGCGCGCGCCAGGCGTCCAGCAGCAGCCAGAGCAATGCGCCCAGCCACGTGCCGATCCAGACGAACTTCAATCCGAAAAAAGTGGCTGCGCCAACGCCGACAGCAGAGGACGCCAGCAGGAACATGGCAATACGAAAGGGCATCGCGGGTGATTATCCCCGCGAGCGCAGGGCGCCCGAGCCATCGCCCGCGCCGTCGGCAGCGGCCGTCAAACAGTCGCTTGGGCTGTCAGGCGGTAGCCGGCACCACGCACCGTCTCGACCATCGGCGCTGCGCCGCCGAGCGATTCGCGCAGTCGCTTGACGTGCACGTCGACCGTGCGCTCTTCGATGTAGACGTGGTCGCCCCACACCTTGTCGAGCAGTTGCGAGCGGCTGTGCACGCGCTCCGCGTTCTGCATCAGGTAGCCCAGCAGCTTGAACTCGGTCGGACCGACCTTGAGCGAGCTGCCCTGCCACGTGACGCGGTGTGTCGCGGTGTCGAGCACCAGCTCACCGATCTCGATGCGTTCCGCCGGCGCCTCCGGCGTGCGGCGGCGCAGCACGGCACGGATGCGCGCCAGCATCTCCTGCGTCGAGAACGGCTTGGTGATGTAGTCGTCGGCACCGGCATCGAGACCGGCCACCTTGTCGGGCTCGTCACCGCGCGCCGTCAACATCAGGATCGGGATCGCCTTGGTGTTCGGGTCCTTGCGCCATTGCCGCGCCAGCTGCAGGCCGCTCTGGCCCGGCAGCATCCAGTCGAGCAGGATGAGGTCGGGCGCCAATGTATCGATCTCCCGCTGCGCCGACACGCCGTCTTCCGACCAGATCGGGTCGAACCCGTTGTGGCGCAGGTTGACAGCGATCAGCTCGGCGATCGACGACTCGTCTTCAACGATAAGGACGCGAGGTTTCTTCATCTTTCAGCAAGGATCAAAGCAGGGCCGACTCGATGGCTTCCATCGAAGTGTGCCGCACATCCGCACCCTTGACGATGTAGATGATGAACTCGGCGATGTTCTTGGCGTGGTCGCCGATGCGTTCGATCGCCTTGGCCAGAAACAGCAGGTCGAGGCTGGCCGAGATCGTGCGCGGATCTTCCATCATGTAGGTCACGAGCTTGCGCACGAAGCCGTCGAATTCCTTGTCGATCAGGTCGTCGTCTTTCAGGATCGACAGCGCCGCGGCGGTGTCGAGCCGGGCGAAGGCGTCGAGCGCCTTGCGCAGCAGGCCCGACGCCATGTCGGCAGCGATGCGGATCTCGGTCGACGGCAGCGTGCGCGATGCGCCGCTTTCGATGATCGACTTGACCATGCGTGCGATTTTGTTCGCTTCGTCGCCCACGCGTTCCAGGTTGGCGGTGGTCTTGGAAATGGCGATGAGCAGGCGCAGGTCGCGTGCCGTCGGCTGGCGCCGCGCGATGATCGACGACAGTTCGCGATCGATCTCGATCTCCATCGCGTTCACACGGTTCTCGGTTTCCATCACGCGGTCGGCGGCTTCAGGATCGAACTCTGCAAGCGCATAGACAGCTTGATGAATCTGCGCCTCGACCATTCCGCCCAGTTCCATCACGCGCGACGAGACGCCGTTGAGTTCGGTGTCGAACTGGCTGGACAAATGTTTTTCGGTCATCTTTTGGTCTCCTTAGCCGAAACGGCCAGTGATGTAATCCTCGGTCTCTTTGCGCTGCGGCTTGAAGAACATCTGTTCCGTCGCGCCGAACTCGATGAGGTCGCCAAGGTACATGTAGGCCGTGTAGTCGCTGCAACGTGCCGCTTGCTGCATGTTGTGCGTCACGATGACCACGGTGTATTCGCTCTTCAGTTCTGCGATGAGCTCTTCGATCTTGGCAGTGGAGATCGGGTCGAGCGCAGAGCACGGCTCGTCGAGCAGCAGCACTTCGGGCTTGATCGCAATGCCGCGTGCGATGCACAGCCGTTGCTGCTGACCGCCTGACAGGCCGGAGCCGCTCTGCTGGAGCTTGTCGCGCACTTCGGTCCACAGGGCGGCTTTCTTGAGTGCCCATTCGACGCGCTCGTCCATGTCGCTCGAACTCAGGTTCTCGAAGAGCTTGACGCCGAAAGCGACGTTGTCGTAGATCGACATCGGAAAAGGCGTCGGCTTCTGGAACACCATGCCGATCTTGGCGCGGATCAACGCGACGTCCTGCTTGGAAGCCAGCAGGTTCTCGCCGTCCAGCGAGATCGTGCCTTCGGCGCGTTGCTCCGGATACAGCTCGAACATGCGGTTGAAGGTGCGCAGCAAGGTCGACTTGCCGCAGCCCGACGGACCGATGAAGGCCGTCACCTTGTTCTCGGGAATCTCGAGGTTGATACCCTTGAGCGCATGGAACTTGCCGTAATAGAAGTTCAGGTCCTTGACCGAGATCTTCGAACGCGCGGCTTGCGCGAGAGGTTGAGACAACACAGCAGACATGGGTGCTTTCAGAGCTTGGTGCGCGTCAACACGCGCGCCAGAATATTGAGGGCCAACACCGCGACGGTGATGAGGAACACGCCAGCCCAGGCCAGCTGTTGCCAGTTCTCGTACGGGCTCATCGCGAACTTGAAGATGGTCACCGGAAGGCTCGCCATCGGTTGCGAAATGTCCGCGGTCCAGAACTGGTTGTTGAGCGCAGTGAAGAGCAACGGTGCCGTCTCGCCCGCGATGCGTGCCACGGCCAGCAACACACCCGTGACCACGCCGGCACGTGCCGCGCGCAGCGTGATGCTGATGATCACCTTCCACTTCGGCGCACCCAGTGCATAGGCTGCTTCGCGCAGCCCTGGTGGCACGAGCTGCAGCATGTTCTCCGTGGTGCGGATCACGACCGGGATCACGATCAGCGCCAGGGCCAGCGCACCGGCCAGGCCGGAGAAGCTCTTGAAGTACGCGACGACGACGGCATAGACGAAGAGCCCGATCACGATCGACGGTGCCGACAACAGGATGTCGTTGACGAAGCGGGTCACGTTCGACAACCAGCCCTTCGGGTTGTATTCCGCCAGGTAGATGCCGGCCATGATGCCGATCGGCGTGCCCACGAAAGTCGCCATGGCCACCATCACCAGCGAGCCGAAGATCGCATTGGCGATACCGCCCGCTTCGTTCGGCGGCGGCGTCATCTCGGTGAAGGTCGCGATCGCGAGCCCACCGATACCTTGGCGCAGCGTTTCCCACAGGATCCAGACCAGCCAGAACACGCCGAACGCCATGGCGGCGAGCGACAGCACCAGCGCAATCTGATTGATGCGCTTGCGCGTGGCAAAGCGCGCCGCGCGGGTCTCCTGCAGGGCGTTGGCCGCCAGCAAACGTTCTGCCGTGGTCATGACTTGGTTCCTTCGCTGCGCTTCATGCGTTGCAGCAGCAGCTTCGACAGCGTGAGCACGACGAAGGTGATGAAGAACAGCACCAGGCCGAGGTACATCAGCGCGGCCTGGTGCAGGCCGGCGCCGGCTTCGGCGAACTCGTTGGCGAGTGCCGAAGTGATGCTGTTGGCCGCTTCGAACACGGACAACGAATTGAGCTGGTTGGCGTTGCCGATCACGAAGGTGACCGCCATCGTTTCACCGAGCGCACGACCGAGACCGAGCATGATGCCGCCGACGACGCCGGCCTTGGTGTAAGGCAGCACCACCTTGGAAACGACTTCCCAGGTGGTCGAGCCGAGCCCGTATGCCGATTCCTTGAGCAGTGCCGGCGTGACCTCGAACACATCGCGCATCACCGAGGCGATGAACGGAATGATCATGATCGCCAGGATGATGCCGGCCGACAGGATGCCGATGCCGACCGGCGGGCCGGAGACCAAGGCGCTCAGGTACGGGATGCCCGCGAACGCCTTTTGCAAGGGCTGCTGAATGTAGACGCTGAGGATCGGGCCGAACACCAGCAAGCCCCACATGCCGTAGACGATCGACGGCACTGCGGCCAGCAATTCGATGGCGGTGCCCAGCGGGCGCTTGAGCCACGAAGGCGAGAGCTCAGTGAGGAACAGCGCGATGCCGAAGCTCACCGGCACGGCGATGACGAGCGCGATGAACGAGGTCGCGAGCGTGCCGTAGATCATCACCAGGCCGCCGTACTCCTCGCGGACCGGGTCCCAAGTCGTGCTGGTCAGGAAGCCGAGGCCGTACTTGGAAATGGCAGGCCAGGCGCCGACGAAGAGCGACAGCAGGATGCCGATGAGCATCGCAAGCGTCAGCAGCGCGGCGCCCTTGGCAAGCCAGCCGAACACGCGGTCGGCCATCGGGCCCGAACGCGGCTTGTTGCGCGGTGCATTGTTGGAGACGCGGTCCGCCGCGGAATCGCGTGAACCAGCAGAAGCGGCAGTGGCCGGAAAGGTAGACGACACGGTGTGTGGCTCCGCGGGACGCGCGCCTTCGAGCGGGGGACTGCTCATAGGGCGCGCGGTCCCGATTTACTTGGCCGAATCAGGAGCGACGGTCTTGCCCGACGTGTCCTTGATGTCGCCCCACGACTTGGTGATGGCGGTCTTCACGCTGTCAGGCATCGGCACGTAGTCGAGGTCGTCGGCCGTCTTGTCGCCGCTCTTGTAGGCCCAATCGAAGAATTTCAGCACGCTGGTCGCTTGTGCCGGCTTGTCTTGCACCTTCTGCATCAGGATGAAGGTGGCGCCGGTGATCGGCCATGCGTCCTTGCCGTTCTGGTTGGTCAGCACCTGGTAGAAAGTCTTGTTCCAGTCGGCACCCGCTGCAGCGGCCTTGAAGGCGCTGTCGTCCGGCGACACGACGGTGCCGGCGGCGTTTTGCAGCTGCGCGAAGACCATCTTGTTCTGCTTCACGTAGGCGTACTCGACATAGCCGATCGAGTTGGGCAGTTGCTTCACGAAAGCAGCGACGCCTTCGTTGCCCTTGCCGCCGGTGCCCACGGGCCAGTTGACCGCCGTACCTTCGCCGACCTTGCTCTTCCAGTCTGCGTTGACCTTGCTCAGGTAATTGGTGAACAGGAAGCTGGTGCCGGAACCGTCGGCGCGACGCACCGGTGCGATGGCGGCGTCAGGCAGTGCCAGCGAGCCGTTCAGCGCCTTGATGGCGGGGTCGTTCCACTTGGTGATCTTGCCGAGGTAGATATCGCCGAGCACCGTGCCGCTCAGCTTGAGTTCGCCCGGCTTGATGCCGGCGATGTTGACCACGGGCACCACGCCGCCGATGACGGTAGGGAACTGGGTCAGGCCCTTCGTCTTGAGTTCGTCGTCGGTCAAAGGCATGTCCGATGCGCCGAAGTCGACCGTCTTGGCTTCAATCTGCTTGATGCCGGCACCCGAACCCACGGATTGGTAGTTGACCTGCGTGCCGGTCGCCTTGTTGAAGTCGCCGGCCCACTTGGCGTACAGCGGTGCCGGGAAGCTCGCGCCGGCGCCGGTGACGTTCTGCGCGAAGGCCGGTGAGGCGACGAAGGCAGCTGCGGCGGCGATGCCGGCTGCGAGTTTGAAGGTGACGTTCATGAATCTTTCCTTTGGCTGTGGTTTTGCACATCCCGAATCGGGTTGGTGCGGACTTTAGAAACCCCATGTGACATTGATGTGACAGCCAAATGACGTCACGGTGACGTCACGGGCGCCGCTTACCATCGCTGCCACATGCCAAACATGCAAAACGGAACTCGCCTCGCCGCCGTCGATCTCGGCTCCAACAGCTTCCGGCTCGAAATCGGACAGCTCGATCACGGCCAAATTCACCGCACCGAATATTTGAAGGAGACCGTGCGCCAGGGCAACGGCCTCGACAGCGCCCGCAACCTGACGCCGGAGGCCATGCAGCGCGGCTGGGACGCGCTCGCCCGCTTCGGTGAACGCCTGGCCGGATTCAAACGCTCGCAAGTTCGGGCTGTCGCGACCCAGACATTGCGCGAAGCGCGCAACCGCGACGAGTTCCTGCTGCGCGCCCGCACCATCCTCGGCTTTGGCATCGACGTCATCCCGGGTCGCGAAGAAGCCCGGCTGATCTATCAAGGCGTCGCACACATGCTGCCGCACACCGACGCCTCCGACCGGGAGCGTCGACTGGTGGTCGACATCGGCGGCCGCTCTACCGAGATGATCCTCGGCCAGGCGCTCGAAGCGACGGTGATGGAGTCGTACCGCGTCGGCAGCGTCGCCTGGTCGATGAAGCACTTTGCCGACGGGCAGTTCACTCAGGCCGCTTTTCGCGCCGCCGAGGTGGCCGCCAAGGCGGTGCTCGACGATGCGCTTGCCGTCTATACCCGCGACCAATGGGACGTGGCCTACGGCGCCTCCGGCACCATCGGCGCGGTCGGCGACGTGCTGGCCGCTTCCGGTGCCGAGCCCGGCCTGATCTCCCGCGATGGACTCGACTGGCTGCTCGACCGCCTGCTCAAGGCCGGCAGCGCCGACAAGCTGCGCATCGACGGCATGCGGGACGATCGCAAGGCTGTGATCGGCGGTGGCGTCAGCGTGCTGCGTGCGGTGTTCGACCTGCTCGACATCGACGAGATGAAGGTCGCCCAAGGCGCGTTGCGGCACGGCGTGCTGTACGAACTGCTGGAACGCGACGAGAGCGTGGCCGACCTGCGCACCGCCACGGTGGCGCGGCTGGCGAGCCGCTTCAATGTCGACGCGGCGCAGGCCAGGCGCGTCGGCGAAACCGCAGCGGCTTTATTTGTCCAGCTGGAGCCCGCGGCGCGATCGGCCAATCCGGCGGGAAGCACGACGAGCCGGGCCGGTCGCGCTTTGCGCAAGCTCGGCTGGGCCGCGCAATTGCACGAAATCGGCACCCAGATATCGCACAGCGACTATCACAAGCACGGTGCCTACATCCTCGACCACTGCGACGCGCCCGGCTTCGCGGTCAACGAGATGCACGCGTTGGGCTTGCTGGTGCTGGGGCAGCGCGGCAAGCTGCGCAAGCTGGAGGCCGCGCTCGACGACGAGGTCTTCGTGATGCAGTTGCTGGCATTGCGGCTGGCGCTGATCCTCTGCCACGCGCGGCGCGATCCCGACCCCAAGGCACTGCGCATCACGGTGGCTGGTGGCCGGTTCTTCGTCGTGGCTTGCCAGGGGAACTGGCCCGAGGTCTATCCGCAGTCGGCCCACCTGCTGCGCGAAGAAGTGCTGGCCTGGCAAAAAACCAACTGGCGCGTCGACCTGGCCGGTTGTTGACCCGCCCAGACGCAGTTACAGCAATTCCGGCGACTGAACCGTTACCACCACGGTCTGCACGTCGCCATCGCGCTCTCGCGTGCGAATCCACCAGACCGCGCCCTTGCGCACCGGGCAGCTGTCTTGCTGCAGGCCGAGCAGTTGTGCGATGGCCTGTCCCAGCGAAGGCTGATGCCCGACCATCAGCACCACCGACTTGCCGTTCGGCCAGCCCGCCGACGCCAGCACGGCATCGGGCGTGGTGTCGGGCGCCAGTTCCTCGCGCAGCTTGTATTTGCGGCCGAGCGCCAGCACGGTTTGCTCGCAGCGCCGCGCCGGGCTGCTGACGATGCGGGTGCCTTCGGGCAACTGACGGTCGAGCCACGATGCCATGCGCTTGGCCTGCTTTTCGCCGCGTGAGGTGAGTGAGCGTTGAAGGTCGTCGCAGCCCTCGGTCCAGTCGTCGGCTTCGGCGTGTCGCCAGAAAATCAGGTCCATGTGGATCGGCTTTCAGGTTTTGTCGCGACGGCGTGCTAAATTTTTTGCAGCCCGCGCGATGCGTAGCGGTTCATCAATGCAGCTTGTGCGCCATGCGCAGCGATCGCGCGGGACGCGCCCTCTTCCGACGCATGCGTGTCGCGGTTGACGCGAACGTAAGCGCCATCCGCTCCCAGATCCCAGGCATCGCGACCGTCGTGCAGGTAAGCGACCAGGCATTCGTCGATCAGTCGCTGCCGCAGGCCCGGATCGGTCACCGGCCAGGCCAGTTCGATGCGCCGCATCATGTTGCGGTTCATCCAGTCGGCGCTCGACAGGTACAACGATTCGTCGTCACCGCTGCGGAAATAGAACACGCGCGAATGCTCGAGGAAGCGACCGATGACGGAACGCACACGGATGTTGTCGGTCAACCCCGGCACCTGCGCCGGCAAAGTGCAGGCACCGCGGACGATCAGGTCGATCTTGACACCGGCTTGCCCCGCCCTCACCAGCGCGGCGATCAGCGCCTCATCGGTCAGCGCGTTCATCTTGGCGACGATGCGGGTCGGCTCGCCTTTGGCTGCCGCAATTGCCAACATATCGATCTGCGCCACCAGGTTCTTGTGCAGATCGAATGGCGCCAGCCACATGCGATTGAGCTTGGGCAGTTTGCTCTGGCTCGCCATATGCACGAACACGGCTTCCATGTCGGCCGTGAGCAGCGGGTCGGCCGTCAGGTGGCTGATGTCGGTGTAGAGCTTGGCGGTCAGCGGGTTGTAGTTACCGGTCGACAGATGGCCGTAGCGGCGCATCTGCTTGCCCTCGCGGCGTGTCACCAGCAGCATCTTGGCGTGCGTCTTCAGCCCGACGACGCCGTACACCACCTGCGCACCGATCGACTCCAGCATCTCGGCCCAGTTGATGTTCGCCTCTTCGTCGAAGCGAGCCTTGAGCTCGACCACCACGGTCACCTCCTTGCCGCGACGCACCGCCTCGCGCAGCAAGTCCATCAGCTCGGAGTTGGTGCCGGTGCGGTAGATGGTCTGCTTGATCGCCAGCACCTGCGGGTCTTGCACGGCTTCACGCAAGAACGCCAGCACACCATCGAAGCTTTCGAAGGGCTGGTGAATCAACGCATCGCTGCGCTGCAGTCTGTCGAAGAACGACTGACCCGGCGACAGCGTGACCGGATAGGACGCCTTGTAGGGTGGAAAGCGAAGCTGAGGCTCGTCGAGCAGGTCGATGAGCTGCGTCAGCCGCGCCAGATTGACGGGCCCGTGCACGCGGTACAGCGCTTGAGGCGGCAGTCCGAACTGCGCCAGTAAAAAGCTCGACAGCGACTCCGCACAACTGGCCGACACCTCGAGCCGTACCGCTTGTCCGTAGTGGCGATGTTGCAAGCCTTGGCGCAGCGCCGTTCGCAGGTTCTTCACGTCTTCTTCGTCGACCGCGAGATCCGAATGCCGCGTGACCCGAAACTGCGAAAAGTCGCCGACGACCCGGCCGGTGAACATGCTCGAAAGATGTGCGCGCACCACGCTCGACAAGGCGACGAAGAGCGTCTTGCCGTCCGAGACCTTGCTCGGCATGCGAATGAGCCGCGGCAGCACGCGCGGCACCTTGACGATCTGGATCGGGTTGTCGCGCCCAAAGGCGTCTTTGCCGCCGAGCTGCACGATGAAGTTGAGCGATTTGTTGGCGACCTGCGGGAACGGATGCGCAGGATCGAGCCCGACCGGAATCAGCAATGGACGCACTTCGCGCTCGAAGTAGTCGTGCACCCACTTGCGCTGAACCGGATTGCGATCGCCGTGCGAAATGATCTGGATGCCGTGCTTGGCGAACGTTGGCATCAGCTCGTTGTTGTAGAGCGCGTATTGCTTGCCGACCAGCGTATGCGCCGCAATCGCCAACGCATCGAAAGACTCCACGGAGTACACGCCCTTGCGGTCGCCCGCGCCGCTGGCGATCAGATGCGGCGCCACGCGCACTTCGAAAAATTCATCGAGGTTGGCCGACACGATGCAGAGATAGCGCAAGCGCTCGATCAGCGGCACGTCGTGGCGCAGCGCCCAGTCGAGTACACGCTCGTTGAATGCCAGGATGGCGTGGTCGCGGTCGAGCAGCACAAGCGGCTTCGATGCCGGTGTCGGGATGGCGACCGTCTTGTCGGCGGAGTGAAATGACATGAAGACGATTCTGGAACAAAGAACGCGGGAAGCCCAACGGGCGCGATAGCCACGATGGTGCGCGCAGGCATTCCAGTGTCGACCCCGTCTATGACAGTTGCGTGACAGCCGCATGACCCAAAGGGTGTCCGAGAAAGTGCCGGCGGTAGCGCGCCGGCATGTCTTCGATGCGCATCAGCATCGGCAGATCGGCGGCGTTGAAATCCGGATCCCACGCGGGGGCGCCGAGCAACTTGGCGCCCAGCCGCAGATAGCCGCGAATCAGTGCCGGCGCTTCGACATCGAGTGTGCTGTCGAGCCGCTCGACCGGCAATGGCAGGCGGGGCTGCACCTGATGGCGGATGTCGGCCATGTGGCTTGCAGAGAGCTGCCGCCAGATGCTGGCGGCGGCATGACCGCCCGCAATGCCGTTGTGCTGCATCGGAATGCTGGCACAGCCAATCATCGTGTCCAGCTTGTTGCGCTGCATGAAGGCTGCAAGAGCTCCCCACAGCGCGAGGATCACGCCGCCCTGCCGATGGTCGGCATGCACGCAACTCCGGCCCAGCTCGACCATGCGCGAGCGCAGTGCACGAAGGCGCGTCAGGTCGAACTCGGTGTCGCTGTAGGTGCCACCGACGCGCTGGGCCTGCGCCGGCGTCAGCACGCGGTAGGTGCCGATGACTTGCTGCGTCGCGGCATCGCGCACCAGCAGATGCTCGCAAAAATCGTCGAACAGATCGATGTCGTGGCCGGTCAGCGATGTGTTCAAGCGCGCACCCATCTCGCCGGCGAAGACCTGGTAGCGCAAGCGCTGCGCTTCGCGTACTTCGTCCTGATGCCGAGCCCATTGCACTGAAATGCCCTGGGCGCCGGGCTTTGCCTCCAATGCTTCCGGTGTTTGCGAGATCGCAAGCCGCTGCGGCGTGCAGACCGCCGGCTTTGCCGGCTCCGGCCAGATGGCCTCACGGAGTGTCAGACGCGAGAAGGGAAACGTCGGATTCGGCAGTTCGTTCATGGCGCGAAGTCTGTCGCGCCAGTGTGTAAAAACGGTGTCTGCGCGATGGCAAAACCGTGAACGCTCTCTGCGTCATGCGGTCGTCATGCCGCAGAGGGAGCATGCGGGCTTTATTGCCTGCTTTGCGCAACCAATCAGTTAGGCAGCGTCGTCACCTGAAGCGACAGATCGAACAGCTTGGCCTTACCGACGTAGTAGCGATCGATGCGCCATTCCTTGAGGATATCGATGGCCAATTCGAAAGTTGCGAGGTCGAGCTTGTACAGATCGGTGACACCGAAACTGCCTTCCGATTCGAGCGCGAGCACCAGTTGCGCCAAGGTGCGAGCAGAGTCGCTCGCGGGGTTGGCACTTATCATTTTTCGGGCGGTCTTGATGGCGTTCATAAGGGTTTAAGAGATGGAGAGATTCCCTGATTCTGGACGCTTTGACATGACAGATTTATGACAACGCACCGCCTTTTGATTTGTCATGGCGAGCGTTTCAACGGCTACTCGCATTTACTGGGTTTGGTGTTGGCACTCGGCGGTGCGACCGTACTGATTCCACGTGCAATCGCCACTGGGCAACCTTCGAAAATCATCGGCGCCCTCGTGTTCGCGAGCTGTGCCGTGGCGTTGTATGGCGCTTCAGCGATGTTTCACTCTGCGCAAGGACTGGCGCGAGCGCGGTGGGAGCGAGCCGACCATTGCGCCATCTATTTGCTGATCGCCGGCAGCTGTACGCCTTTCGTTCTCGTGGCATTGCAAACGGGCTGGGCCGTTGCTCTGCTGGCAGCGATCTGGTCGTTCGCCTGCTACGGCATCGCGGTCGAACTGCGGCCTGCCGACCCATCAAAGTCATCGCCGCCCTCGCTGCGCATCTACATCGCCATGGGGTGGCTCTGCGTGATGACTGCAGCGCCACTCGCTGCCCGGCTCAACCGCGTGGTCCTCGGCGGATTGCTCGCCGGCGCGGTGGTGTACACCGTCGGCACCATCTTCTACTTGAATCGCCGAGGCTGGGCTCATGCCCATGGTGTGTGGCACCTTTTCGTGCTCGGTGGCACGATGACGCACTACTTCACCGTGACGCAGCTGATGCTCTGACCAAGGCATCAGGCGCAAGCGCACGGTGCAACACCTTTTGGAGCTGCCCTATGGCCAATGCCGCGAACGATACGAGCGATGGACCGGTCGAGATCGAGACCCGACGCCACCAGATGTTCCCTGCGCTCAACGACGCCGACATCGAGCGCATCCGCCGCTTCGGCACGGTCAAGCACTACCAGCGCGGCGATTGCCTCTTTAAGGCCGGCGAGGTCGGCCCCGGGATGTTCGTCGTGCTGAAGGGCAAAGTGGCGATCAGTCAGCGCGACGGCCTGGGCCACGTCGAACCCATCGCGGTACAAGGCATCGGCCAGTTTCTGGCTGAGGTCGGGCAGCTGTCGGGCCGCACTGCCTTGGTTGACGGCCATGCAGAAGAAGACGTCGAAGTGCTGCTGGTGCCGCCCGACCAGTTGCGCGCGCTCATCATCGCCGAAGCCGACTTGGGCGAGCGAGTGGTGCGCGCGCTCATCCTGCGACGCGTCGCGTTGATGGAAGCCGGCGCCAGCGGTCCGGTGCTGATCGGCCCGACCGATTCGGCCGATGTGCGGCGGCTGGAGAATTTCCTAGGGCGCAACGGGTATCCGTATCACGTCGTCGATTCGACGCAGGACGCCGACGGCGCCGCCATGCTCGAACAGTACGGTGAGGCGCAGCTGCTGGTGGCCTGCCCCGGCGGTGAAGTGCTGATGAACCCGACCGAAGATGCTCTCGCGCGATGCTTGGGCATGGTCGACACCATCGAGCACGACGAGCTCTTCGACGTCGCCATCGTGGGTGCCGGGCCGGCCGGGCTCGCCACCGCGGTGTATGCAGCCTCGGAAGGCCTTCGCGTCATCGTTCTGGATTGCCGCTCGTATGGCGGCCAGGCCGGTGCCAGCGCTCGCATCGAGAACTACCTGGGCTTCCCAACCGGTATCTCCGGCGGCGCGTTGGCTGGCCGTGCTTACGTGCAAGCGCAGAAGTTCGGCGCTGAAATGTTGATCCCGGCCAAGGTCGTGTCGATGGACTGCTCCAACGCCGGGCCGCAGGGTCAGCTGTCGATCAAGCTCGAAGACGGCCGAGTGTTGAACGCCCGCACCGTGGTCATCGCCAGTGGCGCCCGCTACCGTCGGCCTGACGTACCGCGGCTGAAGGAGTTCGAAGGCCGCGGCATCTGGTACTGGGCGTCGGCCATCGAGGCCCGCATGTGCGCCAGACAGGAGATCGCTCTGGTCGGCGGCGGTAACTCGGCTGGCCAAGCCGCCGTGTTTTTGTCGCAGCAGGCGGCCAAGGTCAACGTGCTGGTGCGCGGCCCCTCGCTGGCGGCCAGCATGTCGCGCTACTTGATCGACCGCATCGAGGCGGCGCCGAACATCGAACTGCACCCCTATACCGAGCTGGTCAGCCTGCATGGCGAACCCGTGACCGGACTGAATGGCGCCACCTGGCGCGACGCGCGCACCGGCGACCAGCACGAGTGTCCGGCGCGCAACGTGTTCCTGTTCGTCGGTGCCGAGCCAGAAACCAGTTGGCTCGAAGGGTGCGGCGTAGAGACCGATGGACACGGTTTCGTTTGCACTGGGCTCGGTGGCAAGTCACCGCTGGAATCGAGCGTCGAGGGCGTGTTCGCGGTGGGCGACGTGCGCTCGGGTTCGGTCAAGCGTGTCGGGGGTGCGATCGGTGAAGGCGCTGCGGCGGTCGCATCGATACACCAGCATCTGTCGGGTGTACAGGCGGTGGCATAGTGCGCAACATGCCAGCACCCAAGCCATCTTCGATCTCCGAACCACCCCCCATCGACGCCTACACTTGGCCCACACCCAATGGTCACAAGGTGCACATCATGCTGGAAGAGTGCAGCTTGCCCTGTGTAGCGCCCCCGGTGAAGATCGGTACGGGCGATCAGTTTTCGCCAGCGTTTTTGCGGATCAGCCCCAACAACAAAATCCCGGCCATGACCGACCCGGACGGGCCGGACGGAAAACCAATCTCTCTGTTCGAATCGGGCGCTATCCTGGTGTATCTCGCGGGCAAGACTGGCAAGTTGATGCCGACCAGTGACTGCGCGCGTTTCGACGTGTTGCAGTGGCTGATGTTCCAGATGGGCGGCGTTGGCCCGATGCTCGGTCAGGCCCATCACTTT
>CAXTCC010000027.1:0-27106 GCA_964242015.1 uncultured Variovorax sp.
CCGACGAAGCGGTGCACATCGGCGCCGCGCCCTCGCGCGAGTCGTACCTGCAGGCGGACCGCATCATCGCGGCTTGCAAGCAAACCGGCGCCGAAGCGGTGCACCCAGGCTACGGTTTCTTGTCCGAGAACGAAGCCTTTGCGCGCAAGGTCGAGGAAGAGGGCATCGTCTTCATCGGACCCAAGCACTATTCGATCGCGGCGATGGGCGACAAGATCGCTTCCAAGAAGCTGGCGAACGAGGCCAAGGTCAACACCATTCCGGGCTGGAACGCCGCCATCGAAACCGCCGAACGCGCGGTCGAGATTGCCAGGGAGATCGGCTACCCGGTGATGATCAAGGCGTCGGCCGGCGGTGGCGGCAAAGGGTTGCGCGTGGCGCACGACGACAAGGAAGCCTTCGAAGGGTTCACCGCGTGCCGCAACGAGGCGCGCAACAGCTTCGGCGACGACCGCGTCTTCATCGAGAAGTTCGTGGTCGAGCCGCGCCACATCGAGATCCAGGTGCTCGGCGATTCGCAAGGCGACGTCATTTATCTCAACGAGCGCGAGTGCTCGATCCAGCGGCGCCACCAAAAGGTGATCGAAGAGGCGCCGTCGCCGTTCATCACCGACGCCACGCGCAAGGCGATGGGCGAGCAGGCGGTGCAGCTCGCGAAGGCGGTGAAGTACCAAAGCGCGGGCACCGTCGAGTTCGTGGTCGGCAAGGACCAGAGCTTCTACTTCCTGGAAATGAACACGCGGCTGCAGGTCGAGCATCCGGTGACCGAGTGCATCACCGGCCTCGATCTGGTCGAGCTGATGATCCGCGTCGCGGCCGGTGAACCGCTGCCATTGAAGCAGGCCGACGTGAAGCGTGAGGGCTGGGCGATCGAGTGCCGCATCAATGCAGAGGATCCGTTTCGCAGCTTCCTGCCGTCGACCGGCCGCCTAGTTAAATTCCAGCCGCCCGAAGAAACCATGTTCTCGGCCGACACCGAGCATTTGTATGGCGTGCGCGTCGACACGGGCGTATACGACGGCGGCGAGATTCCGATGTTCTACGACTCGATGATCGCCAAGCTCATCGTGCACGGCAAGGATCGTCAGCATGCGATCGCGAAGATGCGCGAGGCACTGAACGGCTTCGTGATCCGAGGCATCGGTAGCAACATCCCGTTCCAGGCGGCGCTGTTGGCACATCCGAAGTTCGTCTCGGGCGACTTCAACACCGGCTTCATCGCCGAGCACTACGCGCATGGCTTCCATGCGGAAGACGTGCCGCACAGCGATCCGGCGTTTTTGATCGCTCTGGCTGCCTACGTCCATCGCCGTTATCGCGCGCGGGCCTCGGGCATCAGCGGCCAGCTCGAAGGCCACAGCGTGAAGGTCGGCGAGCAGTTCGTGGTGGTCGAACTGGGCGCCGAAGGCAAGCATGTTCATCATCCCGTGTCCGTCACCGACTTCCAGGGCAAGAACGGTGCGAGCGCCGTGGCGGTCGGTGAGAGCAATTTCAAGATCGACAGCAACGGCGCGTTGGGCAGCATCCGCGTCGAGGGCACCGTCAACGACAAGCCTTTCGTCGCGCAGGTGGAGCGCGGCGCCGGCAAGAATCCGCTGGCGTTGCGCGTGTCGCACGACGGTACGCAGATCGAGGCGATGGTGCTGTCCCCGCTCGGTGCACGCCTGCTCGAATTGATGCCGTACAAGGCGCCACCGGACCTGAGCAAGTTCCTGATGTCTCCGATGCCGGGTCTGCTGGTCGAAGTGTCGGTGCAGCCGGGCCAGCACGTGCAGGCCGGTGAAAAACTCGCGGTGATCGAGGCGATGAAGATGGAGAACGTGCTCTTCGCATCGCAAGACGGCGTGGTCGGCAAGATCTCTGCGGGCAAGGGCGAGTCGCTGGCTGTGGATCAGATCATTCTGGAGTTCGTGTGATGTCGACCGCTGCAACGCATGCAACCGATGATTCGAAGGCGCGCCCGTTCAAGGTGCTGGGCATTCAGCAGATCGCCATCGGCGCGGTCGACAAGACGCGGCTGCAAAAGCTTTGGGTCGACATGCTGGGCCTTGAAGTGACCGGCACTTTCCGCAGTGAGCGCGAGAACGTGGACGAAGACATTTGCGCCATTGGCAGCGGGCCGTTCAAGGTCGAGGTCGACTTGATGCAGCCGCTGGACATCGACAAGAAACCGGCGGTGCACACGACGCCGCTGAATCACATCGGCTTGTGGATCGATGACCTGCCGGTCGCGGTCGATTGGCTGACCGCGCGGGGCGTGCGCTTTGCGCCTGGTGGTATTCGCAAAGGCGCCGCGGGCTTCGACATCTGCTTCATGCATCCGAAGGCGAACGACGAGTTTCCGATCGCGGGCGAGGGCGTGCTGATCGAGATGGTGCAGGCCCCGCCGGGTGTGGTGAAAGCTTTCGAGGCGCTCGCTGCGGGCACGCCGCAATAGGTCGCAGGTCGACAGGTCGGCCGTCGAAGTCGTCGGACGCCGTCAGGTGGGCCGGCGCCACACGGCAAGCGTGGCGGCCAGCAGCCACATGCCGATCGCGCAACCGCGGTTCAACGCTTTCAGACTCCGGCGCGAAAGCCATCGCACGGCCTGCGATCCGGCGCCTGCGTAAGCCAGCATCACGCCCGTGTCGAGCGCCACGAAGATCGCGCCGAGCACCAGATACTGCGGACCTTGTGGATGCGTGATGTCGACGAACTGGGGCAGAAATGCAGCGAAGAACAGCACCGTCTTGGGATTCGAAAGGGCGACGGCCAGGCTGCGCAGGAGCGCGACGCGACCCTGTTGCGCGGTGGCTGATGAACTCGCCAAGGCAGCGCCGACGTCGATGGCTTCACTGCGCCACAACTTCACACCCAACCACACGAGATAGACGACGCCCGCCACGCGAATGGCGTTGAACAGCCATTCCGATGCGCTCAGCAACGAGCCAAGACCGAACGCGACGATGGCGATCAACGCGCTGCTGCCGAGGGATGCGCCTGCGATGCCCCATGCGGCGCGTCGCATGCCGCCGGCAATGCCGTTCGACAGCGCCAGAAGCATGGTCGGGCCAGGGATGACGGCGAGTGCCAGCGAGGCCAGCGTGTAGAGCAGGAGCGTGTCGGCTGTCATCACGAGAGTCTTATGTTTTGCGGCTGGCCGCAGCCGCCCGCGCCCGTGCCAGAGCGGCTTCTACGATCGAGCGTTTGCGGGCGCCGGCGTCGGCCTCGGTGCCGGCCGCATCGTCCGAGGCGTTCTGAGCCAGCTTCGCCGCAGCTTCTTCCCGCGCCGGACGCCGGACTTTATGGAATTCGTAGCGTTGCCGTGCGTGGTCAGCTTGTGTCGACGACCATGCATTCCAACCGCTCAAGTGAGGAGTTTCGACTTCGAGCGAGATGCAGTCGACCGGACAGACCGGAATGCAGAGCTCGCACCCGGTGCAGTGCGCCTCGATGACCGTGTGCATGCGCTTGTGGATGCCGAGGATGGCATCGGTCGGACACGCATCGAGGCACAGCGTGCAGCCGATGCACCAGGCCTCGTCGATGACCGCCATCGCACGCGGCCCTTCGATCCCGAATTGCGGGTCCAGCGGCAGCGCGGCGCGACCGGTGAGCCGGGAAAGGCGGGCAATGCCCTCGGCGCCGCCCGGCGGGCACTGGTTGATGCCTGCCTCACTGGCTGCGATGGCCTCGGCATAGCCTCTGCAGTCCGGGTAGCCGCAGCGCGTGCACTGCGTTTGCGGAAGGACGTCGTTGATGCGCGCGGCCAGTGTCCCGGACGGCGCTTTGGTCATGACGTGTTCGCGATCTACCGGCGACTCAGCGCGCTCGCGTGCTGGCGCGAGCCTTGCGCTTCGGCGTCTCTGCCGCCATCGCCTTCGACTGACGCGCAGGCGCTGCCGGCTTGGCGGCGGCCTTGACCGTTGGCCTGGCGATTGCTCTCGTCACAGGCTTCACCGATGGCTTCGCGCCCGTCCGCACCGGCTTCACGGTATCTTCTGCAGTCACCGAGGGCTTGGCGACGGCGCGATGCTGTGCTTCGTCGTGGGCCGCGATGAACTTCTGCACTTTCGGATACACCATGTCGCGCCAGCGGCGGCCGCTGAAGATGCCGTAGTGACCTGCGCCCTTGACCTCGTAGTGCTCACGTCGATTCGCGGCAATGCCGGTGCACAGGTCGTGCGCCGCCTGCGTCTGGCCGGAACCGGAGATGTCGTCCAGTTCGCCTTCGACCGTCAGCAAGGCGGTGGTGCGGATGTCTTGCGGGCGCACGCGCTCGGGTTGCCCATCGGCGTTCTTGACGTCCCAGTTTCCGTTCACCAGGCTGAAGTCCTGAAAGACGGTCTTGATGGTGTCGAGGTAGTAGTCCGCATCCATGTCGAGCACGGCGTTGTACTCGTCGTAGAACTTGCGATGTGCCTCGGCGCTGGCGTCGTCGCCCTTCATCAAGTCCTTGAAATAGTCGTAGTGGCTGGTCGCATGGCGGTCGGGATTCATCGCCACGAATCCGGTGTGCTGCAAGAAGCCCGGGTACACGCGCCGACCTTCGCCCGCGAAGCCTTGCGGCACCGGGTAGATCACGTTGTTTTCGAACCAGTCGAAGCCCTTGGTCGTGGCCAGATTGTTCACGGCCGTCGGCGATTTGCGCGCATCGATCGGGCCGCCCATCATGGTCATCGTGAGCGGCAACGTTTCGCCCTTGCTGGCCATCAGCGAGACCGCGGCGAGCACCGGCACCGTCGGCTGGCAAACACTCATCACATGGCAGTTGCCGTACTCCGCCTGCAACAGGCGGATGAACTCCTGGACGTAATGGATGTAGTCGTCGAGGTGGAATTCGCCTTCGGACAACGGCACCAGGCGGGCGTTCTTCCAGTCGGTGATGTAGACCTTGTGGCCCTGCAGCATGGTGCGGACCGTGTCGCGCAACAGCGTGGCGTAGTGGCCCGACAGCGGTGCGACGATCAGCACCACCGGCTGGCTCTTCAACACCTTCAGAGTCTCGGGCTCGTCCGTGAACCGCTTGAAGCGGCGCAGTTCGCAAAACGGCTTGTCGAGCGCAATGGCTTCCTGGATCACGACGTCGTCGCCGTCGACCTTCACGCTCTTGATGTTGAACTCGGGCTTCTCGTAGTCCTTGCCGAGCCGATACATCAGTTCATAGCCAGCAGCCATGCGCTGCGCCATGGGCAAATTGCCCCACACGGCGCCGTGGCCGTAGAGTTTCGATGCGGCTTGAGCGAAGTCCGAAAAGGGCTCCATCAAGGAGCGTTGGGCTTCGTAGAGTTGATAGAGCATTGCAAACTTTTATAGGTATGTTGCAGTGCAATATATCAGCGGGCTCCCCATGTTTATAGGGGCCTAACCCCTACAAACACGACCGCGATCGTGCAGCAATTCAGTTCAGGTCAGATGACCTTGGCAATGGAAGCGCAGACATAGTCGATGTTCTTGCTGTTCAACGCAGCGACGCACATGCGGCCAGTGTCGGTGCCATAGATGCCGAACTCCGAACGCAATCGCACCATCTGGTCCTTGTTGAGGCCCGAATAGCTGAACATGCCGATCTGCTTGGTGATGAAGCTCATGTCTTCCTTCACGCCTGCCGCCTTGAGACCGTCGACCAGCTTCTGCCGCATGGCCTTGATTCGCACCCGCATTTCAGCCAATTCGCTTTCCCACATCGCGCGCAGCTCCGGGTCGCCGAGCACGGCCGCGACCACCGCGCCGCCATGGATCGGCGGGTTGCTGTAGTTGGTGCGCACCATGATCTTCAACTGCGAGAGCACGCGGGACGCTTCTTCCTTGTCCTTGCACAGCACCGACAAGGCGCCGACGCGTTCTCCGTAGAGGCTGAAGCTCTTGGAGAAGGAGGTCGAGACGAAAAAGGTCAAGCCGGCTGCGACGAATTTGCCGATGGCCGCGCCGTCTTCTTCGATGCCGTGGGCGAAGCCCTGGTAGGCCATGTCAAGGAAGGCGGTCAGGTTCTTGGCCTTGACCACGTCGACCACCTGGTCCCACTGGGCAGCGGTGATGTCATAGCCGGTCGGGTTATGGCAGCAGGCGTGCAGCACGACGATGGTGCCGGCTGGCGATGCATTCAATGCACCCAACATGCCTTCGAAATTGACGCTGCGGGTGGCGGCGTCGTAGTACGGATAGGTTTCCACGACGAAGCCAGCCTGCGTGAACAGCGCGCGGTGGTTTTCCCAGCTGGGGTCGCTGATGAGCACCTTGGCGTCGGGGCTGAGCTTCTTCAGGAAGTCGGCGCCGACCTTCAGGCCGCCAGTGCCGCCGAGACCTTGCACCGTCGCGACGCGGCTGGACTTGAGCGGCTCGCTGTCGACGCCGAAAACGAGACTCTTGACCGCGTTGTCGTACGCGACGATGCCGTCGATCGGCAGGTAGCCGCGCGCGGTCGGCGACTTCATCATGTTCTGCTCGGCAGCTTGCACGCATTTCAGCAGCGGCAGCTTGCCGTTGTCGTCGAAATAGACCCCCACGCCCAGATTGACCTTGGCGGGGTTGGTGTCGGCGGCATATTGCTCGTTGAGGCCGAGGATCGGGTCGCGCGGCGCCATTTCGACCGCGGTGAACATAGACATGGAGAAAGTCCTTTGATTGAAAGCTTGGCGTGCAACCGGGCAAGCGCTTAAGCTTTCCGGTTGCCTTGAATTTTACCGGCGCCATCGCCAGTTGACGGGTACACCCATGCCAGAGATCACCGAAGCCATCACCGATACAGTTGCCGACGCGCTAGCAGACTCACACAAACTTGCTGCCATCGGCCCGGCCAAGCCGGGCGAGTTCATCAGCTTCCCGGGTTCGCCGTTCGAGCTCTACCAGCCCTATCCGCCGGCCGGCGACCAGCCGAAGGCGATCGATGGTCTGGTCGAAGGCGTGAACGACGGCGAGGTGTTTCAGACGCTGCTCGGCGTGACGGGTTCCGGCAAGACCTTCACGATGGCGAACGTGATCGCGCGCCTCGGTCGGCCGGCCATCGTCTTTGCGCCGAACAAGACGCTGGCGGCGCAGCTCTACAGCGAATTTCGCGAGTTTTTTCCGAAGAACGCCGTTGAGTATTTCGTCAGTTACTACGACTACTACCAGCCAGAGGCCTACGTGCCTCAACGTGACCTGTTCATCGAAAAGGACAGCTCCATTAACGAGCACATCGAGCAGATGCGGCTGTCGGCCACCAAGAGCGTGCTGGAGCGGCGCGACACCGTGATCGTGGCAACGGTGAGCGCGATCTACGGCATCGGCACGCCAGAGGATTACACGCAGATGCGCTTCATCATGCGCACCGGCGACAAGATCGGCCAGCGCGACGTCATCGGGCGGCTGATTCGCATGCAGTACACGCGCAACGAGCAGGATTTTTCACGCGGGTCGTTCCGTGTGCGCGGCGACACCATCGATATCTTCCCGGCGGAGCACAGCGAGCTGGCGATCCGCATCGAATTGTTCGACGACGAGATCGAAACGCTGCAGCTGTTCGATCCGCTGACCGGGCGCATTCGCCAGAAGATTCCGCGCTTTACCGTGTATCCGTCGAGCCATTACGTCACGCCGCGCGACAAGGTGATGTCGGCGGTGGACACCATCAAGCTCGAGCTGGTCGATCGGGTGAAGGAATTTGTCAGCCAGGGCAAGCTGGTGGAGGCCCAGCGGTTGGAGCAGCGCACCCGTTTCGACCTTGAAATGCTGGCCGAAATCGGCCATTGCAAAGGCATCGAGAACTACACGCGCCACCTGTCTGGTGCGGCGCCCGGCCAGCCGCCCGCGACCTTGACGGACTACCTGCCCAAAGATGCACTGATGTTTCTCGACGAGAGCCATCAGATGATCGGCCAGTTGAACGGCATGTATGCCGGCGACCGTGCCCGCAAGACCACGTTGGTCGAGTACGGTTTTCGCCTGCCTTCCGCCATGGACAACCGGCCGCTCAAGTTCGAGGAGTTCGAGACGCGCATGCGGCAGGCGATCTTCGTCTCGGCCACCCCTGCGCAGTATGAAAAGGACCATTCGGGCAACACGGTCGAGCAACTCGTGCGGCCGACCGGCCTGATCGACCCCGAAGTCGAAGTGCGGCCTGCCACTCACCAGGTCGACGACGTGCTGGGCGAGATCCGCTTGCGCGTCGACAAGAACGAGCGGGTGCTGATCACGACGCTGACCAAGCGCATGGCCGAGCAGCTCACCGACTACCTGAGCGACAACGGCGTGAAGGTGCGCTACTTGCACAGCGACATCGATACGGTCGAGCGGGTCGAGATCTTGCGAGATCTGCGTTTGGGCAGCTTCGACGTGCTGGTCGGCATCAACCTCTTGCGCGAAGGCCTGGACATCCCCGAGGTGTCGCTGGTCGCCATCCTGGACGCCGACAAGGAAGGCTTCTTGCGGGCGGAGCGCTCGTTGATCCAGACGATCGGCCGGGCAGCCCGAAACCTGAACGGCAAGGCGATCCTCTATGCCGACCGGATGACCGACTCGATGAAAAAGGCCATCGACGAAACGGAGCGGCGCCGCACCAAGCAGATCGCCCACAACCTGGCCGAAGGCATCACCCCGCGCAGCATCGTGAAAGAAGTGCGCGACTTGATCGATGGCGTCTACAGCGAGAAAACCGGCAAGGAAATGGCCAAACTCGACCTGGAGCGCGCGAAGGTCGAGGACATGAGCGAGAAAGACGTTGCCCGCGAAATCAAGCGGCTCGAAAAGCTCATGCTGGAACATGCCCGCAATCTCGAATTCGAGAAAGCGGCAAGGGTCCGGGATCAACTCGCGCACCTCCGGGAGCAAGCCTTCGGTGGCGCGGGTGGCGACAACATCTCGGTGGTCGTGCCGCGCGCGTAGGACATTTGCCTACACGGTTCAAGGCATTTCGGGTGGGGTTACCCGAGCAAGACTGAAGGCTTTTTGATATACTTGACCGAATTAGTCAACAACCCAAGAACTTCGCGATGAAGACCGACTCGTACAGGCTGGTTCACCAGTGTCAGAGGGTCGGGCAGGGCGGAGACGAAGCCACCCGGGAGCCTTGCGGCGCCGGTGTCATTTCAACGGTAAGCACTTGAAGGAGCTTGCGATGCGTCTCACTACCAAAGGCCGTTTTGCGGTCACGGCCATGATCGATCTGGCACTTCGCCAGAACACCGGTCCGGTCACGCTGGCTGCCATCAGCCAGCGGCAGCAGATTTCGCTGTCCTATCTTGAGCAGCTGTTCGGCAAATTGCGTCGCCACGAACTGGTCGAGTCGACCCGCGGTCCCGGCGGCGGCTACAGCCTTGGTCGCAAAGCGGCTGAAATCACAGTGGCCGACATCATCGTTTCGGTCGACGAGCCGATCGACGCGACGCAATGTGGCGGCAAGGAAAATTGCCTCGGGGAAGCCGGTCGTTGCATGACGCACGAGTTGTGGGCTTCGCTGAATCAACGCATGGTCGAGTTCCTCGATTCGGTGACGTTGCAGAAGCTGGTCGACGATCAACTCGCCAAGGGCGTGCAGATCGAGAACAAGCCGGTGATCAAACGCGCGATTTCGGCGCAGCCGGTGGCAAAGCCGATGCGGGTGAACGCCCCGAATTCGGTGTTTGCACTCGGCAATGTCTTTGCCAAGTCGTAAGTACAAAAATCAACCCACGCCAGCCTGAGCCAGCCATGGACGTCACTCCTCATTTCCCGATCTATCTTGACTACGGCGCGACCACGCCGGTCGATCCGCGCGTCGTCGACGCGATGATTCCCTGGTTGCGCGAACATTTCGGTAATCCGGCGTCGCGCAGTCACGCGTGGGGCTGGGAGGCGGAAGAGGCCGTCGAGAAGTCCCGCGGCTACGTGGCTGAACTGATCAATGCCGATCCGCGCGAAATCGTGTGGACCTCTGGCGCCACCGAGTCGAACAACCTGGCGCTCAAAGGCGCGGCGCAGTTCTACAAGGGCAAGGGCAAGCACCTGATCACGGTGAAGACCGAACACAAGGCCGTGCTCGACACCATGCGTGAGCTGGAGCGTCAAGGCTTCGAGGTGACGTACCTCGATGTCGAAGAAGACGGCTTGCTGGACCTCGACAAGTTCAAGGCGGCGATTCGCCCCGACACGATTCTGGCAAGCGTCATGTACGTCAACAACGAGATCGGCGTCATCCAGGATGTGGTCGCGCTTGGCAATGCGTGCCGCGAAAAGGGCGTGATCTTTCACGTCGATGCAGCGCAAGCCACCGGCAAGGTCGAAATCGACATCACCCAGTTGCCGATCGACCTGATGAGTCTGGCTTCGCACAAGACGTATGGTCCCAAGGGCATCGGCGCCCTGTACGTGCGCCGCAAGCCGCGCGTTCGGCTCGAAGCTCAGATGCACGGTGGTGGGCACGAGCGCGGCATGCGTTCGGGCACGCTTCCGACGCACCAGATCGTCGGCATGGGCGAGGCTTTCCGCATCGCCAAGCTGGAGATGAAAGAAGACATCGCCAAGGCGGCCGCGCTGCAGAAGCGCTTGCTCGATGGCTTGAAGGATGTCGAGCAAGTGTTCATCAACGGCGACCTCGAGCATCGCGTGCCGCACAACTTGAACATCAGCTTCAACTACGTCGAAGGCGAGTCGCTGATCATGGGCATCAAGGGCCTGGCGGTGTCCTCGGGTTCGGCGTGCACCTCGGCCAGTTTGGAGCCCAGCTATGTGCTGCGCGCGCTTGGCCGCAGCGACGAGTTGGCACACAGCAGCCTTCGAATGACGATCGGCCGGTTCACCACCGAAGAAGAAATCGACTACGCCATTTCCACCATCAAGCACAACGTCGCCAAGCTGCGCGAGTTGAGCCCGCTGTGGGAAATGTTCAAGGACGGCATCGACATCAGCACCATTCAGTGGTCGGCGCACTGAACACCACATAACGAAGAGGTAACCCCATGGCATATTCATCCAAGGTCATCGACCACTACGAAAATCCCCGCAATGTCGGTTCGTTCGAAAAGGGCGACGACTCCGTGGGCACTGGCATGGTGGGGGCGCCCGCTTGCGGCGACGTCATGAAATTGCAGATCAAGGTCAACCCGGAAACCGGCGTGATCGAAGACGCACGCTTCAAGACCTACGGCTGCGGCTCGGCCATTGCCTCGTCATCGCTCGTGACCGAGTGGGTCAAGGGCAAAACCCTCGACGAGGCTGCCGCGCTCAAGAACGCACAGATCGCAGAAGAGCTGGCGTTGCCGCCGGTGAAGATTCATTGCTCGATCCTCGCGGAGGACGCGATCAAGGCAGCGGTCAACGACTACAAGGCCAAGCATGCGGCTGCTGCCCAGGCTGCGCCTCAGCAAGAAGCGGTTCACTGACCATGGCCGTGACCCTTACCGATGCGGCTGCGCGCCACGTCAATCGCTACCTCGGTAAGCGTGGCAAGGGCGTGGGTGTGCGTCTGGGCGTCAAGACCACCGGCTGCTCCGGTCTTGCCTACAAGCTCGAATACGTCGATGAGTTCGCACCTGAAGATGTCGTTTTCGAAGACCGCGGCGTCAAGGTGCTTGTCGATCCCAAGAGCCTGGCGTATATCGACGGAACGCAGCTCGACTTCGTTCGCGAGGGTTTGAACGAAGGCTTCAAGTTCATCAATCCGAACGAGCGCGATCGCTGCGGCTGCGGAGAGTCTTTCCGGATTTGACTCCGCGCGCTCATGCGCATCAGCTGCAACCATGTCGCCGCCACCATGTCATGTGCTGGCGGCTTTTCATTGCCATGAATCTCAACGACACCGACTTCGAACTCTTCGCCGTGCCCGCGACGTTTGCGCAGGACCGCACGGCGCTGGACGTGCGTTGGAAGGAACTGCAACGCGAAGCCCACCCCGATCGCTTCACGGCGCAAGGCGCAGCCGCGCAACGACTGGCGATGCAGTGGTCGGTGCGAATCAACGAGGCATACCAGCGGCTGAAAGACCCGATCAAGCGCGCGACGTACCTCTGCGATCGACACGATGCGCCGATCGACGCCGAGACGAACACCGCAATGCCGCCCGCGTTCCTCATGCAGCAAATGGAATGGCGCGAAACGCTCGATGACGCAACCGAGCCAGAGACGGTCGATGATTTGCGCAACGAAGTCGAGGCGGCGCGCGCCCTGGCGCTCTCGTCGCTGGATTGGCTGATCGATGAGAAGGGCGACTACGCCGCGGCAGCGCAACAGGTGAGAGCCCTCATGTTCATCGAGCGCTTTGCCGAGGACGTCGAGTCCAAGGCCGATCAGTTGGGACAATAGCAAGATGATTCACCCCCACGCTCGTCACTTCGTGTATTCGCTGCCCCCCGAGGCGACGCTGACCCCCCTTGGGGCGGCCCGGAGGGAGGTCTGATGGCACTTCTGCAGATTTCCGAGCCGGGCCAGGCGCCGGACCCGCATCAACGGCGCATCGCCGTCGGCATCGATCTCGGCACGACGCACTCGCTGGTGGCGGCGGTGCGCAACGGCGTGGCTGAATGCCTGCCCGACGACGAGGGCCGCGTCATCCTTCCATCGGTGGTTCGCTACCTCGATGCCGAGCGACGGCAGATCGGCTTCGAAGCGCTGGCTGCCCGCGCGCAGGATGCAGCCAACACCATCACCTCGGTCAAACGGCTGATGGGACGCGGCCTGTCCGACATCGTCAACCGCGACGCGATGTCGTATCGGTTGGTGGACGAAGGCGGCATGGTCAAGGTCGAGACGGCAGCTGGGATCAAGTCGCCGGTCGAGATCAGCGGCGAGATTCTCGCTACGTTGCGTTTTCGCGCCGAGGACACTTTCGACGATTCACTCTATGGCGCCGTCATTACCGTACCGGCCTACTTCGACGAGGGCCAGCGCCAGGCCACCAAGGACGCGGCGCAGCTCGCAGGCATCAACGTGCTTCGGCTCATCAGCGAGCCGACGGCTGCTGCCATCGCCTATGGTCTCGACAACGCGAGCGAAGGCGTCTACGCGGTCTATGACCTGGGCGGCGGCACCTTCGATATTTCCATCCTGCGACTGACGCAGGGCGTGTTCGAGGTGATTGCGACCGGTGGCGACTCTGCATTGGGCGGTGACGACTACGACCATGCGATCGCCGACTTCGTCCTGGCGAAGACCGGCGCACGAGCGGCTGACGATGCAGATCGGGCCACGATGTTGGTGGCGGCGCGTGCTGCTAAAGAATCGCTCACCACCTCGGGTTCCGCGTTGTTTCATGTGCGCGTCTCAGGGGCCGAGACGAAGTTCGAACTTACGCGGAGCCAGTTCGACGCGGCGACCAAGCCGTTGACCGACCGCACCATTGCAGCGGTGCGCAAGGCACTGCGCGATGCAAAGCTCAAGACCGACGACCTGCAAGGGATCGTCATGGTCGGCGGCTCGACGCGCATGCCGCAAATTCAGCAAGCGGTCGGCGACTTCTTCGGTCGTGCGCCACTGACCAATTTGAATCCGGACGAAGTCGTTGCACTGGGTGCTGCGATCCAGGCCAACCAGCTGGCGGGCAACGGCGGCGCGGATGACCTGTTGCTGCTCGACGTGATTCCGCTATCGCTCGGCATCGAGACCATGGGCGGCCTTGTGGAGCGCATCGTTCCACGCAACCAGACGATCCCGACCGCGATGGCGCAGGACTTCACCACCTACCAGGACGGGCAGACCGCGCTGGCCTTGCATGTGGTGCAAGGCGAGCGCGATCTCGTTGCCGACTGCCGCAGTCTCGCGCGCTTCACACTGCGCGGCATCCCGCCGATGTCGGCGGGCGCAGCGCGTATCCGTGTCACCTTCACTGTCGATGCGGACGGGCTGCTGAGCGTCGGCGCCAAGGAGCAGGGGAGCGGTGTCGAAGCCAGTGTCACAGTGAAGCCCTCGTATGGCCTGTCGGACGACCAGATTGCGACGATGCTGCAAGACAGCTTCGCGACCGCGGAGCAAGACATGCAGGCGCGAGCGCTGGTCGAAGCGCGCGTCGATGCCGATCGCATGGTGCTCGCGACGCAAAGCGCGCTGGATGCCGATGGCAACTTGCTCAGTCCTGAAGACCGCGCGCTGATCGATCAGTCGATTGCAGCACTGCGCGATGCGCACCGAAGCAACGACGCCGCCGTGGTCGAAGCCGCAACCAAAGCTCTTGCTCAGGCGACCGAAGCCTTTGCTGCCGCGCGGATGAATGCGGGCATCGCCCGCGCACTTTCGGGCCGAAAAGTCGAATCTCTTTAAAACAAAAAAATGCCCGTCATCAAGATCCTTCCGCATCCCGAATACTGCCCGCAAGGCGCCGAGATCGATGCGCCCGCTGGCACCTCGATTTGCGAGGCGCTGCTCGAGCACCACATCAACATCGAACATGCCTGCGAGATGAGCTGCGCATGCACGACCTGCCATGTGCTGGTCCGCCAAGGCTTTGATTCGCTCAATGAAGCGGAAGAGGGCGAGGAGGACTTGCTCGATCGCGCGTGGGGCCTCGAGCCGCAGTCGCGCCTCAGTTGCCAGGCGATCCTCGCGCAGCAGAATGTGACCATCGAGATTCCCAAATACTCGATCAATCACGCCAAGGAAAATCACTGATGTCGCGTCTCGTCGTGCTCGATACCGAAACCACCGGCCTGTCCGCCGAAAACGGCGATCGTGTGATCGAACTCGGATGCGTCGAGCTGTTCAATCGCAAGCTCACCGGCAACGACCTGCACATCTATTTCAACCCCGAGCGCGAGAGCCATGAAGATGCGTTGAAGGTGCACGGGCTGACGACCGATTTCCTGCGCGACAAACCCAAGTTCGCGACGCTCGCGAACGACGTCATCGAATACCTGCGCGGTGCCGAGGTGATCATCCACAACGCGGCGTTCGACGTCGGCTTTCTCAACAAGGAATTCGAGCGAGCCGGCCTGCCGCCGATGAAGACCTTCGTCGGTCAGGTGACCGACACGCTGGCCATGGCCAAGCAGGTATACCCCGGAAAACGCAATTCGCTCGATGCGCTGTGCGACCGCTTTGGCGTCGATCGTTCTAACCGGACCTTCCACGGCGCCAAGCTCGACGCCCAGTTGCTGGCCGACGTGTACATCAACCTCACGCGTGGGCAGGACGCCTTGCTGATCGACGTGTCGTCCAACGAACCTGCGCTCGGCAGCTTCGTGGCAATCGATCTGCGCACGTTCGATCTGCCGGTGATCTATGCGGCCGACGTCGAGTTGGCGGCGCACGATGCGGCGCTGCAACAGCTCGACAAGGCCAGCAACGGACGCACGCTTTTCCGCCAGATCAGCTGAAACGCTATGGCATAATTTGAGGCTTCGCGCCGCAGCGCGGAGTTCATGGCGTCGCAGCAGCAACGCTCGGGCGGTTAGCTCAGGGGTAGAGCACAGCATTCACACTGCTGGGGTCCCAGGTTCGAAACCTGGACCGCCCACCAATTCCTTCGGTTTCGATCACATCCTCAGTTTTCGACTGTCGGCACGCACCGACGCCAGATCGGGCCGCTCGCTGTCGCAGCGATTGCGAGTCAACCGTACAAGTAGCTCCAACACAGGAGATATTTTTCATGGCGACCTCACCTGACCTTCCGACGCCCCTCACGCCCGACCCGACCGAGCTGCCCGTCGAACCTGATCGTGGCCCGACGACGGAGTCGAGTCCCCAGGATCCGGAAAGCCCCTTCACGTTACAACCGGAACGCGCGTCGGCGCACTTCGTGGCCAACCGCTCTTTCATGCGTGCGGCCGCCTTTCGCTGGCCCCGCATTCGTTCATTTGCATTGATCCGATAAGCATCCGATAAGCGATATGAGGCTGACCCGATTCGGGTCTCGATCAATTTGTCATGAGCCGCTAAGCTCTTGACATGGAGACCATCGATTGCGCTGTCATCGGCGCCGGCGTTGTGGGTTTGTCGGTCGCGCGTGCCTTGGCATTGCGAGGCCATGAGGTCGTGGTGCTGGAGGCGGAAAACGCCATCGGCACCGGCATCAGCTCACGCAACAGCGAAGTCATTCATGCGGGCATCTACTACCCGCGGGATTCGCTGAAAGCCACGCTGTGTGTCGCTGGCAATGCAGCGCTGTACGTCTATGCGGCGGAGCGTGGCGTGGCGCATCGGCGTTGCGGAAAACTGATCGTGGCGACGAAGCCGGAGCAGATCGAGGAACTCGATGCCATCCAGGTCAGGGCACTGCGCAACGGCGTCCTCGATATCGTGCGGTTGACCGGCAACGAAGCGCGCGCCATGGAACCCGAGCTCGAATGCCTGGCCGCGTTGCATTCACCCAGCACCGGCATCATCGACAGCCACGCACTGATGCTGAGCTTTCAGGGAGACCTGGAAAACGCTGGCGGCGTTCTCGCAGTCAAGTCGCCCGTCGTCACCGCCAACTGCACTGATCAGGCGATCGAGCTGCAGCTGGATGACGGAACGTGGGTGCGCTGCAATAGCGTCGTCAATGCTGCGGGCCTGGCCGCGCCGGCGCTTGCCAGACGCTTTGCCGGGTTGCCTGTTGCTGCCGTACCGACAGAGTATTTCGCCAAAGGCAATTACTTCACTCTTGCCGGCCGCGCACCGTTCAACCGCTTGATCTATCCAGTGCCCGAAGTCGGCGGACTCGGTGTGCACCTGACAATCGATTTGGGTGGCCAGGCCAAGTTCGGCCCCGATGTCGAATGGGTGCAGTCGCCCGATGATCTGGTCGTCGACCCGACTCGTGGGGATGCGTTCTATGCGGAAGTCCGGCGCTACTGGCCCGCGTTGTGCGATGGCGCCCTGCAACCGGGCTATGCCGGCATGCGTCCCAAGCTGTCCGGTCCAGGCGAACCGGCGAAGGACTTCGTCATTTCCGGCCCGGCCGATCACGGCGTACGAGGCTTGGTGAACTTGTTCGGCATCGAGTCGCCGGGCCTCACGAGCAGCCTCGCGATCGGTGCGTATGTTGCGGGACTGCTCGGTGGCCGGACGGCGGCTGTACCATGAGCGGCACGCCAATTGCAGGCGTGTCAAAGTCGCCGGCACAGTGCCGGCTTCAATCCACGGAGGGAACATTTCAATGAGTGCTACCAGCAATCTCGAAGCAGCCGCCGACGCGGTGGTTGAAGACGTACGAGGCGTTCTCGCCAGCAAGGAACTCGACTCGGTGCCGCACATCAAGGCCTTGCGCCAGCGTGTCGATGCCAAGATTGCCATTGCCAAGGAACTGACCGCAGAGAAAGCTCGCATCGCCGCCAAGAAAGCGCGTGAAGCAGCGGACACCGCCAACACCTATGCGCATGACGAGCCTTGGCAGATCGCAGGTGCTGCGCTGGCCGTCGGCGTGCTGGTGGGCTTGCTGCTCGGTCGCCGCTGATCGCATTTTTCCTTCGATTTCCAGCGGCAGCCGCAGCCGCAGGTTCATTGAAGACGCACAGGCGGAAGAAGCGTGCTGCCGATGCGCCGCCGCTGGACGAATCAGCGGCCTGACGGCTGCGCCGAGTTGCGCAGCGCCTGTGCGGCTTCGCGCACCAGCGCGGGCCCGCGGTAGATCAGACCCGTATAGATCTGTACGACATCGGCACCGGCCGCGATTTTTTCGCGTGCGTCGGCGGCACTCACTACGCCGCCCACGCCGATGATCGGAAAGCTCTTGCCGAGTGCCTTGCGCAGTTGACCGATCACGCGGTTGCTGGCCTCGCGCACCGGCGCACCCGACAAGCCACCGGCTTCTTCGGCATGCGGCAAGCCTTTGACAGCCTCGCGTGAGAGGGTGGTGTTGGTCGCGATCACGCCATCCATCCGATGGCGATGCAGTGTGCTTGCGATGACGCCGACTTGCGCTTCATCCAGGTCCGGCGCGATCTTGACGAAGAGCGGCACACGCTTGCCATGCTGCTTCATCAACCTGCCCCGGCGTTCGGCCACGGCACCGAGCAACGCGTCCAGCGCTTCGTCGCTTTGCAGGGAGCGCAGGTTGGCTGTGTTGGGGCTCGAGATGTTGATCGTCACGTAGTCCGCATGCGGGTACACGCCGTCCAGGCCCAGCAGATAGTCATCGGTCGCACGCTCGATCGGCGTCGCGGCGTTCTTGCCGATGTTCAAGCCCAGCAGCATTGGCGTGCCGGCGTTTCGCTTTCGAAATCGGGCGCGCTGCACGTTGGCGACGAAGGCATCGAGCCCGTCGTTGTTGAAGCCCAGCCGATTGATGAGCGCATCGCGCTGCGGCAAGCGGAACATGCGCGGCTTGGCGTTGCCCGGTTGCGCCTTGGGCGTGACGGTGCCGACTTCGACGAAACCGAAGCCCATCGCGGCAAAGGCGTCGATGCAGCGTGCGTTCTTGTCGAGCCCGGCGGCCAGCCCGATGCGATTCGGAAAGACGAGGCCGGCCAGGGTCACCGGATCTTCGACGCGCGATGCCGCATAGGCGCAATCCAGCGGCGTGTTCTGCGTGCGTGCGAGCGTGGCGAGCGTGAGCTCGTGCGCGTGTTCGGGGTCGAAGCCGAACAGAAAGGGGCGGGCAAGCCCGTAGAGCGAAGAGAGTGGGAAGAGTGACATGGTCAGCAGCGGCGACACCGGATAATTCCGGACTTCAATGACCCTGGATTCTCCGCGATGACTTCACCCGCTACGCCTTTGACGCAAGACCAGATGAAAGCGCAAGTCGGCGTTGCCGCGCTCGACTACGTGACCCGAGGCGAGATTGTCGGGGTCGGCACCGGCTCGACCGTCAACAAGTTCATCGATGCCCTGGCCACGATCAAGAACGAGATCAAGGGTGCGGTGTCGAGCTCGGTGGCATCGTCGGAGCGGTTGCGCGCCGCCGGCATTCCGGTGTTCGACAGCAACGAGGTCGAGGAGTTGTCGGTCTACATCGACGGCGCCGACGAGATCGATCACCGCGGCCACATGATCAAAGGCGGCGGTGCCGCGCTGACGCGCGAGAAGATCGTAGCGGCGCAGTCGCGGCGCTTCGTCTGCATTGCCGATGCATCCAAACTGGTCAACACGCTGGGCGACTTCCCACTGCCGGTCGAAGTGATTCCGATGGCGGTGCGCCGCATCATCCGGCAGTTCGAGCGACTTGGCGGCGAGGCGCAAGTGCGTGAAAAAGAGGGGCTGCCATTGGTCACCGACAACGGCCAGCACATCGTCGATGTGTCGGGCCTGAAGATCACCGACCCGCGTGCGTTCGAGGCCGAAGTGAGTCAATGGCCCGGCGTGGTCACGGTCGGCGTGTTCGCCTATCAGAAGGCCGATGTGTGCCTGCTCGGCACGCCGACCGGCGTCGAGACGCTGCAGTTCAGCTGAACGCCGACGCGCGTTGACTCAGAACTTGATGCCGGCGGGATTGGCGGGCGTCGGCCCGTTGTTCACGGACTGTGGAACGGGCGGCGGCGCGGCCGGAGCTTGCGTGCTCCCGGCCGCAGCGGCCGCTCCCTGGGTACCCGGTGCGGGCGACTGCGCGACCAGCGGCCGCGCGGGCGCCATGCGATAGCCGGGCGGCAACTGCGAACTTTTCGGATAGTTGGCGGCGTCGAGGTACTGCGACCATTCCGCGTCCGAAAATCCCTTGAGTTGCTGCGCGCCGATGCTCAGCAGCGGCAACGAGGTTTGCCCGCTCAAGCGCTGCAGCGCCGCCGTGTCGGCATCGGTCTTGATCTGCCGCTCGTCGAACGGCACACCGCGCGTGACAAGCAACGAGCGGGCGGATGCGCAAGGGGCACAGTCGTCGCTCGTGTAGAGCATCACCGGATACCGTTGCACGACCTGCCGCAGTTCGTAAGGCAAGCCATCGGTGCCCGAGCCCGCGAGGCCCGTGCGCGGAGCGGCTGGTTGTGCGTTGGCAGCGGGAGCTGTGTCTGAAAAGGAAATCTTGCCGTTCTTGTCGACGTTGCGATAGACGGGCTGTGCCAGGGCGCTCGCTGCAATCAAAAGCAGGGCCAGCAGCGGCAGGGCAGAAAGTCGGGCGGTCAATTTCATCAGCTGGCTCCGTGATCGAATCGATCGTCCGAGTATCTCAGCACCTGCACCCCGGCCGCACGCTAAGTCACGCCAGTTGCGGCTCGGCCATGCCCTGGTGTCGCAACAACGCATCGAGTTGCGGCTCGCGCCCACGGAAAGCCTTGAACGACTCCATGGCGCTGCGGCTGCCGCCGGATTCGAGGATGGCCTCCCGGTACTTGCGACCGGTCTCGATGCTCGGCTCGCCGTTGGCGCCGGCTGTTTCTTCGAAGGCCGCGTAGGCATCGGCGCTCAGCACCTCGGCCCACTTGTAGCTGTAGTAGCCCGCTGCGTACCCGCCCGAGAAGATGTGGCTGAACGTATTGGGCGTCCGGCTGAAAGTGGGCGAAGGCATGACCGCCACCTCGCTGCGAACCTTCGCCAAGAGTGCAAGCACCTTGCCGGGCTCGGCGATCGCGGCCTGGAATTCAGTGTGCAGCAACATGTCGAACAACGAAAATTCGATCTGCCGCAGCGTCTGCAAGCCGCTCTGAAAATTCTTGGCGGCGGTCATCTTGTCGAACAGCGCGCGCGGCAGCGGTTCGCCGGTGTCGACGTGCGAGGTCATGTGCTGGAGCACGTCCCACTCCCAGCAGAAGTTCTCCATGAACTGGCTCGGCAGCTCGACGGCATCCCATTCGACGCCGCTGATGCCCGACACGTCGCGCTCGTTGATCTGCGTCAACATGTGCTGCAGCCCGTGGCCGAACTCGTGGAACAGCGTGGTCACGTCGTCGTGCGTCAGAAGCGGCGGATTGCCGTCGACGCCTTCGGCGAAGTTGCAGACCAGTTGCGCGATGGGCGTCTGGAGCGCGCCGGTGTCGGGGCGCAGCCACCGCGCGCGCACGTCGTCCATCCAGGCCCCGCCGCGCTTGCCGGCGCGTGCGGAGGGGTCGAGATAGAACTGGCCGACCGTGGTGCCGGCCCGCTCGATGCGATAGAACTCGACTGTCGGGTGCCACACCGGCGCACTGTCGCGGCGGATATTCACTTCGAACAAGGTCTCGACGATCTTGAACAGCCCAGCCATGACCTTCGGCGCAGTGAAGTATTCCTTGACCTCTTGCTCGCTGAACGCATAGCGCGCTTCCTTGAGTTTTTCGCCGACGTAGGTCCAATCCCAGGGTTGCGGGTCGGTCAGGCCGAGTTGCGTCGTTGCGAAGGCCTGGAGGTCCGCCAGATCGCGCTGACCGTAGGGCTTGGCCTTGACGCCGAGGTCGCGCAGGAACTTGACGACCTGCTCTGGCGACTCGGCCATCTTCGGCACGACCGAGAGCTCGCCAAAGTTGGCATAGCCGAGCAGCCTGGCTTCTTCTTCTCGCAGAGCGAGGATCTCGGTGATCAAAGCGGTGTTGTCGAGCTTCGGGTCGCCGAACTCGCTGGCGCGCGTCACGTACGCGCGGTAGAGCGTTTCGCGCAGCGCGCTGCTTTTGGCGAACTGCATGACCGGCAGGTAGCAAGGCATCTTCAGCGTGAGCTTGTAGCCGGGCTTGCCTTCTGATTCGGCGGCGGCGCGTGCGGTGCTCACGACGTCCTCCGGAATGCCGTCGAGCTCGGCGGGCGATGCGTAGTACGCGAACGCGTCGGTCGCATCGAGTGCGTTCTCGCTGAACTTCTGGCTCAGCTCGGCTTGGCGCTCCTGGATTTCAGCGAAGCGTTCTTTCGCGGCGCCTTGCAGTTCGGCACCGCCCAGCACGAAGTTGCGGACCGCGTTCTTGTGTGCCTGGCGTTGTTCGGGGTCGAGCGTGGCGGGGTCGATGGCTTTGTACTTGGCGTAGAGCCGCTCGTCGGAACCCAACCGGGTCCAGAACGCCGTGACGCGCGGCATCGCCTCGTTGTAGGCGGCACGCAGCTCGGGGGTGTCGGCGACGGCGTTCAAGTGACCCACTGCGCCCCACGCGCGGCTGAAGCGCTCGGACGCCACGTCGAGCACCTTGGAGATGGCGGTCCAGTCCGACGGAAAGCCCGGGGCTGTCACAGCTTCAAGTGCCGCATCCGACTCGGCCAGCAGCGCGTCGACCGCCGGTGCCACATGCTCCGGCTGAATCCTGTCGAACAACGGGAGATCGGTGAAATCCAGAAGTGGATTGACGAGAAGCGGGTTGAGCGTGGCGGTCGTTTGGGTCATGGTGTGCATCTGGCGTCGAGGCGGCGTGAGTTCAAGTAGGAAGGCGGCTTGTGGAGGCGCTGGCAGTGGGGGCGTGGCCAATGAGAGCGTGGGCGGCCGCGACGCGTTCCGCAGATTCGATCGTGTTCACCATCAGCATGGTGACGGTCATCGGTCCGACGCCGCCCGGGACCGGCGTGATGAAGCCGGCAACCTCGCGCACGCCAGCCGTGTCGACGTCCCCGGCCAGCTTCCCGAGCTCGTTGCGGTTCATGCCGACATCGATGACGACGGCGCCTGGCTTCACCATGTCGGCAGTCAGCGTGTTGCGGCGGCCCACGGCGACCACCACCACGTCCGCCTGGCGCGTGTGGTAGCCGAGATCGGGCGTCGCGCTATGGCAGACAGTGACGGTCGCGTTGGCCTGCAGCAGCAGCAACGCCATCGGCTTGCCGACGGTGTTGCTGCGGCCGATGACGACCGCATGCTTGCCCTTCAGATCCGTGCCGGTGCTTTCGATCAGCTTCATGCAGCCATACGGTGTGCACGGGCGAAAGCCCGGCAGGCCGGCCATGAGTTCTCCGGCCGACAGCACCGAATAGCCGTCGACATCCTTGGCCGTCGAGATCGCCTCGATGACTTTGTTGGGGTCGATGTGCTTGGGCAATGGCATCTGCACCAGAATGCCGTGAATGGTCGTGTCGGCATTGAGGGCGGCGATGCGGGCCAGCAAGTCGGCCTCGGTCATGTCTGCCGGATACCGCTCCAGCACCGAGCGCAATCCGCGTTCCTGGCAGGCGGTCACCTTCTTGCCGACATACACCTCGCTGGCCGGATCGTTGCCGACCAGGATGACTGCCAGGCCAGGCGTGACGCCGCGCGCCGTGAGTGCCGCAGCACGTGTGGCGACTTCGGTGAGAAGTTGACGCGAGAGTGCATTGCCGTCGATCAGTTGGGCTGTCATCGGTTTCGATTTTCCAAGTAAAAACGCCCGCTTGCGCAGGCGTTGAAGACATCGATTGCTATCGAAGCAATAGGCATCGGTTAGACATCATTCACGCGCCGCGCCGAGCAGGCATCAGGCTTTGACGGGAGCAGCCTGGCCCAGCGCGATCTTCAGCAGATCGGCGACCGTGTTGGCATTGAGCTTTTCCATGATGTTGGCGCGATGCGCCTCGACCGTCTTGATGCTGATGCCCAGGTCGTCGGCGATCTGCTTGTTCAGCCGGCCGGCGACGATGCGTTCGAGCACCTGCGCTTCGCGGCCGGTGAGCTTGGACAGCAGCGCGTCGCGGCTGGCCGATTGCTGGTGCTGCGCAAAAGCGCCTCGCGCATGCTCGAGCATGCGTTCGACCAGCGTCACGAGTTCTTCGTCGTTGAACGGCTTCTGGATGAAATCCATCGCACCCTTCTTCATCGAGTCGACCGCCATCGGCACGTCGCCATGGCCGGTGATGACGACGATCGGAAGTGGCGACCGGCGCTCGATCAAGCGATCTTGCAGTTCCAGCCCGGTCATGCCGCCCATGCGGATGTCGACGATCAGGCAGGCGACCTCGCGCGGGTCGTAGCGGGACAGAAAAGACTCGGCGGAATCGAAGCATCGAACCCGGTAATCCTTGCCTTCGAGCAGCCATTGCAGCGAATCGCGGACTGCTTCGTCGTCGTCGACGACGTAGACCGTGCCCTTCTTCGGAATCAAACTCATGCGGGTACCTTTGCCTCGTCGCTTGCTACGGAATTGAGAGCATCCAACACCGGTATCCAGAAGGAAAAACGGCATCCGACTACATCCGGGCCATTGTAGATGTTCTCCGCCTGCATGCGCCCCCGGTGCGACTCGACGATGGTGCGGCAGAGGTTGAGCCCGATGCCCATGCCTTCGGGTTTGGTCGAGAAGAACGCCTCGTAGAGCCGGTCCATCACCTCGGGTGCCAGGCCCATGCCGGTGTCCTGCACCGCGAACTCGACGGCGCTCTGCCCCTCGATCGTTTTGGGCAACACGCGCAACTCGACACTGCGCCGTGCCAGCGGGCGATTCGCGTTGTCGATCGACTCGGCTGCGTTCTTCAGCAGGTTGACCATCACCTGCTCGATGAGGATCGGGTCGACCTGCAGGATCGGCAACCGCGCCGCCACGTAGTGGTTGAGCCGCACGTTGCGGCGCCGCAGTTCGATGCCGGCCAGTTCCACCGCTTCGCTCACCATGGTGCTGACTTCCGCCGGCGTGCGATTCGGCTCGCTGCGCTTCACGAACGAGCGGATGCGCTGGATGATCTGGCCCGCGCGCTGCGCCTGCTTCGATGTCTTGTCGAGTGCGGCCAGCAGCGACTCGGAATCGATCGTCTGGCCGCGGATGCGCGACGCCATGCCGTTGCAGTAGTTGGCGATGGCCGTCAGCGGCTGGTTGAGTTCGTGCGCGACGCTCGACGCCATCTCGCCCATCGTGATGAGCCGGCTCGCCGCCTGCGCGCGATCGGCCTGCGCCGCTGCCTGTTCTTCAGCGACGCGGCGCGGCGTGATGTCGGTCGCGATCACCATCTGCGCCAGTCGGCCGTCGACCCAGGTCAGGTAGCGGGAGCGCACTTCGAGCCATTTGCCGAGTTCGAGCACGAAGATTTCGTTGTTGGCAGGCTGCGCCGCGGTGAGCGTGTCGATGGGCAGGCCCGCGAAAGGGTCGACGTCGTCCAGCGCTTCGTCGTGCGCCTGCGAAGCCGGCACGCCGGCCTGCGCCACCATGCCCAGGTGGCCGATGGTGTTGGAGCCGAACCAGAGCCGGTACAACTTGTTGGCGAACAGCAGTTCTTCGCTGCCGATCGGCGCGACCGACACGGCTGCGTCGAGCGCTTCGAGCACCGTCGTGAAGCGCTCGTACGACGCCGACAGCTGCTCTCGAATGCGCGTCGGCTCGGTGATGTCGGTCATCGACGTCATCCAGCCGGTCTGGTGGCCACGGGCGTCGATCAACGGCGACACATACAGCCGCGCATTGAAGACGCTGCCGTTCTTGCGCCGCACACGCACCTGAAAACCGCCGGGCAGCGCGCGCCCGTGCAACTCTTCTTCGAGGCGGTCGTTCATCACTTCTCGATCGGATTCGAGCCAGTACGGGAACGGCGGCGCCTGGCCGACCAGTTCGCTTTCGCTCCAGCCGGTCATCGCGCAGAAGGCTGCGTTGACGTAGGTGATGCGGCCTTCCAGGTCGAGCACGCGCATGCCGGTCAGCATGGAGTTTTCCATCGCCCGGCGAAAGTTGGTTTCCGCGATCAGCGCCTGTTGCGCCTGCAGCCGTCGCCGTGTGTGGCGCCAGGTGCCGATCAGCATCCAGCTGGTGAGCACGCTGAGCGCACCGACGAGCCAGAAGAGCCCGTTGCCGACGAAGCCCTGCGACGTTCGGTAGGCCTGCGCCCGCAGCACCAGCCCATTGCCGACCGGCGACACCGGCACTTCGTATTCGTTGGTGTGCTCGGCCCACGGCAGCAGGCGCGTGCCGGCTTCGCGCGGGTTGACCGTGTTGCCGGCCAACAGCCCGCTCTTGGCATCGATCAGCGACACCGCATAGCGCGCCGAAACTTCCGGTGGAATGCCGTAGCGCAGCAGTCCATCGACGGAAAACTCGCCCACCACCGCGCCCGCGAACAGGCCTTGATCGAACAGCGGAATGTGCAGCTGCAGCATGCTCGGCGGATCGGTGCCGGACACCGGCTGGGAGAACACGGGCTGGCGCAGTTCGCGAGCCAGCGCATAGTTGCTTTCGGTGTCGCCGGGCCGCAGCACTTCGCCGACCGGATGCTGCTGCGAAGGATGCACGCTGGGCGCCGCGTAGCTCGCCTTGAAGCGGCGGCGATCATCGATCCAGCTGATTTCCTGCAGTTCAGGGAATTGACTCACGAGCGACTCGGCGCGGCTGCGAAACTCTGGCGCATCGATCTCGCGGTTCGACGCGTCCCTTGCCAGCCGCATCAGTTGTTCTTGTCGTTCCAGCAAGCGCAGCCGGACGCGTTGCTGCGCGTACTCGACATCGCGCTTGACCGACTCCTGCTCGCGCTCGACCTCTTCGGCTCGCAAATACCAAAAGGCGGAAACGATCACGCCCAGAAACAGCAGCACGGCAGCCAGCGGCGCCAGCATGGCGACCGCATCCTGCAGCACCGGCGTCTGACGCCGCCACCAGCGCCGCCACCACGACAGCGGTGACGCATTCGCTGCGCTGCGAGCGACCGCGATCGGAGAGGAAAAGGGCATCGGCCGAGTGTAGGGGAACGCGGCAAACCGTCACGACCGACAGTCCAAAATCTCACATTAAGAAATCATCATCTACCATTTGAAATTACGCAAATAATGTGGGAAACTGCCGCGCGTTGCCAATTCCGGCACTAAATTACGCTCACAACCCATAAAGCAGGAGACAAGCATGTCGGCAAATCCCGAGAACCTGTTCGGCTCGGCCGCGAACGACGCGGACGCGCAAGAGACGCGCGAATGGATGGACGCCCTGTCGGCCGTCATCCAGAGCGAGGGCCCCGACCGGGCTCACTTCCTGCTGGAACAACTGCTGGAACATGCGCGGCAGCACAGCATCGACAAGCCGTTTTCAGCCACGACGGCCTACGTCAACACCATCGAGGCCGACCAGGAAGAGCGTTCGCCCGGCAATGCCGAGATCGAAGAGCGCCTGCGATCGTTCATGCGCTGGAACGCGATGGCGATGGTGGTCAAGGCGAACCGCCATCACCCGCCCGAGGGCGGCGACCTCGGCGGCCACATCGGTTCCTTCGCTTCGCTGGCGACCATGTTCGGCGCCGGCTTCAACCATTTCTGGCACGCCGAGAGCGCTGAGCCCGGCAAAGAGCACGGCGGCGACTGCCTCTACATCCAGGGCCACGTGTCGCCCGGCATCTATGCCCGCGCGTACCTCGAAGGGCGGCTGTCCGAGGAGCAACTGCTCAACTTCCGCCAGGAGGTCGATGGCAAGGGGCTGTCGAGCTATCCGCATCCGAAATTGATGCCGGAGTTCTGGCAGTTCCCGACCGTGTCGATGGGCCTGGGCCCGCTGATGGCGATCTACCAGGCGCG
>CAXTCC010000028.1:0-26650 GCA_964242015.1 uncultured Variovorax sp.
CGCACGCCGAGGCCCGGGCCCGGGAACGGATGGCGATACACCATCGCGGGCGGCAGGCCGAGCGCCACGCCGAGTTCACGCACTTCGTCCTTGAACAGGTCACGCAGGGGCTCGAGCAGCTTCAAGCCCAGTTGCTCGGGCAGACCACCGACGTTGTGGTGGCTCTTGATGGTCACAGCCTTCTTCTTGCCAGTCGACGACTTGGCGCCGCCGGACTCGATCACGTCCGGATAGATGGTGCCTTGTGCCAGCCACTTGGCGCCTTTGGCGCCCGCATTAGTGAGCTTCGCGGCCTCCTGCTTGAAAACAGTGACGAACTCGCCGCCGATGATCTTGCGCTTGGCTTCCGGATCGCTCACCCCTTCGAGCTTGCCGAGGAACAGTTCGCTGGCGTCGACGCGAATCACCTTCGCATGCAGCTTGCCGACGAACATGTCCATGACCAGGTCGCCCTCGTTCAGGCGCAGCAGGCCGTGGTCAACGAAGACACAGGTCAGCTGGTCGCCGATGGCGCGATGGATCAGCGCCGCTGCAACGGAGGAATCGACACCGCCCGAGAGGCCGAGGATGACCTCTTCGTCGCCGACCTGCTCACGGATCTTCGCCACCGCTTCAGCCACGTGATCGCGCATCACCCAATCCGGCTTGGCGCTGCAAATGCCGAGCACGAAGCGCTGCAAGATCGCCGTGCCCTGCTGCGTGTGCGTGACCTCGGGGTGAAACTGCAAGCCGTAGAAATGTCGCTCCTCATCGGCCATGCCGGCGATCGGGCAGCTCTCGGTCGACGCCATCAGCTTGAAGCCGGGCGGCAGCTCGGTGACCTTGTCGCCATGGCTCATCCACACGTTCAACATGCCGAAGCCCTCTTCGGTCTTGAAGTCGGCGATGTCGCTCAACAAGTCGGTATGGCCGCGTGCACGCACAGCCGCGGCGCCGAACTCACGCTTGTGGCCGCCCTCGACCTTGCCGCCGAGCTGATGCGCCATGGTCTGCATGCCGTAGCAGATACCGAGCACCGGCACGCCGAGTTCGAACACCGCTTGCGGTGCCTTGTCGGTGGTGTCTTCGTACACGCTGGCATGGCTGCCGGACAGGATCACGCCCTTGAGCGAACCGTCCTTGGCGTATTCACGAATCCACTCGTCACTGACGTCGCACGGGTGCACTTCGCTCAGCACATGGGCTTCGCGCACGCGACGCGCGATCAGCTGTGTGACCTGAGAGCCGAAATCGAGAATCAGGATCTTGTCGTGTTGCATGTGCTTTGGCATGGGTCGATCACTCGGCGCGGTAGTTGGGCGCTTCTTTGGTGATCTGCACGTCGTGCACATGGCTCTCGCGAATGCCAGCGGTCGTGATCTCGACGAACTCGGCCTTGTTCTGCATGTCTTCGATCGTCGCGCAGCCGCAATAGCCCATGCTGGCACGCACGCCGCCAGCCATCTGGTAGACGATCGACACGATCGAGCCCTTGTAAGGAACGCGCCCTTCGATGCCCTCCGGCACCAGCTTGTCGGTGTTCGGGTTGCCGGTGGTCGATTCCTGAAAGTACCGATCGGCGCTGCCCTGTTGCATGGCCCCGATGCTGCCCATGCCGCGGTAGCTCTTGTAGCTGCGGCCCTGGTACAGCACGATCTCGCCCGGAGCTTCTTCGGTGCCGGCGAACATGCTGCCCATCATCACCGTGCCGGCACCAGCCGCGATCGCTTTGGCGATGTCGCCGGAGTAGCGCACGCCGCCGTCGGAAATCAACGGAATTCCGGTGCCCTGCAACGCGGTGGCGACGCTGTCGACCGCCATGATCTGCGGCACGCCGACGCCAGCCACGATGCGAGTGGTGCAGATCGAGCCCGGACCGATACCGACCTTGACCGCGTCGGCGCCGGCGTCTGCCAATGCACGTGCCGCGTCGCCGGTGGCGATGTTGCCGCCGATGACGTCGACCTGCGGATAGTTGCGCTTGACCCAGCGCACGCGCTCGATCACGCCGGCGCTGTGGCCGTGGGCGGTATCGACCACGATCGCATCGACGCCAGCCTTGACCAGCGCCTCGACCCGCTCTTCGGTCCCCTCGCCCACCCCGACCGCCGCACCGACGCGAAGCCGACCACTCGGATCGCGCGCCGCGTTGGGGAAACTGGTCTGCTTGGTGATGTCCTTGACGGTGATCAGGCCCTTCAATTCCCAGTCGCTGTTGATCACCAGAAGCCGCTCGAGCTTGTATTTGTTCAGCAGCGCCTTGGCGTCGGCCAGCGTCGTACCGTCGGGAACGGTAATCAGCTTGTCGCGCTGCGTCATGATTTCGCTCACCGGCACGTCGTAACGTGTCTCGAATCGAAGGTCGCGTCCGGTCACGATGCCGACGACGCGGCCGCCATCGATCACCGGAAAGCCAGAGATGCCGAGTTGCTCGGAAAGCGCCATCACCTGCCGCACCGAGTGCGTCGGCGTGATGACCACCGGGTCTCGTAGCACGCCCGATTCGTAGCGCTTGACCCGCGCGACCTCGGCCGCCTGCTGCTGGGCAGTAAGGTTTTTATGAACGATGCCGATGCCGCCTTCCTGCGCGATCGCGATGGCGAGACGCGCTTCGGTCACGGTGTCCATTGCCGCCGAAACGAGCGGCAGGTTCAACGTGATGTTGCGGGAAAGTCGGGTGGCGAGGGAGGTGTCCTTGGGCAGGACCTGGGAGAACGCTGGCACCAACAACACGTCGTCGAAGGTGAGCGCTTTGCCGAGAAGGCGCATGGGGAAAGCTCCAAAAGACGGATTGTAGCGATGGGTCCGTATTAACCCGGACGAAGGGGAAAAGAGGTGCCGCGGGACATTCGTGATGAACTGTGGCTGTTTCCCCTCGATCAGAGGAAATCGCCACGCTCAAAACGTTGCAAAAGGTAAGGCGGCGCTAAACTGCCGGCCATGAAATTCGCCCATTTGAATCTGCTTGTCTTCGCGCTGCTCTGCACTGTGCCGATGGTGGCAAGTGCGCAGTGGCAATGGCTCGACAACGCCGGGAAGAGAGTTTTCAGCGACCAATCGCCACCGCCCGATATTCCGGAGAAGAACATCGTTCGGCGCCCGGGCGGCGCAAGTCCACGTGTGACCTTCTCGCAAGGCACCGCTGCAACGTCTGAAGCGGCAGCGCCGGGCGTAGCGCCCGCACCGGCCATTGCCGCGAGTGGCGCTCGACCATCCGGCGTCGACAAAGAGCTCGAAGAAAAAACGAAGAAGGCAGAAGAAGCTGAAAAGGCGAAGCGCGCTGCAGAAGTTCAGAAAGTCGCTCAAGCCAAAGCTGAAAACTGCAATCGCGCTCGGCAGAGCAAGGCCACGTTCGACAGCGGCATCCGTGTGGCGCGCCTCAATGCGCAAGGTGAACGCGAGATCATCGATGACAAGGCGCGCGCCGAGGAGCAGCAGCGCTTGCAAGCCGTCATCGCGAGCGACTGCAGGTAATTTGCGAGCGGGCTTGCGAAGCGGCTTGCCGCTGGCTGTCAGTAGCCGGCTTTTCCGCCTTGTCGCCGGCTGGCGAACAGCCCGGTCCCTCGCGCACCCTGACGCTGAAAACGTTCGCGGCGTGCTGTTTTGGGGTCGACCTTGAGCGGCCTGCACAACTCGATGCGATCGCGTTCCGCCAGCATTCGATCCCAGTCGCATTCCCGGCCCCAGACGCCAACAGACAAGGCCGCCAGATCAAGTGCGGGAAACGAGGTAGCGAGTTGGCTGGCGACCAGGGCGTCCCGCACGGTGGCGCCGTCGGGCAAGGTCACTGTCACCTCAAAAATTTCCCGCGGCGCCGGGGAACAGACGACTGTGACCTGCATTCGCTTCAGCTCTTGCCGTAGACCTGCTCGGCACGCTTCACGAAGGCCTCGACCAGGCTCGATGCAATCTTGTCGAACACCGGTCCGATGAGGGCTTGCAACGCGAAATTGCTGAAGCCGTAGTTCAAGTTCAGTTCCACCCGGCAGGCGCGCTCGCCGACCTCGCCCACCGGCGTGAATTTCCATACGCCGTCCAGATTGGAGAACGGCCCACTGACCAGTTTGAGCTGCACTTCGCGACCCGCGATCTGGGTGTTTCTCGTGGTGAAGCTCTGTCGAATACCGCCGAATGCAAGGCCGACCTCTGCCGTCATTCCCGAGGCGTCCTGGTCGATCACCCGGGACCTGTCGCACCACGGCAAGAACTCCGGGTACTTCGCGACATCGGTGACAAGGGTGTACATCTCCTCGGCGCTGTACCAGATGAGGACGGACTTTTGAACGGTTTTCATAGAATCGGCACGGCGTGCGCGACGGATTGTATTGAAGCCATGCCGACCCCATCTTTCCGAGCCATGGCCACCAAAAAGAAACAAGACCCCTCCTCCCGCATCGCCGACAACAAAAAGGCCGCCTACAACTACTTCTTCGAGGAGCGCTTCGAGGCAGGCATCGTGCTCGAAGGTTGGGAGGTCAAATCATTGCGCGAAGGCAAGGTTCAGCTGACCGATGGCTACGTGGTGATCCGCAACGGCGAACTTTTTGTCATCGGTTTGCAGATCAACCCGCTCAACAGCGCGTCGAGCCACATCACGCCGGATGCCGTTCGCACCAAGAAGCTGCTGCTGCACAAGGAAGAGATCCGCCGACTGATCGGCAAGATCGAGCAGAAGGGCTACACGCTCGTGCCACTCAACCTCCACTGGAAGGCCGGCAAGGTCAAGTGCGAAGTAGCGCTCGCCAAGGGCAAGGCCGAGCATGACAAACGCGACACCATCAAGGACCGCGAGGGCAAACGCGAAGTCGAGCGGGCGATGAAGAAATTCAGCAAATGAGAACTTTGGCGTTATAGTCACAGAACGTAACAGTGTCGCGAGCGAATTCCTGCGCTCGGGCAACGCCGCCCACTATTTTTCCAACACATGGCGCTTCAACCTCTTGACGCGAGTCAGGCCAATTCACGCGAAGGCGGACCGAGCTTCAGCCTGTCGAACCGTCTGTTCCGTGCGCTGTGGAATTTGACTTGGGCTCTGCTTGCATCGTGGACACCGCCGCCCTTCGGTAAGTGGCGCCGCTTTTTGCTCAAGCTCTTCGGCGCACGCATGGGGGTCGGTTGCGACGTGCGCGGAAGCGCCAGAGTCTGGTATCCGCCACATCTGGAAATGGCGGATCGGAGTCTGCTGGCCGAGCGCGTCAATTGTTACAACATGGCGCCGATTTCGCTTGGCGAACGCGCCTTGGTCTCGCAGGGCGCTCACCTTTGCGCCGGCAGCCACGACATCCGCACCCGCAATTTCCAGCTCATCGCCAAACCGATCCACATCGGCGCGGATGTCTGGATTGCTGCTGAGGCGTTTGTCGGACCCGGTGTGGCCATCGGCGAAGGTTCGGTCCTGGGCGCGCGCGCGGTGGCATTCAAATCGCTCGAACCGTGGGGCGTGTACGCCGGGAATCCCGCGCAATTCACCAAACGCCGCGTCATTGTCGACACGAACGGCACCGCGAACGGTTCCGAAGGCGCAGGCAAGTGAGAGTTCTGAACATCACGCCGACATTCCATCCGAAGATCGGCGGGATCGAGGCGGTGGTGTTGAACCTGTCGGTGCATTGCCGGCGCCTGGGCGTCGATGCCGAAGTGGTGTACGTCTCACCCGATCACAAGCGACTGGAGACGCGGGTGGTCGAAGGCATCAAGGTCACCAACGTGCCGCTGATCGGCAGCAAGCTGGTCGGCTATGCGCCGCAGCTGAAGCAGGTGATCCAGGGTTTCGACTTGCTGCACGTTCACGACCCGCAATTGATGGCCCTGTCAGTCGGCGTCATGCTGTCCGGCAGCCAGCTCCCGCGCGTGCTCAGCACCCACGGGGGGTTCCATCACACGCGTCGGTTGGCAGGCGCCAAGCGGCTGCACGAAGAATTCGCATTGCGACGCATGCTCGACTCGTATCGGCTGGTTCTGGCCACGAGCGACAACGATGCGAACTACTTCGGCCGTTTCACCGACCGCATTCGCGTCACCGGCAACGGCATCGATGTCCAGCGGCATCAGATTGCCGACCGGACGCAGGACGCCGACCTGCGACGCTGGGTTTATTGGGGTCGTCTGTCCGAGAACAAACGGGTCGATCGCTTGCTCGACTATGCGGTGCGGCTCAAGGCGATGGGCTATCCGCTGGACCTGCTCATTACCGGGACCGACGTCAGCGGCCTGGCCTGCAAGTTCCAAGCGCGCATCGACAGCACCGGCTTGCAAGACAGCGTACGAATCGCGCCGCCGATGAGCGACATCGACTTGAAAGCCGCCTTGCGTGATCGAACCGTCTTCGCAACTGCCAGCGAGTACGAAGGCTTCGGCCTGACCTTGCTGGAAGCCATGGCAGCCGGACTGCTGGTCGTCTGCCGCGATGTCGAGCCCATGAACGGGTTCGTAAACAGTGGGCATAACGGCCTTTGCCTCGCGTTCGACGGTAGCGAGGCCGATTTCGCGAAGCTGGTTGCGTTTCTGTCGATGGACGCAGCCCATCAGCAATCGATGCGCAGCGCGAGCGTCGCGTTCGCCGATGCGTACGACTGGCCACGCATCGCTCAGCGATTCATCTCTGCGTACAGCGAGGTTCTGAGCGTCGCCTGATTTTTTTGCAGCACGATGGAATAAATCGACCGCAGCAGGCGTTTGTGCGTGGAAGGAGTAACGCCTTGTCCCCCACCCGCCTACCCGCCATCGTCATCGTCGTCTACATCACTCTGTTCAGCGGCTTCCTCGCGTTGTCCGCCGTTGCAGATAACAGCGGTTCTTCGGTCTGTCATGGCAACGCGGCGTCGCACTGAACTCACCGAATGGATTCAAAGTCGCTGGTCGAACACATTCCAAGCTTGCGACGCTATGCGCGCGTGCTGACGGGCGATGCGTGGGCGGCCGACGATTTGGTGCAAGACACGCTGGAGCGCGCCTGCAACAAGTGGCGGTTGTGGACCGTCGGGAGCGACCTGCGAGCCTGGCTATTCACCATCATGCACAACCTTTTCTCCAGTCAAATCCGGCGCACCCCACCCCGGGCCACGGTGCCGCTGGAGGACGTGCCGAACGAACTTCGCGCTGTCGAATCCGGCCGCGACCACGGCATCGATCTGCAACGTTGCCTGCTCCAGCTGCCCGAAGAGCAGCGCGCGGTGCTTCTGCTCGTCACGCTCGAAGATCTGTCCTATGCCGAAGTCGCCAGAGTGCTCGGCATTCCTGCCGGCACGGTCATGTCCCGGCTGTCGCGCGCACGCGCACGGTTGCACGAGCTGATGAATGGCACCGTCGCGGCGCCTGGCCGACACGGGCTGCGACGCCTCAAATGAGCCGAACATGAACGCCCACACCTCCTTCGTGACCGACGACGAGTTGCACGCTTTCGTCGACGGTCAACTGGCGCCGGAGCGCCGCGCTGCCATCGACCATTTGCTTCAACAGCAACCGTCGGTGGCCGCGCGTGTGACCGCATGGCAAGCACAGCGCGATGCGTTGCGTCAGATGCACCTCGACTTGCTCGAAAAACCTGTACCGGTACCGTTGCTGCAAGCAATGGATGCGAGTGCGGCGCGCGCCGGGGAACGCGCCGCATGGCCGCGCTGGGGCGGGATGGCTGCCGGCTTCGTGATTGCCTTTGCGGCTGGGTGGCTCTTGAATGCGCAATGGACCGTCTCGCGCACCCCGACGTTGGCGAAAGCCTCGACCGCAACGCCCGTTCTTGCGCCGGTTTCGCACGAGTTCGTTCATGCGGCATCGGTCGCACACGCGGTCTACGCGCCCGAAAAGCGGCATCCGGTGGAGGTTGCCGCAGCCGAGCAGCAGCACCTTGTTCAATGGCTGTCGAAGCGGCTGGATCGGCCACTCAAAGTACCCGATCTTTCCAGCGAAGGCTACTCGCTCGTCGGCGGCCGACTCTTGCCAGGCGATGAAGGCGCGCGTGCTCAGTTCATGTTCGAAAGCCCTGCGGGCGAGCGCGTCACGCTCTACATCGGCGCCTTGAGCGCAACTGCGACCGCTGGGGCGAATGGCGCTGAGACAGCGTTCCGATTCGCTTCGGATGGCCCGGTCCCCAGCTTCTACTGGATCGATCACGGCTTCGGCTATGCCATTGCTGGCAAATTGTCGAGGGAGACGTTGATGAAATTGGCGACGGTCACCTACCGTCAGCTGTCCTAGCCCCATTTAGACTGGCTGCTGGCGCAGTTCGGATGTGCCAGCGTTTTTTTGAAACCGAAGGAGAACCTTGAAATGAAACTGCTCAGCGCATCGATCCTCGCCGTCACCCTGCTCGCAGGCTGCGGCGGCATGTCCACCACGTCTGCAGTGGCGCCCGATACCCCGACCAAGACCGCCGACGGCGTGCTCGTCGGACCTGATGGCAAGTCGCTGTACATATTCGCCCGCGACACCGCCAACAGCGGCAAATCAGTCTGCAACGCGGCGTGCGCCAAGCTCTGGCCCGCACTGCCTGTTGCGGCAACGGCCAAGCCCATGGGTGGCTACAGCATCATCGTGCGTGACGACGGCTCCAGGCAATGGGCTTACAAGGGCGCGCCGTTGTACTACTACGCGAACGACGCCAAGGCCGGCGATCGCACGGGCGACAACTTCAACAACGTCTGGAAGCTCGCGCGCCCCTGAGCATCTGCGCGTTGAAATCCTAAGCCGGCCGCGTGCCGGCTTTTTTCATGTCAGGCCGTTTCGCCGCGCTTGGACAGGCCGAGCCATTCATTCGCGATCAGAGCGCCGATCACCAACGCGCCGCCGGCCAATACGCTGAAAGCCGGTTCTTCGCCCGCCCCCACCCAAGCCAATGCGATGCCGAAGATCACTTCCAGCAGTGCCAGCAGAGACAGCTCGGGCGCTTTGAGTACGCGCGCGCACATGACGGAAAAAACACAGGGAATGGCAAGCTGAACCAACCCCAGAAACGCCATTAAGCCGAGGTCATGCGCGTTGACCTGAAAGGGCCAAGCGAGCGGAAAAGTGATCGCGGCGCACAGAGCCGCACCGAGCAATACGGCAGGCACCATGTCGACGTCGTGCCCCGCGGCGTGCGCGTGTTGCGTGACGGTCCAATTGCCCGCGGCAGCCAGCGGCACGCACAGCGCGATCAATGTTCCGAGGAGTTGTCCGCCTTGTCCCGAGAATTCGGACCCGTACATCCAGCCGATGCCGAGGCCCGCGATGACGATCGCAACCCAGGTACGCGTTGCCAGCCGATGGCCGATGAAAAGACGGGCAGCGAGCGCGGTAAACAAAGGCGCCAGCGCCATCGTCACCAGCACATTCGCGACGCTGGTCAGCGTGAGAGCGACCATGTAGGCCGTGAACATCACGCTCCAACAGACGCCGGATATCCAGAGGGAACGGTCGCCCCGCCGGATCGTCTCGAACACCGCCCGGCCACGCCAGGTCGGCAGGATGACGAGCAGCGACAGCACTGTGAATAAGGCGCGCCAGAAAGTGACCTCGAAGCTGCGCGCATGCTCGAGGTGGCGTGTCACAACGCCGGCCGTAGCCCACATCAGCGTGACGAGGACCATGAGCCACACGGCGCGGCCGTGGGTCAGCTTCACGCCGACGGGCCCGTTTTAGTCGCGGCTGGCGCGCTTGCGCTCGTGTTCCTTCAGGAAACGCTTGCGCAGGCGGACGCTCTTCGGGGTGATTTCGACCAGTTCGTCGTCCTCGATGAACTCGACGCCGTATTCGAGCGTCAGTTCGATCGGCGGCGTGATCTTGATCGCGTCTTCCTTGCCGGACACCCGGAAGTTGGTCAGCTGCTTGGTGCGCGTGGCGTTGACCACCAGGTCGTTGTCGCGGCTGTGAATGCCGACGATCATGCCTTCGTAAACCGGGTCGTTCGCCTTGACGAACATGCGGCCGCGGTCGTCCAGCTTGCCCAGGGCGTAGGTAAAGATTTCACCGTCGTCCATCGAGATCAGCACGCCTTGCTTGCGGCCGCCGATGTCGCCCTTGTGCGGTTCGTAGCTGTCAAAGATGTTCGAGATCAAGCCCGAGCCACGCGTCAGGTTCAAGAATTCGTTGGTGAAGCCGATCAGGCCGCGCGCCGGAATGCGGTACTCAAGGCGAACGCGGCCGCGGCCGTCCGATTCCATGTTGACCAGGTCGCCCTTGCGCTCGCCCATGGCTTGCATGACGCCGCCCTGATGCTGCTCTTCGACGTCGATCGTCACCAATTCGATCGGCTCGTTTTTCACGCCGTCGACGTCCTTGAAGACCACACGTGGCTTGGACACAGCCAGCTCGTAGCCTTCACGGCGCATGTTTTCCAGCAGGATGGTCAGATGCAATTCACCACGGCCCATCACTTCGAAGATGCCTTCTTCGTCGGTTTCGTTGACGCGCAGCGCAACGTTGTGCTGAAGCTCTTTTTGCAGACGGTCCCAGATCTGGCGGCTGGTGATGTACTTGCCTTCGCGGCCGGCCAGCGGGCTGGTGTTGACGCAAAAATTCATCGTCAGCGTCGGCTCGTCGACTTTGAGCATCGGCAGCGGCGCGGGATTTGTCGCATCGGTCACGGTCACACCGATACCGATGTCGGTCAGGCCGTTGATCAGCACGATCTCGCCGGGGCCGGCTTCCGTCGCCTGCACGCGCTCCAGGCCCTGGAACGTCAGCACCTGGTTGACGCGGCCCTTCACGGCCTTGCCGTCCGGGCCTTCCATCACCACCACGTCCATCATCGGCCGGACGGTGCCCTGGCTGATACGGCCCACGCCGATGCGGCCGACGAAGGTCGAGAAGTCGAGCGCGGAGATCTGCAGTTGCAGCGGCGCAGCAGGGTCACCCTTCTGAGCAGGCACATGTTGCAGCACGGTGTTGAAGAGCGCAGACATGTCCGGGCCCCACTGTTCGCCCGGCTCGCCTTCTTCCATCGAAGACCAGCCGTTGATGCCAGAGGCGTAGACCACCGGAAAATCAAGTTGTTCGTCGGTCGCGCCGAGCTTGTCGAACAGGTCGAAGGCGGCATTGACCACGAAGTCGGGGCGCGCACCGGGCTTGTCGACCTTGTTCACCACCAAAATCGGCTTCAAGCCCAGCGCCAGCGCTTTCTTGGTCACGAACCGGGTTTGCGGCATCGGGCCTTCCTGCGCGTCGATGAGCAGCACCACACCGTCGACCATGCTCAGCGCACGCTCAACTTCACCGCCAAAGTCGGCGTGACCGGGGGTGTCGACGATGTTGATGTGCGTGCCTTCCCAGGTCACGGCGCAGTTCTTGGCCAGAATCGTGATGCCACGTTCTTTTTCGATGGCGTTGTTGTCCATCACCGTGTCGACCACTTTCTCGTGCTCGGCGAAGGTGCCGGACTGGCGCAGCAACTGATCGACCATCGTGGTCTTGCCATGGTCGACGTGGGCAATGATGGCGATATTGCGGATTTGCTTGATGCTCATGATGTCGTTTCGCAGAAAAAATGGGGAACGGGGGCGTTCAAAAGGATTTGCTGGATTTCGATGGGGTTCAGCAAACGCCCCGGAATCAATTCGTTGGCCACGATGTGAGCCGAGCCCAGAAACGCGGCGGGCTCGGTGCCGAACACGGCCACTTCGGCAGCATCGGACCAGTCGCCACGACGACGCAAGCCGGACAGAAACCGCGCCGCATCTTCCGTGCCCAGCGTGACGCGGCTGTGGCCGGCGACCAGGGATTCAGTCGGCAGCAACAGTGCAAGGCGCTCGTCTTCCGGCATGGCTTCGAGCGCTTCCAGCGTCACACACTGAGACGCATGGAAGTCACCAGTGCCAGTGCGGCGCAGGGCGGTCAAATGTGCGCCGCACCCGAGCGCTTCGCCGATGTCTTCGCCCAGCGTGCGGATGTAGGTGCCTTTTGTCACCGTCGCGGCAATCTTCACCGCGCGCCATGGCTCCACATCAGGCGTCTCCGAGACCCTGAGCTTGCGAATGACAACGTCGCGCGGTGCCCTCTCGATCTCGATGCCCTCGCGCGCATATTCGTACAAGGCCTTGCCGTCTTTCTTCAACGCGCTGTACATCGGCGGAATCTGGCGGAGTGGGCCGGTGAACAAGGCTTCGACACGGGCCAAGTCTTCTGACGTGACCTCGACAGGACGCTCGGCGATCACCTCGCCCTCCGCATCGCCCGTCGACGTCTTCACGCCCAAACGGGCCGTGGCCTCATAGGTCTTGTCGGCGTCGAGATGCAACTGGCTGAACTTGGTCGCAGCGCCGAAGCACAGCGGCAGCACGCCGGTCGCCAATGGGTCGAGCGTACCGGTGTGACCCGCCTTTTCAGCGCGCAGCAACCACTTGGCCCGCTGCAGCGCCTGATTGCTGGAAAGACCCAGCGGCTTGTCGAGCAACAACACCCCATGCACAGGGCGCCGTTGCACCCTGGTGCGTGGCGCGTTCATCGCTACTCTTCCTTCGAACGCGAGGCGACAGCCTGTGCGATCAACGCGTTCATGTCGGCCGCACGCTCGGTGGTGCGGTCGAACAGGAAGTGCAGGGTCGGCACGGTATGAATGTGGAGGCGCTTGAACAGCCCGTTGCGGAGAAATCCGGCGGCCTGGTTCAACGCTTCGGTGGTCTCGGCGATGTCGCCCGTGAGCACACTGAAGAAGATCTTGGCGTGCGCATAGTCGGGCGTGACCTCGACCCCCTGGATCGTGACCATGCCCACCCGCGGGTCCTTCAACTCGCGCGCGATCAGTTCCGTCAGATCGCGCTGGATCTGATCGGCAACCTTGAACGCACGGTTGGGGGCGGCAGCTTTTCGCTTGGGCATGGCCAGATTCGCTTGGTCGCTTTACAGCGTCCGGGCGATTTCCTTGATCTCGAAGAACTCCAGCTGATCACCTTCTTTGATGTCGTTGTAGTTCTTGAGCTTGATACCGCACTCGAAGCCTTCCTTGACTTCGCGAACGTCGTCCTTCATGCGCTTGATCGAGTCGACTTCGCCGGTGTACACCACCACGTTGTCGCGCAACAGGCGGAAATGCGCGCTGCGGTTGACCGAACCCGAAGTGACCATACAGCCCGCGACCGTACCGATCTTGGAAGCGACGAACACCGTGCGAATCTCGGCCGAGCCGATGATCTCTTCGCGGCGTTCGGGCGCCAGCATGCCGGACATCGCGACCTTGATCTCGTCCACAGCGTCGTAAATGATGCTGTAGTAGTTCAACTGCACGCCGTTGTTCTCGGCAAGCTTGCGCGCACCGGAGTCGGCCCGCACGTTGAAGCCGATCACGACCGCCTTCGAAGCGATGGCCAGGTTGATGTCGTTCTCGCTGATGCCGCCGACACCGGCGTACACGATCTGCACCTTGACTTCTTCGGTCGCCAGCTTGAGCAACGACTGCGCCAGTGCTTCCTGCGAGCCCTGAACGTCGGCCTTGATGATCAAACGCAGCGTCTGCACTTCGCCCGCGGACAGGTCCGTGAACATGCTCTGGAGGTTCGATGCCTGCAAACGTGCCAGCTTGGTGTTGCGGAACTTGCCCGCACGGTAGGTGGCGATTTCGCGCGCACGGCGCTCGTCGGCCATCACCATGAACTCGTCGCCGGCCTGCGGCACTTCGGTCAGGCCCTGGATCTCGACCGGGATCGACGGACCCGCGGTCTTGATGGTCTTGCCGTCTTCGTCCAGCATGGCGCGCACGCGGCCATAGGTCGAACCGGCCAGCACCACGTCGCCGGTCTTCAGCGTACCGGACTGGACCAGCACCGTCGCAACGGGGCCACGACCCTTGTCGAGACGCGCTTCGATGACCAGACCCTTGGCAGCGGCATCGACCGGCGCGCGGAGTTCCAGCACTTCGGCCTGCAGCAGTACCTGCTCGAGCAGTTCGTCCACACCCTGTCCGGTCTTGGCTGAGACGGAGATGAATGGCACTTCACCGCCGTACTCTTCGGGCACGACTTCTTCGGCCACCAGTTCCTGCTTGACGCGGTCCAGGTTGGCATCGGATTTGTCGATCTTGTTGATCGCGACCACGATCGGCACACCGGCTGCTTTCGCGTGCTTGATGGCTTCCTTGGTCTGCGGCATGACGCCGTCGTCGGCCGCCACCACGAGGATGACGATGTCGGTGGCCTGTGCACCACGGGCCCGCATGGCGGTGAACGCTTCGTGGCCGGGAGTGTCGAGGAACGACACCATGCCGCGCTCGGTTTGCACGTGGTAAGCACCGATGTGCTGCGTGATGCCGCCGGCTTCGCCCGCGGCGACCTTGGCGCGGCGGATGTAGTCGAGCAGAGAGGTCTTGCCGTGGTCGACGTGACCCATGACGGTGACCACCGGTGCACGCGGCAGCGATTCGGCAGTTTGTGCAGCCGCGTCGTCGTCGGTGAAGGCTTCTGGATCGTCCAGTGCCGCCACCATCGCGTTGTGGCCCATGTCTTCCACGATCACCATCGCGGTGTCCTGGTCGAGCGACTGGTTCATGGTCGCCATGATCCCGGCCTTCATCAGTTGCTTGATGACTTCCTGAGCCTTGACGGCCATCTTGTGTGCGAGCTCAGCCACCGTGATGGTTTCAGGCACGTGCACGTCGAGCACGCGCGCCTCGACCGGTGCGGCTTGCTGCTGCTCTTCATGGCCGCCACGGTCGTTGCTGCCACGGCGACCCCGCGGGCCTCCGCGCCAATTGCCGCGACCCACACCACCGCTGGCATCGCCGCGGGTCTTGATTTCTTTCTTCTTGGCCGGATCGCCAGCCCAGCTCGACGAGAGCTTGGCGGACTTGACGTCCTTGCTGGCGCCGGGCGCGGTCGTGCCGGGCGCTGCAGGCGCGCCTGGACGTGCCGCGGGGGCTGCCGGCTTGTGCAGCGTGCCCTTGACGGCCGGCTTGACTTCCGGTGCGGGCTTTTCGGGCACCTTGTGCGGCACCAGCACGCGAGCCGGCGCATTCATCATCGCGCGGATGGCTTCAGCTTCGGCCAGCGCCTTACGGCGGCGCTCGTCCAGATCCTTGGCGCGCGCAGACTCTTCGTCGGCACGAGCCTTCGAGTCGGCGGCAGCCTTGGCCTTGGCGTCTTCCTTGGCTTGCGCAGCCGACGCATCGGCAGCCGCCTTCGTGGCAGCCGCGCCCGTTGCTTCTTCGTTCACGGCAGCCTTGCTGGGAGCGCCTTCGGTGGCGACGGCCGGCACCGCAGCCGCCTTCTTCTCGGCGGCACGTGCCTCCTGTTCGGCCTTTTCGGCGCGCTCGGCGTGTTCTCGCTCGCGCGCTTCGCTCTCTTCGCGAATGCGGCGCTTTTCGACCAACTCTTCTTCCTGGCGGCGGATCAGTTCGGCCTGGCGCCGCGCTTCTTCCTCACGACGGGCGAGTTCGGCTTCATCGATGCCGGGTGCTGCAGGCGCTTCGGCCTCTTGCACTGGCTCGGGCGCTGCGGTCGGGCCTTCATCGCGCTGGATGAAGGTGCGCTTCTTGCGCACCTCGACCTGGATCGTGCGAGCGCGCCCCATTGCGTCGGCCTGCTTGATTTCGCTGGTCGACTTCTTTGTGAGCGTGATTTTCTTGCGTTCGGGCTCGGCCGTGCCGTGGCTGGCCTTCAGGAAACCGAGCAAGCGCTGCTTGTCGGCCTCCGTGAGCGCATCGGTCGGCGCGGCTTTTGCCACGCCGGCGCTCTTGAGCTGGTCAAGCAAGGTTTCGGGAGTCTTCTTGAGCTCGTTCGCGAACTCGGCGACAGTGGTACTGGACATATTGGTTTCGTGCCTTCATGACCGTCACTCTTGGCCAGCGAACCAATGTTCGCGGGCTTTCAAGATGAGGGTTGTGGCGTCAGCGGCGCTGTGGCCGGTGATCTCGGTAAGTTCATCGACCGCAAGGTCGGCCAGGTCGTCACGGGTGTGGACACCCGCCTCGGCCAGCTTGGGAATCAGCTCGGGGTCCAGGCCTTCGAGGTCGCGCAGATTCTGCGAAACGGTCTCGACGCCCTCTTCCTTGGCGATTTCCATGGTGAGCAGCGCATCTTTGGCGCGCGTGCGCAGCTCATTGATCGTGTCTTCGTCGAAGCTCTCGATTTCAAGCAGCTCGGAGATCGGCACATAGGCCACTTCTTCGAGGCTGTTGAAGCCTTCGGAGATCAGGATGTCGGCCATTTCCTCGTCGACATCGAGCTTTTCCATGAAGAGCTTGCGGCTGGCGTCGGTTTCGACGGCCTGCTTCTGCGCAGACTCGTTGGCATCCATGATGTTGATCTTCCAGCCGGTCAGGTCGGAAGCCAGGCGCACGTTCTGCCCACCACGGCCGATGGCAATGGCGAGGTTTTCCTCGTCGACCACGACATCCATGGCGTGCTTTTCTTCGTCGACCACGATCGACGACACGTTGGCGGGCGCCAAGGCACCGATCACAAACTGCGCCGGGTCTTCGGACCACAGCACGATGTCGACGCGTTCGCCGGCAAGTTCGTTGGTGACGGCATTGACGCGCGTCCCACGCACACCGACGCAGGTGCCGATCGGATCGACACGCTTGTCGTGCGACAGCACGGCGATCTTGGCGCGTGAGCCAGGATCGCGGGCGCAGCTCTTGATCTCCAGCAGGCCCTGTTCGATCTCGGGCACTTCCTGGCGGAACAGCTCGATCATGAATTCCGGCGCCGAACGCGACAGGATGATCGGCGCGCCGCGCAGCGTCAGGTCGACTTCCATGATCATGGCGCGCACGCGGTCGCCATTGCGCAAATTTTCCTTGGCGATCATTTCGCTGCGGCGCAGGCGACCTTCGACGCGACCGGCCTCGACAATGATGTCGCCCTTGTCCAGACGCTTGACGGTGCCGACGAAAATTTTGTCGCCACGCGACATGAAATCGTTGAGCAGCATCTCGCGCTCGGCATCACGAATTTTTTGCAGGATGACCTGTTTGGCCGCCATCGCTCCGATGCGGCCGATCGGCACCGAGTCCACCGTTTCTTCGATGTACTCGTCGACCTCGATGTCGGGCATTTCTTCCTTGGCTTCGAACAGGAGGATTTCCTGGTCGGGCAGCTGCAGGCCGGCTTCGTCCGGGACGACGTGCCAGCGGCGAAAAGTCTCGTAGTCGCCGCTGTCGCGGTCCACGACCACGCGGATGTCCACATCGCCCTGGTGGAGCTTCTTGGTGGCTTGCGCCAGCGCAGACTCGACCGCGCCGAAGACGACGTCACGTTCGACGTTCTTCTCGCGCGAGATCGCATCCACCAACATCAACATTTCGCGATTCATGCCACTGCTCCTCGATCAATCCGGTCCATTGCCTGTGGCGGCTTTGGCGCTTTTGGTCTTGCGACCTTTGAAATCCACAATCGGCGCGAGCCGCGCGTCACGCAGCTCGTCCAACCTGAAGCCGAGCGCCTGCACCGGGGCGGGCTCGCGCTTCTTGCTCACTTTTTGTCCGGGCTTGGTCTTCGGCTCTTCGCTCCAGACGATCTGCCAGCCTTTGACCGGTTCGCCGCCATCGGCACCAGCCACACCCTCGACACGCTCCAGCGTGCCGCGAAACTTCTTGCGGGTGGGCGACACCTGACCCGCTGCAGCCGCTCCCATGGGGGCCTTCAGCGTGAGGTCGATCACCTCGCCTGCGAAACGCTCGAAATCCTGCTCATTGCGCAGCGGCCGGTCAATACCCGGCGAGGAAACCTCGAGCCGTTTGTATTCGGCACCGTCTACTTCCAACGCGAACTGCAATTGCCGCGTGACCTTCTCGCAATCTTCGACCGTGATCGCGGGATCGGGCAATCCGGCAACCACAGCTTCCGAATTGGGGGCGACCCATGGCAAATCAATTGTCACGCGCAGCAGTCCCCCAGCCGATCTTTCGATCTCGACGAGGTCGTAGCCCAACCCTTTTACGGTCGCGACCACGGTTTGTTCCACTGTCTGCTGCAATGCCACGTGTTCGAAGGTGCCCTATCTGGAAAGCCGGAATGCCGGAAATGCACAGACCAAAAAAAACGGGCGGTTGGTACCCGCCCGTTTGGTCGTGAGCCTCGAATTATATGCCATTCGAGTGACAAATAAAGGCTTTGGCGGCAGTCAGACCGCTGCAACGCCGCCTGAAACACGCGATTTCGACCAGACCCAGGCAAACATCGCGCTGCCGAAGCCCAAAGCCGCCGCCGCGACCAGCAACGGTACCCCGAACGATCCCATTCGCTGCGCCAACGGGGCGGCAAACAGCGGCCCCAGAATCTGCCCGGCGCCATAAGACGCCGTCGCGTAGCCAATCAGTCCGGCTGCTGCATTGCCCCGGAGTCGTCGCGCCTCGCGCACTGCGAACAGTGTGATCGCCGTAAAGGGCGTGCCAAGGAGCAAGCTGCCCAGCGCAAAGCCGACGATCGTCGGCCAGACCACCGAAAGCACGACGCCGACGGCCTGCAAGGCATAGGCGGCAGCCAGCAGCAACCGATTGTCCCAGTGCGTCGGCGCGCGGGCACCGATCAACGCACCGACGATCACCGCCAGGCCGAACAAGGGCCAGAACAAGTCGGGCCATGGTGACCCCGGCAGCGCCTGCCGAGCGATGACCGGCAAGAAAGTGGCGGTAATGATGTAGCCGAAGCCGGCGATGCCATACAAGGCGATCAGCCAGCCCGCGTCCTGCCGTCCCGCAGAAATGGCTTCCGCCGACGGCTGCGCGACCGCCGGCCCGCCGGCTGCGGCGCCCGCAGGTGCGGCGCCGTCGTCGAACACACGCCAGATCAGCGCGATGAGCACCAGCGCGACGAGGCCGAAGCCGATCCAGGCGGCGTTGGAGCCCCACTGCCCGACGACACCGCCGAGCAGTCCGGTCGCTGCGATCCCGACGCCCGGGCCGGTAAAGATCACCCCACCCAACATCGGCGAATTGGTTTCGGCGAGCCGCCGCAAGCCCCAGCCCGATGCGAAGACGAAGACCCAGGCGCTCATCACGCCGGCCGCCGTGCGCAGCACGCCCCACACGCTGAAGCCGTGCAGCAAGCCCATTCCGAGCAGAAGCACCGCGGTCGCGAGCAAGCCGCCACGCACCATCGTCGTCGCCTTGATGCGAAGCGAAGCGCAACTGACCGCGCCCACGAAGTAGCCCAGGTAGTTGAGCGATGCCAGCAAGCCGCCGGCCTGCAGGTCGAGCTTGCCCTCGTGCAACATGATCGGCAGCATGGGCGTGAAGGCGAAGCGGCCAAGACCCATCGCTACGGCCAGCGTCACCATGCACGCCAGTGCCGCGCGCCACGCTCCGCGGCGATCCAATTCGAAAGCTGTCATTCGTTCGTTTTCATGTGGCCAGTGCGGCCTTGACCAGCGCCTGTGTGTAGGGATGGCGAGGTGAATCGAGCACTTCATCGACGCTGCCGCGCTCGAGGATGGCCCCATCTTTCATGACGATGACCTGATGCGCCATTGCGCGGATCACCTCGACGTCGTGCGTGATGAGCAAGTAGCTTAGCCCGCGCTCGCGCTGCAACTTTTGCAGGAGCCCGAGCACCTGCTTTTGGACCGTGACATCGAGCGCGCTGGTCGGCTCGTCGAGCACCAGCAATTGCGGGCCGACGATCAACGCACGCGCAATCGCCAGACGCTGCCTCTGCCCACCTGAAAATTCATGCGGATAACGATCGAGCAGCGCCGGGAACTGGACTTCGGTCAAGCCGACATCCGCCAGTGCCGCGAGCACGCGCGAGCGCCGTGCCGCGGTGTCGAGCGATGGTTCGTGCACCAGCAGCCCTTCGCCGACGATCTGCTCGACCGTCATGCGTGGCGACAGCGAAGAGAACGGGTCTTGAAAGACGACCTGCATGACGCGCCGCAACGCCCGGTCAGCCCACTTGCCGGCAGCCCAGCGCTGCCCCGTCACTGCAAGCTTTCCTCCATGCGGCAGCAATCCCAGTGCCGCCAGCGCCAGCGTCGACTTGCCCGAGCCCGACTCGCCGACCACACCGAGCGTTTCGCCCGGCGCAATCCGGAACGCCGCGCCTTCGACCGCCACGAACGACCCCTTGCGGAACCAACCGGCGACGCCGGGTCGCGGCACCGGGTACACCACGCGCAATGCTTCCGCCTGGAGCACGGGTGCGGAATCGACCGTGACCGGCACGGGGTTCACGTCGCGCACCGGATGGCTGTCGATCAGTTTGCGCGTGTAGGCATGGCGCGGCGCATCGAACACTGCGGACACATCGCCCTGCTCCACGATGTCACCGTTCTCCATCACAGCCACGCGGTCGGCGAACTTGCGAACCAGATTCAGGTCATGCGTGATGAGCAGAACCGCCATGCCGTAGCGTCGCTGCAGGTCGGTCAACAATTCGAGAATCTGCGCCCGCACGGTGACGTCGAGGGCGGTGGTCGGCTCGTCGGCCAGCAGCAGCCGCGGCTTGCAGGCCAGTGCCATCGCGATCATGGCGCGCTGCCGCTGCCCGCCCGACAGCTGATGTGGAAACGCCTGCGCCCGGCGTGCCGGCTCGGCGATGCCGGTGTCCGCCAGCAGTTGCACCGCAGCCGCCTGTGCCGCGCGCGCCGACAGACCCTCATGCAGTTCGAGAACCTCGGCGATCTGGTCACCGACGCTGTAGAGCGCGTTGAGCGCGGTCATCGGCTCCTGGAAGATCATCGCAATCTCCTTGCCTCGGATGCCGCGCAGTTGCGGCTCCGAAAGCGACAGCAGATTGCGCGGACCCGGCTCCTTGTCGCTACCCTGAAGATTCGCGACACCGCTCACCGTGGCGTTCTGGACAAGCCGCAACAGCGACAACGCGGTGACTGTTTTGCCGGAGCCAGACTCCCCCACCAGAGCAAGCTTCTCACCGGCCCCGATGGTGAAGTCGACGCCGTGCACGACCTCCTTGCCGCCAAAGGCGACCCGCAGATCCTTCACTTCAAGCAACGGCTCGAATTTCATTTTTCAGCCTTGCGCGGATCGAGCGCATCGCGCAGTGCATCGCCCATGAACGTGAGCAGCATGAGTGTGACGACCAGCACCGCAAAGGTCGACAATGAAATCCACCATGCGTCGATGTTGGCCTTGCCCTGGCTCAGCAACTCGCCGAGCGATGGCGTACCCGGCGGCACGCCGAGCCCGAGAAAGTCGAGCGACGTCAGCGCCAGGATCGCGGCGCTCATGCGAAACGGCAAGAACGTGACGACAGGCGTCATGCTGTTGGGAAGGATGTGGCGCCACATGATCTGCATGTTGCCGACGCCCAGCGCCCGCGCGGCGCGCACGTAATCCATCTGGCGATTGCGCAGGAACTCGGCACGCACGTAGTCGGACAGGCCCATCCAGCCGAACAGACTGAGCAGGATCAAAAGCAGCGCAATGCTCGGCGCGAAGATCGCACTGAAGATGATGAGCAGATAGAGCTCCGGCATCGAGCCCCAGATCTCGATGAAGCGCTGGAATGCCAGGTCGGTCTTGCCGCCGAAGAATCCCTGGATCGCGCCGGTGATCACACCTAGCAGCGTACCGACAAAGGTGAGCGCCAAAGCGAACAACACACTGACCCTGAAGCCGTAGATCAGTTGCGCCAGCAGATCGCGGCCGCGGTCGTCCGTGCCGAAAAGGTTCTCGCGCGATGGCGCCGACGGATTGGGAAACTTCGCGAAATAGTTGAGCGTCTTCGGCCCGTACGGATTAGGCGCGTAGAGCGCCCAGTTGGCCCCTTGCGTGATGCGCTCGCGGATGAAAGGGTCGAGGTAATCGGCTGGTGTCTCGAAGTCGCCGCCGAAAGTCTTTTCGGCGTAATCGCGCAGGACCGGAAAGTATGTGCGTCCTTCGTAACGAACCACCAACGGCTTGTCGGTCGAAAGCACTTCTGCGAACAGGCTCAGTACCACGAGGATGCTGAAAAGCACGAGGCTCCAGAAGCCGAGCGGGTTGCGCCGAAAACGCCGCCAGGCACGCCGTCCCGGCGAAAGCGAAACGGCCGGACGGACGGGCGCAACGCTCGCGACGGAAACCACGCTCGTGTTGACAGGCTCAGTCAAACTTCACCCTCGGGTCGACCCACACGTAGCAAAGATCGCTGATGAGCTTGGTCACCAAACCGATCAGGGTGAACAGATAGAGCGTGCCGAGCACCACCGGGTAGTCACGACGGATCACGCTTTCATAGCTCAGCAGACCCAGCCCGTCGAGCGAAAACAGCGTTTCGATCAGCAATGACCCCGTGAAGAAGGCGCCGATGAAGGCCGCAGGAAAACCCGTGATGATCGGGATCAGCGCATTGCGGAAGACGTGCTTCCAAAGCACCTGTCGCTCCGAAAGTCCCTTGGCCCGCGCGGTCAACACATATTGTTTTCGGATCTCTTCCAGAAACGAATTTTTCGTCAGCATCGCGGTCACCGCAAAACTGCCGAGCACCATCGCGGTGATGGGCAAGGTGATGTGCCACAGATAGTCGACGATGCGTGCGCCCCAGGTCATGCTGTCCCAGTTCGACGAGGTGAGTCCGCGCAACGGAAACCACTGCAACTGCCCGCCGAAGATCACCAGCAGCGCCACGCCGAGCACGAATCCCGGAATCGCGTAACCGACGAGCACGATCAATGTCGTGACGAAGTCGAATCGCGACCCAGCCCGCACCGCCTTGGCAACGCCCAGCGGCACCGCGATCAGGTAGCTGATGAAGAAGGTCCACAGCCCCAGGCTGATCGACACCGGCAGCTTCTCCTTCACCAGTTGCCACACGTCCTTGCGCTGGTAGAAACTTTGCCCGAGGTCGAAACGCGCGAAGGATTTCAGCATGCCCCAAAAGCGTTCGATCGGCGGTTTGTCGAAGCCATAGAGTTGCTTGATTTCTTCGATGCGCTTGGCATCGAGTCCCTGCCGCCCGCGATAACCGGCACCGCTCGATGCAGCGCGCTCACCGCCCGAGTCGCGACCCTGCAATTGCGACACCATCTGCTCCACCGGTCCGCCCGGCACGAACTGGATCACCACGAACGTCAGGATGAGCACGCCCAACAGCGTGGGCACCATCAGCAGCAGGCGTTTGAAGATGTAGCTGGCCATCGGTGTTCGATCTCGGTGTTCGATCTACTTGTTGGAAGGCGATGCCCACCAGGTCGCCATGGCCCACGCATCAGGCTGATAAAACGGCGGCACCGTCGGCGGCAACACGAAGCCAGCCGGCCGGTAGCCGACCAGAAACGCATCGCTGTACCACTGCGGGATCGAGTAATAGCCATGCGACAGCACGCGGTCGAGCGAACGCATCGCGGCAGTCAGCTCAGGCCGCGTCGTCGCCTGCACGATCTTTTGCAGCAGCGCATCGACTGCCGGATCGGCGATCCCCCATATGTTCGACGAGCCAGGATTTGCAGCAGCCTTCGAGCCGAAGAGCTCGAACATCTCGCCGCCCGGCGCATTGCTGCCAGGCAGCCGAATCGTCGTCATCTCGAACTCGAAATTGTCCATGCGCTGCTGGTACAGGGAACCGTCGACGGTGCGCACCCGCAGATCGATGCCCAGCTTGCGCAAGGATGTCTGCAGTGGCGTGATGAGGCGAATCAACGACGCCTGGTTGTTGAGCAGCTCGATGTCGAAGACTTCGTTCTTCGCATTGCGCAGTGCGCCGTCGCGATATGTCCAGCCGGCCTGCGCCAAAAGTTGTTGCGCTTGCCGCAGGTTGTCGCGAAGGCTCGATGGCGGCAGGGTCGTCGGCGACACGACCGCAGGTCCGAACACATCGGGCCGCAGCTCCTTGCGCAAAGGGTCGAGCAAAACCAGTTCGTCTGGCGTCGGCAGCCCCGACGCATGAAATTCGCTGTTGGGAAAATAGCCGTCTACACGTTTGTAGAGACCGTAGAACAGCTGCCGGTTGAGCCATTCGAAGTCCATCGCCAAGCCGATTGCCTGTCGCACCCGCGCGTCCTGAAACTTCGGGTTGCGCAGGTTGAACACATAGCCTTGGAAGTCGCCGGGGTTGCGGTTCTCGAAGACCTGCTTCTTGACCTCGCCCGAATCGAACTGCTTGCCCTTGTACTGCCGCGCCCAGTTGCGCGAAATGAACTCGCGCATGAAGTCGAACTCGCCGGCCTTCAATCCTTCGAAGCGCGCCGTCTCGTCGAGGTAGAGCTTGAACGTCAGTCGGTCGAAGTTGAACTGACCCTTGCGCACCGGCAACTGCGCGCCCCAGTAGTTCGGGTCGCGCAAGTAAGTGATGTCGCGTCCCAGCCGCGCGCTGGCCGGCTTGTACGGACCGGACGCGATCGGCACATCGCTGGTGATCTGGTCGAACGGCTTGCCGCCGCCCCACGCCCGACTGAATACCGCCATGCCACCGACCACCAGCGGCAGCTCTCGATTGGGATTGGCGAACTCGAAACGCACGGTGCGCTCGTCGACCGCCACTGCACGCTTCACCTCGGCATAGATCGTTCGAAACTGCGGCGCGGCAAGTTTGCCGGTCAGTGTCTCGAACGAATGCACCACGTCGGCTGCCAGCACTGGCGAGCCATCGTTGAAGCGCGCCGTCGGTCTGAGTTTGAAAGTAGCCGACAGCATGTCGGGCGCCACGGACACGTCTTCGGCGAGCAGGCCGTACGCGGTGGTCGCCTCTTCCGAATTCCCGGTGAGCAGGCTCTCGAACACCAATTGCCCGAGCCCCGCCGGCGCCGTGCCCTTGAGGGTGAACGGGTTGAACTTGTCGAAATTGGTGACCGCGATCGGCGGCACCATGCGCAACTCCCCGCCCTTGGGCGCATCGGGGTTGACATAGCCGAAATGCGTGAAGCCCTCGGGGTACTTGATGTCGCCGAATTGTGCGTAGGCATGGGCCGCCCACGAAGGGGCTGCCACGAGCATCCACAGACAAAGCAGCCAACATCGCATGCGAGAATTCTGCACAAGATTCACGTGAGGCAAATTTATGGGCTTTCTCTCAGGCAAGAAACTGTTGATCACCGGCGTGTTGAGCAACCGCTCCATCGCTTACGGCATCGCCAGGGCGTGCCACCAGCAAGGGGCCGAACTCGCTTTCAGCTATGTCGGCGAGCGCTTCAAGGACCGCACCGCCGATTTCGCGAAAGAGTTCGGCTCGACCCTGATCTTCGACTGCGACGTGAGCGACGACGCGCAAATCGACAAGCTCTTTGCCGATCTCTCGCAGACGTGGCCCAAGTTCGACGGCTTCGTGCACAGCATCGGCTTCGCACCGCGCGAAGCCATCGCCGGCGACTTTCTGGAAGGCATCACGCGTGAAGGCTTTCGCATCGCGCACGACATCAGTGCCTATAGTTTTCCGGCCATGGCCAAGGCCGCGCTGCCTTACCTCAACGACAAGTCGGCGCTGCTGACGCTGACCTACCTCGGCGCCATCCGCTCGATGCCCAACTACAACACGATGGGCCTGGCCAAGGCGTCGCTGGAAGCCTCGGTGCGCTACCTCGCCGGCTCGCTCGGACCCAAGGGCATGCGCGTCAACGGCATCAGCGCCGGCCCCATCAAGACGCTGGCCGCCAGCGGCATCAAGGGCTTCAGCAAGATCCTGTCGGCGGTGGCCGAGGTCTCGCCGCTGCGACGCAATGTGAGCATCGAAGAGGTCGGCAACGTTGCCGCCTTCTTGCTGAGCGATCTGGCCAGCGGTGTAACGGCAGAAATCACCTATGTCGACGGTGGCTTCAGCCAGGTGGTCGGCGGAATCGACGAACCGGCAACCTGATCGGTTCTTGTCGGGGGAGTGCCTGGGAGGGCCCTATGAAACGGCGCATTTTCTTGTTCGCGGCAGGCTTGTCGATGGCTGCCGCAGTCACGTCGACCTTGACGTCCGTAGCCTTCGCGCGCGAGCCGGCACCTGCGCTCATGCTGGCCGAGGTGTACCGCCGCGGCATGTCGCTCGACGGCTTCTGGGTCAGCGAGAAGTACGACGGCGTGCGCGGCTATTGGGATGGCAAGCAGCTCTGGACGCGCGGCGGCGAGCGCGTCGTGGCGCCGGCGTGGTTCACCGCACCGCTGCCTCGCACGCCGCTCGACGGCGAGCTGTGGGCGGGGCGCGGCCAGTTCGAGCGCGCGCTTTCGACCGTCCGCAGCCAGACGCCCAACGATGCCGCCTGGCGCGAGATGCGCTTCATGGTGTTCGACTTGCCGGCGCAGCCCGGCACCTTCGACGTGCGTCTGGCTGCGTTGAAAAAGCTGTTGCCCCTCGCCGGCGCGCCGTGGGTCGTGCCGGTGGCGCAAGAGCACACCACCACACATGCGGACTTGCAGGCGCTGCTGGACAAGACCGTCAAGCTCGGCGGCGAAGGGCTGGTGCTTCATCGCGGCGCTTCGCTCTACCGCGGCGAGCGCAATGGCGACTTGCTCAAGTTCAAACCCTTCGACGACGCGGAGGCGCGCGTGATCGAACAGCTGCCCGGCAAGGGCCGACACACCGGCCGGCTCGGTGCCTTGCTGGTGGAAACACCAGATGGCAAACGCTTCAAGCTCGGCGGCGGTTTCACCGATGCGCAGCGCGACAACCCGCCGCCGGTGGGCGCATGGGTGACCTATCGCTACAACGGCTCGCACGCCAGCGGCCTGCCTCGCTTCGCGCGCTTCCTGCGGGTGCGGGAAGAAGGCCCGACATGAGCGGCTGGACGGCTGCCGGCACCTACGGCGCGATGCCTTGCTTCAGCTTCGACTCGATGTCCTCGATCACCGGCAGCAGATCGGCCACGCTGTCGATCACATAGTGCGCGCCTGAGGCCTTCAGCTTGGCGGTCG
>CAXTCC010000029.1:0-26580 GCA_964242015.1 uncultured Variovorax sp.
ATGGACGAGGCCGACATCGAAGAACTCATCGCGGGCTTTGTCGCGACCGCGGCCAACGTGCAGGAAGGCGGCGCCGACGGCGTCGAGCTGCACGGCTCCCACGGTTATCTGCTGAGCAATTTTTTGTCGCCTTACTGGAACCGCCGAGACGACGCCTGGGGCGGCGACACCGAACGCCGCGCCCGCATCGCGATCGACATCGGCACGGCGGTGCGCAAACGTTGCGGCGCGGGCTTCGTCATCGGCATGAAGCTGAGCCTGGACGAATACCTCGGCGCGGTCGGCACCACGCCCGACGAAGCGGTGCGCACGCTGGCCGTGCTGCAGCGCACCGGCCTGTTCGACTACTTCTGTTTTTCGCACACCGACTATCACAACAATCACCGGCTGGTGCCGCCCGCATCGAGTGGCGAGACCATGCCGCTGGCCGCCAGCGCCGGTCGTGCACGGCGCTCGATCGAGTGCGCGACGCCGGTGCTGGTGCAGGGCTCGGTGCGCAGCATCGCGGAGGCGGCAGAGATCGTCGGTCGTGGTGATGCGGACATGGTCGGCATCGTGCGCGCGCACATCGCCGACCCCGATCTCGTGCGCAAGGCGCGCGAAGGCCGTGCCGACGAAACGCGCCGATGCGTTGGCGCCAACCAGGGTTGCTGGCGGCGCCTGGGCCAATCGGTCAGCTGCACTGTCAACCCGATCGCGGGACGTGAACTCGCGTTCGGCAACACCGTGGCGCAACCGAAGCCGCCGTCGCGCAAGCTGCTGGTCATCGGCGGCGGGCCAGCGGGGTTGAAGTTTGCCGACACGGCAGCCGAGCGCGGCCATCGCGTCACGCTGTGGGAGCGTGGCGATCGCCTCGGCGGACAGCTGCGCCAGGCCGGCCAATTGCCCGATCACGATGCATGGAACTTTCTGGCCGATGACCTGGCCGCATCGCTCGCACGCCGTGGCGTCGCGGTGCAACTGAACACACAGGCAACCCCCGAAGCCATCGCCGCTTTCGGTGCCGACGAGGTGGTGCTCGCCACCGGCGCGCGCTGGCAGACCGACGGCTTTTCGACGCACCGCACCGACCGCGACGCGATCCCGCGCGACCCCGGCTCCCAAGTGCTCGACCCCTTGACCGCACTCGACCACCCGGAGACATGCGGCACCCAAATCGTGATCGTCGACGACAACGGCGACTACCTGCCGCTCGGTCTGGCGCGCGTGCTGGCCGCGGCTGGCAAGCAGGTCACCGTGATCACCGCCGACACGATGATCGGACGCCGCATGGAGCCGACCGTCGAGCTGCAATGGATGATGCCGCGCGTGGCCGAGGCCGGCGTCGCCTGGCGCGCCTCGGTGTTCGTCGAGCGCATCGAGCACGGCGGCGTGCTGCTGCGTGACGCCTACGGCCGGCCCGACGAACGCATCGCCGCCGACACCGTCGTCTTGTGCATGGCACGGCGCAGCGAAGACGTGCTGTATCTGGACCTGCGTGCGCGCGGTCTCAAGGTGCGCCGCATCGGCGACTGCGTCGCGCCGCGCGAGGTCGACGACGCAGTGCTCGAAGGCTTTCGCGAGGCGCATGCCATCGCTTGAGCAATCGCTCGCTCTCTCTCTTCCATTCGAAACGGAACACACATGGACAACGATTTCAAAGGCCGCGTGGTGATGGTCACCGGTGGCGCCTCCGGCATCGGCAAGGCCATCGTCATGCTCGCTGCACGCCGTGGCGCCAAGGTGGCGGTGGTCGACGCATCGGAAGACAACGCGCACAAAACCGTCGCAGAACTGCGTGCCGCCGGCACCGAGGCCACCGCCGAAGTGCTCGACGTGCGCGACGACCGTGCGGTCGAGTCTGCGGTCGAACGCATCGAGATCGCACTGGGCCCGATCGACGGCCTGGTCGCTTCGGCCGGCGTCTCGCCGCCGCACCCCGCCGCCACCATGCCCAACGAAAACTGGGCGGCCGCCATCGACGTCAACCTCACCGGCATGTTCTACACGCTGCGCGCGGTCGGCAGTCGCATGGTCGAGCGGCGCAGCGGCGCCATCGTGACCATCGCCTCGGTCGACGGCTTCGGCGGCCATGCGGGTCGCGCGCACTACAGCGCGTCGAAGCACGGCGTGATCGGGCTGACGAAATCGCTCGCCATCGAATGGGGCCGCTTCGGTGTCAGGGTGAATGCCATTGCGCCAGGCGCCGTCGGCACGCCGCTCTTTCATCGCAACATCCCGGAGGACCATGTGCGCGACGTGATGATCGACCGCGTACCGATGCAGCGTCTTTCGACAGCCGACGATCAGGCGCATCCCTGCCTGTTCCTGCTGTCGGACGGCGCGGCGTATGTGAACGGTGCGGTGCTGGCGGTCGACGGCGGTTTGACCTCGGGCTTCTTCACGCGCTGGAACGGCGCCGACCTGGGGTCGAAGGCGATGCTGGAGCGCGGGTTGTACGCCGCGCCTGCGCCGAAGGCCTGAACGACTGCGGAGCTGACTCGCAGCGAGGCGCTGTTCGGTCAGCGCTTCGGTCAGCGCGCGTTGTCGGCAGCGAGCGTCGCCAGCCCGAAATCGCAACGCGCTGCGGGGTCGAGCAGATAGGTATCGGTGCGACCCAACACCGGCCAACCGACCGTCGCACGCTGTTGCGCGAGCGCTGCGAGCCACGTCTCGTTCGCGGTGACAGCACGCCATGCCGCGTCGCGTGTCGCCAGGTCGGGCCAGGCCAGCATCGCAACCACCTGGGGCATGCGGGGGCCGCTCGCCATGTCGGCGACCATCAAGGTGCGTGCACCGTGCTCGCGCAGCAGCGGCAACTGCACTTCGCGCAAGAAGGCGTTGGTCAACGCGCCCTGCCCCAATGCCGCCTCGTGCATAAGCAACTCATGGAGGCCGCCACCGGCCTGACCGGGTACTGGCGCTTCCGGTTGCCAGGCCGCGTTGGGCTTCAGAAACATCAGGTCGTAGCGCTCGACGATCTCGACATCGCCGTTGGTTTCGGCCCGCAGGCTGAGCCAGTCGGGATCGGTATAGAACGGCGCCCAGCGTGCCTCGCGCTCGGCCAGGTCGGCGTACGCCATCAGGTAGACGAAGCCCGGCAGGCGCGGGCCCGACAGCGCTGTCCACTGCCCCACGCAACGCACGCCATGCTTGTCAAACAGCCTTGGCAGCCGTTCGAAGCGCGCGTGCAGCGCGTTCATGCGACCGGGCGCAACGGAGTAGAGGCGCAGTTCGAAAATCACATCGATTCCTTCAGGGTGCTCAAAGGCTCAAGGCTCAAGGGCGCACGCGTTCAAGGCGCCGCCGTGATCAGCTCGGTCATCGGCTTCCAGGCCTTGCCGTCGAAGCGTGCCAGCCGCGCCGAGCGAATGGGGTAGTAATCGTCGGCGCTGAAGTTCACCTTCGAGCCCGGCAACAGCATGCCGAGTTCGACATTCTTCAGCGACTGGATCTGCTTCAGCAGATTCTCGCGCGTCAGGTTGTCCCCGCAGCGCTCGAGCGCCAACGCTGCCAGCTGCGCTCCCATGTAGGTGTAGACCGAAGTGGTGTCGCCCGGATCGTCGTTGGGCAGGTACTTCTTGAAGTACGCCAGGTACTCCTGCATCGCCTTGTCTTCGGCCCACGTCGGGTCCGACGGCGTTTTGAACCAGTAGGTCGACACCAGCCCGGTCGAGTTGTCGAGCCCTGCCGGCGTCAGCACGCCGGTGATCGAGCTGGCCACGTACGGCACGATGTAGAACGGCTTCCAGCCGATCGCAGCGACCTTGCGGATCGCCTGTGCGCCGGCCTTGTTAGAGGTGAAGGCAATGAAGGTGTCGGCGCCCGAGGCCTGCGACTGCAGCACCTGCGAATCGACTGTCGGGTCCGATACCTCCTGCGTCGACTCTTTGACGATGTTGCCGGCCTTGTCGCCGAGCCCTTTCTTCAGGCCGCGCAGGTACGACTTGCCAACGTCGTCGTTCTGGTAGAGCACCGCGATCTTGGCGTCTGGCCGGTTCTCGCGCAGGTACTTGCCGTAGATGGCGCCTTCGATGTCATAGGCAAAAGAGAACGGCACCGTGTACGGATTGTTCTTGGGATCGTGCAGCCCGGTGCTGCTCGCATAGAAGAGCAGCTGCGGCACCTTGCGGGCGTTCATGTACTTCTGGATGGCGGTCTGCGACGGTGTGCCCATCGAGCCGACCATCGCGAGCACCTGGTCGTCCTCGACCAGCTTGCGCGTCACCTCGACCGTCTTGGGTGGCGTGTACGCATCGTCGACCGACAGCAGGTTGATCTTGCGTCCGTTGATGCCCCCCTTGGTCTCGTTGAGCATCTTGTAGTAGGCGACGTGCATGCGCCCGACCATCGAATAGGCCGAGCCGGGGCCGCTGTAGGCGACGGTTTGTCCAAGCTTGATCTCGGTGTCGGTGACGCCCGGCCCATACGCCTTTTGCGCCAGCACAGGAACCGCAGTGAAAGCGGCAACGAGCGCGGCGGTGGCCAGCGCAATGATGGGTCGATGCATGTGATGCTCCTTTGTTCGATCGGCAGACTGGAGTGGAACTGCGCCGCGCGGCGCTGTCAGTCCCTGCGCGGCGTGACAGGGTTAACCCGAGACGCTCAGACCGGGTCGGTCGACAGGTCTCGCCGAGTGTTGCTGTCCCGCCCCAAGGGGACTGCTGCAGGGCGCGTTGCTCATTACATTGGACCGATGACGACAAGCGCTGCGCCCTACGAGATCCAGGCCGAATGGGTCCACATTCAATACGACGAAGTAGCGAAATTCACCGAGACCTATGGCTTTTCCGGGAACCAGGGGGCAGTCAACTGCGAAGGCATCCTGCTGCGCCCGAAGGGCGTCACCTCGAAGACCCTGCTGGTCTTCATGCACCCGACATCGACCCTGCAGCTGCTGCCGGTGCCGCGCGCCATGGCCGCCGCCGGTGCCCACGTGCTGTGCGCAGCCAGCCGCTACGTCAAGAACGACGTGGCGCTCATCCTGGAGAAAGTGGTGCTCGACCTCGGCGCCTACATCCGCCATGCCAAGCCCAAGTGGGGTTACGAAAAGATCGTGCTGGTCGGCTGGAGCGGCGGTGGTTCGCTGGCGGTGTTCTATCAGTCGCAGGCCGAGCATCCGACCATCACCGAGACGCCTGCCGGCGACGCGGTCGACCTCATATCGGCCGGGCTCATTCCGGCTGACGCCATCGTCTACCAGGCGGCGCACCTGTCGCGCGCCGAACTGCTGGCCGACGCCATCGACCCTTCGGTGCGCGACGAACTGAACCCGGACGACCGCGATGTCGAGCTCGACATCTACGATCCGCGCAACCCGAACCAGCCGCCCTATTCACCCGAGTTCATCGCGCGCTACCGCTTGGCGCAACGCGCGCGCATCCGTCGCATCACGGCCTGGGTCAAAGAGACGATGGCCGAGCTGAAGCGGCGCAACACCGGAGAGATGGAGCGTGGCTTCGTGGTGCACCGCACGCTGGCCGATCCGCGCTTTCTCGATCCGACGCTCGACCCTAACGGGCGCCGGCCGCGCTGGTGCTATATGGGCAACCCGGAGACGGTGAACACCGGCCCGGTCGGGCTGGCGCGCTTCTCGACACTCCGCTCCTGGCTGTCGCAATGGTCGCTCGACGATTCGCGGGCCGATGGGCTCGCCTGCGCCGCGCACATCCACGTGCCGCTGCTCGCCATCGAGAACGGTGCCGACGATGCAGTGCCGCAGCCGCACACGCACCGCCTGTTCGAAGCCGCCGCGACCGACGACAAGACCTTTCGCCTGATCGAAGGCGCGACGCACTACTACGCCGGCCAGCCCGAGCTGCTGGCGGAAGCGACCCACCTGATCTTCGATTGGCTGGCGGAGCGCGGGATTACGATCCGCACATGAGGCTCCACCCGTGACGATGCAACCATGAACGTGTTCGAAATGCTGGCGCAGTCGGCGCTGCGCTTCCCCACACGCGGCGCGGTGTACCGCGGCCAGGAACAGGTGCACAGCTATACCGAACTTCACGACCGTGCCCTGCGCATCGGCACAGCGTTGCGCGGCTTCGGCCAGCCGGGCGACCGCATCGGCGTCGCCAGCGAGAACCGCGTCGAGTACCTGGAGGCGATGTACGGCATCTGGGCAGCGGGCATGGTGTTCGTCCCGATCAACGCCAAGCTGCATCCGAAGGAGATGGTGCAGATCCTCGACGATGCCGGCGCCGGCGCTGTTTTCGTGTCGCCCAAACTGGCGGACGATCTGGCTGGTGCCATAGAGGGTTCGGACAACGACTCCGCCTCTGCGGCTTGCCGGCTGTTGCGCATCGACAGCGACGCTTATCGCGCACTGCTCGACACCGAACCCGACGCTTCGCTGGTGCCGCAAGACAGCGCACCCGAAGCCCTCGCCTGGCTGTTCTATACCAGCGGCACCACCGGTCGCTCGAAGGGCGCGATGCTGTCGCACCGTGCATTGCTTGCAATGACGATGGGTCATCTTGCGGAGATGGAGCACTTCGACCAGCACGCGAGTCAGATCCATTCGGCGCCGATGTCGCACGGTTCCGGCCTCTACATCCCTGCCTACATCGCGCGCGGTGCGCGGCAGGTGTTGCCGACATCGGGCAGCTTCGATCCCGAAGAGTTTCTCGACCTGTGCGATGTGCACCCATCGTGCGGCGCCTTCCTCGCACCGACGATGGTGCAACGCCTGCGACTGGAAGCGGAACGCACGCGGCGCCGATCGACCGGGCTGCGCTCGATCATCTACGGCGGTGCACCGATGTACGTCGACGAGATCAAGAAATCGCTGGCGGTCTTCGGGCCAATCTTCGGACAGATCTACGGCCAGGGCGAAGCGCCGATGACCATCACCGCGTTGCGCCGACAGGAGCATGTCGACGCCGAGGACGCGGTGCTCGGTTCGGTCGGCACGCCGCGCATCGGCGTCGAAGTGCGCGTGGTCGATGAAGAAGGTCGGCCGCGTCCGCTCGGCGAGATCGGCGAAGTGATTTGCCGCGGCGACGTGGTGATGTCGGGCTACTGGCGCAACCCCAAGGCCAGCGCCGAGACGTTGCGCGAAGGCTGGCTGTATACGGGTGACATGGGCTCGTTCGATGCGCATGGCCGGCTCACGCTGCGCGACCGCTCCAAAGACGTGGTGATCAGCGGCGGCTCCAACGTCTATCCGCGCGAGGTCGAGGAAGCGCTGCTCACGCATCCGGCCGTGGCCGAGGTCTGCGTCATCGGCGAGCCCGATGCCGAGTGGGGCGAGGTGGTGGTGGCGTTCGTCGTGCCGGTCGAAGGCGGTGCGCTGAGCCGCGAAGCTCTGGACGCGCATTGCCTGGATCGCATCGCACGCTTCAAGCGACCCAAGCGCTATGTCTTCGCGGACTCGCTTCCCAAGAGCAATTACGGCAAGGTGCTCAAGCGCGAGCTGCGCCTGCAACTCGCCACCCTGAAACACTGAGGAACACACCATGACAGCAGCGATCGTCGGCTGGGGCCATACGCCCTTCGGCAAGTTCGACAACGAAACGGTGGAGAGCCTGATCGTGCGCGCCACCAACGAGGCATTGGCGCACGCTGGCGTCGCCGCGGCAGACGTCGACGAGATCGTGCTCGGCCATTTCAACGCGGGCTTCTCGAAGCAGGACTTCACCGCGGCGCTGGTGTTGCAGGCGTCGCCCGACCTGCGCTTCAAACCGGCAACGCGTGTCGAGAACGCCTGCGCCACCGGCTCGGCGGCGGTGCACCAGGGCATCAAGTCGATCGAGGCCAAGCGCGCGCGCACCGTGCTCGTCGTCGGGGTCGAACAGATGACCACCACGGCGGGACCGGAGATCGGCACCAACCTGTTGCGCGCGTCCTATCTCGAGGAAGAAAGCGGCGTTCAAGGCGGCTTCGCCGGCCTGTTCGGCGAAATTGCGACGGCCTACTTCGAGAAGTACGGCGACCAGTCCGATGCACTCGCGATGATCGCCGCCAAGAACCATTCCAACGGCGTCGCCAATCCTTATGCGCAGATGCGCAAGGACTTGGGCTATGAGTTCTGCCGCACGGTGAGCGACAAGAACCCGCTGGTCGCCGGCCCGCTGCGCCGCACCGATTGCTCGCCCGTGTCCGACGGCGCGGCCGCGGTCGTGCTGACCGACATCCCGACCGCGATGTCGATGCAGCGCGCCGTCATGTTCCGTGGCACTGCGCATGTGCAGGACTACCTGCCGATGTCGCGCCGCGACATCCTGCGTTTCGAAGGCTGCTCGCGTGCCTGGGCACAGGCGCTGGGCGAGGCCCGGCTCACGCTGGACGACCTGTCGTTCGTCGAGACGCACGACTGCTTCACCATGGCGGAGTTGCTCGAATACGAAGCGATGGGCCTGACGCCCGCCGGCGAAGGCGCCCGCGCCATCACCGAAGGATGGACGCGCATGGACGGCAAGCTGCCGGTCAATCCGAGCGGCGGCTTGAAAGCCAAAGGCCATCCGGTCGGCGCCACCGGCGTTTCGATGCACGCCATGACTGCCATGCAACTGTGCAACGAGGTACCTGTCGCGATGCAGGTGCGCGATGCCACGCTCGGCGGCATCTTCAACATGGGCGGCGCCGCGGTCGCCAACTACGTGAGCGTGCTCGAGCGCATTCGCTGACCGGCCGCCATGTCGGCACTGCCCATCGGGCTGGCCGTCGTGGTGATGACGCTGCTGGTCGCCATGCAGCCCATCACCACCGACCTCTATCTGCCTGCGCTGCCGTTGCTGGTGGCAGACCTGAAGACGCCGGTGGCGTCGGTGCAGCTCACGCTGTCGTCGCTGATGATCAGCTACGGTCTCGGGCAGCTTGCGTGGGGCCCGGTATCGGACCGGCTGGGTCGCCGGCCGGTGTTGCTTACCGGCCTGTCGCTCTATGCGCTGGCAGCTGCAGGCGCGGCGTGTGCCCCGAGCGTCGGTCCGTTGATCGCCTGCCGCGTGCTGCAGGGCGCGGCACTCGGCGCTGCGGTGGTGTGCGCGCGGGCCATGGTTCGCGACCTGTACGAGCCGGTCGAAGGGACACGCATCGCCACGTTGTCGCTCACAGGCGTGGGTTTGGTCGCGATGACGGTGCCGGTGCTGGGTGGATGGCTGGCGACGCACTGGGGCTGGCGCGCCGCGCTGTGGGCGACCGCGTTGTATGCACTCGGCACGATGTTGCTGATCGCGCTGCGCGTGCCGGAAACGCTCGGCGTCCGCGCCACCACGCCGGTGCGCGTCGGCTCGATGCTGCGCAGCTACCGCGAGATCGCGCGCAACCCGGCCTTCCTGACCTGGACCGGCCTGAGCGCTTTCGGCTATGCGGCGAATTTCAGCTTTTATGCGACCTCGTCCTATGTGTTCATCGGCCGCATGGGACTGAGCGGCCCGCAATTCGGCGCGGTGCTCGGCGCCGCGTCGATCTCGTACATGCTGGGCACGCTGCTCTGCCGTTACTGGGTGGGACGGCACGGCGTGCGCATCGCGGTGCAGCGCGGCGGCTGGCTCACCATGGGTGCGATCGCGGTGTGGCTGGTGCCGACGTTGACCGGCGGTCACACGGCCTGGACGCTGGCGAGCGGCATCTGGCTGCAGATCTTCGCCTACGGCATTCACCAGCCCTGCGGCCAGGTCGGCATGGTGGCGCCCTTCAAGTCACACGCGGGCGCGGCATCGGCGCTGGGCGGTTGCGTGCTGGCGCTCGGCTCTTTCGTCGCAAGCAGCTGGCTCGGCGTGGTGTTCGACGGCAGCTCGCGATCGCTGGCCTGGGCGACCGCCTTGCTGGTGTCGCCCTGCGCGCTGATCGCGTTGCTGGTGGTGCGGCGTTACGGCGGGGTCACTGCAGAGCCGCTCGTCGTCAGAGCGACTTGACGGATCGGTCCCCGACGCAGGGGACATACAACGCACGGGCGCCGCGCTATCTTTCAAAACTGCCTGCAGCCACGAAGGATTTCCCAGCATGAACGCCACGATTGAACAAGTCGCGCTTCGCGATGCGCCGGTGCTCGACATCGATCCGTACTCCGACGAGGTGCTGGCCGACCCGTACCCGTTTCACCAGATGCTGCGCGAGGCCGGTCCGGTCGCGTTGATCAAGCCGCATGGTGTGTACGCAGTGGGCCGGCACGATGAATCGAAGACCGTGCTGTCGGACTACGCGCGCTTCACCAACGCAGCCGGCATCGGCATTCAGGACATCCGCAAGCCCGGGGACTTCAGGGTGCCGAGTCGGCTGCTCGAAGTCGATCCACCAGACCACACCAAGGTGCGCTCGGTGGTGATGCGCGTGCTGTCGCCGCTGGTCATCCGCCGCTGGCGCGAGGGCTTCGACACCAAGGCCGCGGCGCTGGTCGAAGGGTTGATCGAACGCGGCAGTTTCGATGGTGTCGAAGACTGTGCCGAGGCTTTCGTGCTGCAGGCGTTTCCGGCCGCCGTCGGCGTGCGACTGCCCCGCGTCGAAACGCTGTCCATCGGCGAGATGCGCTTCAACCAGAGCGGCCCGAAGAATGCCCTGCACGAACGCGCGATGAAGAATGCGCAGCCGTACCTGGAGTGGTTCGAGGAAACGATCCAGCGCCACAGCGTGACGCCGGATTCCATTGCCGAGCTGCTGTTCAAGGCCGAAGAAGCCGGGGAGCTCGAACCCGGACTGGCGTCGAACATCGTGCGCAGCTTCGTTGGTGGCGGCACCGATTCGACCATCGCCGGCATCGGCTTCGCGTTGAACCAGCTGGCAAGGCACCCCGACCAATGGCAGCGTCTCCGCGACGAGCCAGCCAAGGTCAAGGCCGCATTCGAAGAAGCGATTCGCTTCGAGACGCCGTTCCAGGTGACGTACCGCACGACGGTCGGCGAGACCGACCTGGGCGGGGTCCGCATTCCGGCCGACGCCAAGGTCGGCGTCTTCATGGGTGCTGCCAATCGCGATCCGCGCCGGTGGACCGACCCCGACCGATTCGATGTCGATCGCCCGCAAGTGACCGGCAGCCATCTGGCGCTGGGCACCGGCGTGCATGCCTGCATCGGACAGATGATCGCGCGGCTCGAGGCCGAGGCATTGCTGGGCGCAATGGCGCGGCGGGTGAAGACGATCACGCTGACCGGCGAGGCGCGCTATCGGCCGATCAACCAGATGCGCACGCTCGACCATTTGCCGCTGCACATCGAAGCAGCCTGACAGACCGCCGCAGCCACCGCCCGCTCAGTGCGTCAGCGCCGGCGCGCCGTGTGGGCGCCAGGTCGCGAGTGTCGAGGTCGATGCACCAGCAGAGGCCGGCGCACTGTGGCCACGCCACTCGCTCCAGCGGTGCAGATACCAGGTCAACAGCTCGCGTTCGCTGCCGATCTTGAGGCGCTGGTAGGCGCGCTTGCGATAGGTCTTGACGCTTTCTTCGCCGATGTCGAGATCGAGCGCGATGCCTGCGGTCGACAGGCCGTAAAGAACGCGGCTGCAGACTTCGAGCTCGCGACGCGGCAGATCGGTCACGGCCACCAGGCAGCTCTCTATGTCGACCAACGAGCTGAGCGCGTCGGCCAGGTTCGGGCGTCCCAGCATGACGTCGGCATGTTTGGCGAGCAGTGACACCAGCAGTTCCGCGGCACTCGCGAGCTCGGTGATCTCTTCGTCAGAGAAGCGGCCATGCAGGTCGGAGCGCAGGATGCTCAAGCCAAAAGCCACGTCGTTGCGCCGGCCGCACAGCAACACGCGTTCGCGGATCTGCGGGTAGACCGCATTGCGCAGTTCGGTGTCCACCAGTTCGCCGATGTCGACGCGAATGATGGCAGCGCCGAGCCGCAACACGCGGCTCCGCGCTTCGGAGATGGTCGGGTCTTTGCGCCAGTACTGCTGGCCGACGTAACGGAGCGCGGCATCGTGGGCCTTTTGCGTGCCGTCGACGCTGCCCGCAGCAACCTCGCACAACGAGTCGGGGCCGAGCTGGAACACCGCGCAATGATCGGCTCCGCACATGGCATGCAGATAGGAAACGAGGCGAGCGCCGAAGTCGGCCGTGCCCATGGCTTCGACGATGTCGGGCAATGCCGCAACGGGAATACGCGCGGCGGAAGGCAATGCTTTTGCACTCGAACAATTCATCATGGTGGGCATCCTTGTGTGCGCCTTCGAGCATGACTTGCCACGGCGCATTTGTGAACCCGCGTTATCCATGAGCCGGCCCAGGATCGTCAGCGTTCGGGCAACGCAATTCAGGCGTCTTGCTTCTCGAAACCAGGTCGCGGAATCAAGCTTAAAAAGGCCTGGCTCAGCCCGCCATCGACCAAAATATCCTGACCGTTGATATAGCTGGCGCGCTCGCTCGCCAGAAAGAGCACCGCCTCGGCGATGTCGCGCGGACCGCTGATGCGGCCGGCCGGCACGATCGCCTCACGACGACGCAGCACATCCTCGTTTTGATAGAAGGCTTCGCTCATCGGCGTGCGCACCATCGCCGGGCTGACGACGTTGCTCCGGATACGGTGTTCGCCCAGCTCTACCGCCAGCAAGCGCGACAGCATCTTCACGCCCGCCTTGCTCACGCTGTACGCGCCGCTGTATGGCTGCGGCACGCTGCCGGAGATCGATGCGACATGAACGATGCTGCCGCCCTGTCCTTGAGCATTCCGATGCGCGATCATCTGCCGACCGAACACCTGTGAGCACAACAGGAAGCCGTTGAGATTGACCGCCAGCAACTGGTTCCACCTGTCGAGCTTCACGTCCATCAAGGCGCCGGCGTAAATGGCAGCGGCGTTGTTGACCAGCACGTTGCACGGACCCAGCTTCCCTGCGACGGTCTCGGCCGCGGCAGTCACGCTGGCTTCGTCGGTGATGTCGCAATGCACGCCAATGGCCTGCGCGCCGGAGGCAGCGATGTCGGCAGCGAAAGCGGTGGCGCCCTTCTCGTCACGGTCGAGCAGCGCCACCTTGGCGCCCACCGCGGCAAACTCGCGCGCGATCTCACCGCCAATGCCACCCGCGGCGCCTGTGATGACGCAGACGCGACCTTCGAGGCCGAGCCAGCCTGTGCCGGAATTGGATTGCGGAGTGGTTGTCATGTCGTGTCCTTGTTCGTTGGTCGAGAAGATGAAGAAACGGTGGCCGTGGCAGCGGCGTGGCGCTGACGCAGCACTGCCGCGAAGCTCGCGCCGAGCAGCAGCAGCGCGACGCCTGCGATGGCAAAAACCCAGCGGTAGCCGATGCGATCGACCACCCATCCTGCCAGGCTGACCCCGACCGCGATGCCGATGAAGAGGCTGGCCGCGAACAGCGATACCGCCGTGCCGCGCAACGCCGGCGCCATCTGCGTCGCATGCGTCGTCAGCGTGTTGTGCAGCATGTAGTAGCCGAGCCCGGCGATCGCGCAAGCCGGCAGCGACCAGAGCCAGCCATCGGCCAACGCCACGCCGATCCACGCGCAGGCGATCAGCGCACCGCCGGCCCCTGCGAGCCCGCTTTCGCCAAGCCGGGCGAGCAATGCGCGTGCCGTGAACGAATAGACCATGCCGCCCACGCCGTACAACGCCACGATGGCGGCAGCCCAGGACATGCCGAGCCCGAACTCCTGGTGCTCGAAGGCCGGCAGGAAGGCCATCACCGCGAAAGCGAAGGCGCCCTCGATCGCGACCAGCACCAGAATCCAGCGCGCCCAGGGGATCGACAACACGTCGAGTGCGCCACGCAAATGGCCGGCCGCGGATGGCAGCTGCGGCCGCTCGCCGCGCGTAGTGGGGTCGGTACACAGACGCAGCCCGACTGCAAGAAACAGCACGGTGAGCACGCCGAAGGTCCAGCGCCAGCCGAACGTGTCGACCAGCACGCCCGAGCCCCATTGACCGAGGATCATGCCGCTCAAGGTCGCGGTGAGAAAACGCGCGAGCACCTCTTGCCGCCGCTCGTATTCGACGGTGTCGCCGATGAAGGCCAGCGACAACGGAATGATCGCCGCCGCAGTGGCACCCGACAGCACACGTGCCAGCACCAGCGCGGGCAAATCGTTGGCGAACACCGCGAGGATGTTGCCCAGCGTGCAGCCCAGTGCGGCCAGTCCGATGACGCGGCGTTTGCCGTAGCGATCGCCCAACGGACCGTACAGCAACTGCAGCAAGCCGTAGGCGATGGCGTAGGTCGATACCGTTTGGGCAGCGCGCCCGGTCGACACGTCGAAAGCCTGCGACAACGCCGGCAGCATGGGGTCGCAGACCCGCATCATGGCGCTGCTGCCGAAAGCCGCGATGCTGATGGCCACGAGCCCTGGCTTCTGCGAACTGGCGATGGCGGTGGCTGCGGTCATTCGAGCGTCGACCTTAGCGCTGGCGCGTTGCGATGTCTGTCCACTTCGTGGGGGACACGCATGCGCTGTGGGCGCGCCTAGCATCGGGCATGAACAGTGTTCAACCCGTGTTGTTGATCCCGGCGCTGTATTGCTCGCCGCGATTGTTCGAACAGCAGATTCCCGCGCTCTGGAACTTCGGGCCGGTGCAGATCGCCAACCACGCGATGGGCGATTCGATCGCCGAGATTGCGCGCCAGATCCTCGCCACCGCGCCGCCCCGCTTCGCTCTTGCAGGCCTGTCGATGGGCGGCTACACCGCATTCGAAATCATGCGGCAGGCGCCGGAGCGGGTGACCCGTCTCGCACTGCTCGATACGTCGGCGCGCGCAGACACGGCCGCAGCGGCGCAGGGCCGGCGCGATTCGATCAGACTGGTCGTTGAACAAGGCTTCGACAGCTTTCTCGACCAGGCCTGGAAGATCGCCGTCGCACCCGGCCACCTGAACGACGCAGCGCTGCGTGCGCGGTACCGCCAGATTGCATGGGACGTCGGCCCCGAGCGCTTCATGCGGCAGCAGCACGCCATCGGCCAACGGCCCGATTCGCGGCCACACCTTGCCGCCATTCGCTGCCCGACGCTGGTACTCGTGGGCGACGAGGACGTGGCGACCCCGCCGCATCTGGCCGAAGAGATCGCCGCGGGCATTGCGGGATCGCAGCTGGTCAAGGTGGCCGGCGCCGGTCACCTCACCACCATCGAGCGGCCGGAGGCTGTGACACGGGCACTGGTCGACTGGCTGGCTGCGCCGTCGGATGACGATGTCGGGAACAGATCGGGAACACAGCGTGAACGATGATTTCAAGGACAAGGTCGCGCTGGTGACCGGCGGCGGCTCGGGCATCGGCCGTGCGGCATGCCTGGCCTTTGCACAACGCGGTGCTTCAGTGGCCGTGGTCGACCGCAACCAGGCCGCTGCGCACGAAACGTGCGAGCTGATCGCCAAGACCGCCGCTGCGGGTGGACATGCGCCGCGAACGCTCGCCGTCACCGTCGACGTCGCCCAGGAAGATGAGGTCAATCGGATGGTGGCCGAATGCATCGGCCACTTCGGCCGCCTCGACTGCGCCTTCAACAACGCGGGCATCGGCGGCGCCGAGATCGAATCGGTCGGCCGAAAACTCGGCGACATCGACAAGAGCGCCTGGGACAAGATGATCGGCATCAATCTGACCGGCGTCTGGATGTGCATGAAAGCAGAGCTCGCGGCGATGCAGGCGCGTGGCGGCGCCATCGTCAACACGGCATCGATCGCAGGCGTCATCGGCCTGTCGCGCTCGGGCCCCTACACAGCGAGCAAGCACGGCGTGGTCGGCTTGACCAAAGTTGCGGCGCTCGAATATTCGAACGTCGGCATCCGCGTCAATGCGATCTGTCCGGGCTATGTTGCGACGCCGCTGACTGAAGCTTCACTTGCCGCCAAGGGCGACAAGATATTGGCCCGATTGCCCATCGGTCGCTTTGCGGAAGCGAGCGAAATTGCCGAACTCGCCGTCTGGCTCTGCTCGGACAGCGCAAGCTATGTCACAGGCTCGGCCTACGGCATCGATGGCGGCTACGTCGCCGGCATCTGAAGTTACGGGGTTCCCTTCACCGGGGCGAACTTTCCGTCGCGGATCTGCATCACCACCATGGCGTCTTTGGTGAGTCCGCGGTGGTCGTCCGGGCGCATCTGGCGGCAGCCATTGGAACCGCACATCTTCACCGTCTCGAGTGCTGCCCGCAGGGCCTCGCGCGTCAGCGGGCCTTGCAGGTTCTTCATCGCTGCTTCGAGCAACAGGATGTCGTCGAGCCCGTGACCCGAGGCCTGGTCCGCCGGCTGCCCGACCTTGTCCATGTATTGCTTGTTGAAGCGCAAGAAAATTGCCTTGCGCGGGTCGCCATCGGCCAGCGCGTCCGGCGCCACGATCGGCAGTGTCGCGGCGTAGATGCCCTCCGCGGCAGGACCGGTCTGGTTGATGAAGCCGAGGGTCGCATTGGCGGTGCTCACGAAGAAGGGCTTCTTCAGGCCCATCTCCAGTGCGTTTTTGGCCACGATGGTCGGGCCCGGATTGGCCGACCACAGGATGATCGCGTCAGGATTTTTATCGCGGATGCGCAGCAGCTGCGGCGTCATGTTGGTGTCTTGCGACGCGAAGGTTTCGACGCCCGTCAGTTCCAGGCCCGAGGCCGGCACCAGCTCTTGCGCGATGGTGCCGCCCGACTGCCCGAAGCCGTCGACCGAATACATCACGGCCACTTTTTTCCAGCCGCGTTGCTTGATGGAAGCGATGAGCGACTCGACCATCAATCGATCGGTCGGCGGCAGCGCGAACATGTACGGGGTGAGCGGCTTGGTGATGGTCTCTGCACCGCCATGGCTCACCGTCGGCACCTTCAACTGGTTGGCGATCGGCACGATGGCCAGAGATTCGCCGCTGGTCGACGGGCCGAAAACGATGTGCGCTTCATCGCTCTCGGCCGCCCGGCGGAACAACTGCGCCGCCTTGGTGGAGTTGCCTTCGGTGTCGTAGATGGTGAGCTTGACAGGATGTCCGGCAATCGACTTGTTGGGCAGGTTCTCGACCATCAGCCGCAGCGCTTTCTCCGCCGGTGCGCCATAGATCGATGCTGGGCCGCTGATCGCGAGGATGGCGCTCACGTTGAGTGTTTCCTGCGCCAGAGCGGCAAAGGCCGCACAGTGCAGCGCAACGCCGATGGCGAGTCGTGAAATGGTTTTCATGGTTGTCTCCGTGGAAGGTAAAGAACAAATGCGGAAATCAAAAATATCGAGGTCGGCGTCGGCGACGATTCACCAAAGCTGTCGAATACCGCCGGTGACGAACATGACTTCACCGGTGATGAAGCCGGACCTCGCGGACGCGAAGAAGGCGATGGCGTTGGCCACGTCTTCGGGCAAGCCGTCGCGTTGGATGGACTGGCCACGCAAAGACAACACGCTCAGCCGCTCGAACACAGGGCTCGCCTTCAGCCGCTCGGTACGGATCAGGCTGGGCGCGACGGCATTGACCGTGATGCCGTGTGGACCGAGCTCGACTGCGAGTGCGCGCGTGAGCCCTTGCAGTCCGGCCTTGACGGTGGCGTAGCAGGCCATGCCGTCGGCGCCCATGCTGGCGAGTGACGACATATTGACGATGCGACCGTAGTGCTGCGTCTTCATCGTCGGGACCACGGCGCGGACCAGGTTGAAGGCACCGGTCATGTGCACGCCGACGACGCTCGACCATTGCGCATCTGTCATCTCCGTCACAGGCCCGAGGTGGGAGAAGCCGGCGTTGTTGACAAGGATGTCGATGCGACCGAATGCGGCCAGGACTTGCGCAACGCCCGCAAACACCTCCTCTGATGATTCGACTTCGCGCACCACCGCCAGCGCCTTGCCGCCGGCGCTTTCGATCTCCCGCACGAGCGCATGAGCCGATGACTCGTCACGGTCCCATACGACGATGGTGGCGCCTTCGTTAGCCAGGCTTTGCGCCGTTGCGGCACCCAGACCTCGCGCGCCACCGGTGATGACCGCCACTTGCCCTGCGATGCCGATGTCCATGGGCGCGAGCTCAGGGATTGCCGGCGGCACGCCATTTGCCGTCCTTGATCTGCAGCATGACGAGGCCGCTCTTCTCGAGTCCCCGGTGGTCGTCCGGGCGATAGGCGCGGCAGCCGTTGGCGCCACAGAACTTGAAGTTCTCGATGGCGTCGCGCAGCGAAGCGCGTGTCAGCGGGCCTTTGATGTTGCTGACAGCGCCCTTGACGATCAAGAACGAATCGAGTGCATGCCCTACCGTCTGGTCGGCCGCCACGCCGTACTTGTCCTTGTACTGCTTGCTGAGCGCCAGCATGTCGGGCCGGCGCGAATCGTCGGCGGGCATCACGTCGGGCGCGATGATCGGCAGCGACGATATGTAGGCGCCCTCGCCTGCCGGACCGACCTGTTCGAGGAAGGCGTTCGAAGCCTGCGCAAAGCCGAGGTAGAACGGAAACCCGAGCTTGAGCGCCGCCGCATTTCGCAGCAGGATGGTCGGCCCGGGCGTCGGCGCCCACGCCACCACCGCGCCGACCTTGCCGGCCTCGCGAATGCGCAGCAGCTGCGCCGTCATGTCGGTGTCTTGCGGCGCGAAGCTTTCGATCACCGCGAGTTCGACACCGTACTTGGGCGCCGTCTCCTTGAAGATGTTCATCCCGCCCTGGCCAAAACCATCCTGCGAGTGCACGAGTGCGATGCGGTTGATGCCGCGCTGCTGCAGGTTCTCCAGGATGTTGGCGATGCCCATGCGGTCGTACGGCGCCACGCCAAAGACGTAGGGCGTGACCGGCGTGGTCACCGGCTCGGCACTGCCGAAGGTGATGTTCGGCACCTTCGCCTGGTTGACCACCGGCACGATCGGGATCGCCTCGCCGCTGGTCGATGGGCCGATGATCACGTCGACCTCGTCGCGATCGATCAGGCGGCGCACCAGCTGCACCGCCTTGGTCGAATTGCTCTCGCTGTCGACCACGATCAGCTTGACCGCGTGGCCGGCGATCTTCTGATCGGGCAGCTGGTCGACCAGCAAGCGCAAGGTCTTGGGCACGGGGTCGCCGTAGATCGCTGTCGCGCCGCTCAACGACACGATGACGCCGATCTTCAGGTCTTGCGCGCTCGCATGTCCCGCCGACACGCTCGCGAGGATTGCCAAGGCCATGCCGGCCGCTGTCTTTATCAACATTTCTAGTCTCCTGCCACCAAAGGACTGCCCATGAGCTTTAGCACGCGTTCGACGGCGGGCCGTTGTCGCAAACGCTCGATCCACGGATCGATGCCGGACCAGCCGGGGTCGTGCAGCGCCGACCGATGCGCCCAGTCCACGAACACCAGCCCGTACAGATCGGCGACCGAACGTTGCTCGCCGTGCAGCCATGTCCTGCCGCGCAGCTGCTGGTCGAGTTCGTCGAGGTCGCGCCCGTATTGCAATGCGCCTTCCGCGCTGATCGCATCCCTCGCGGCGCCCCCGGGGCTGTACACGCTGGGCTTCAAGAAGCGTCGATAGTCGATGTGCAAGGTGCTGGCGAACCAGGCAGCCGTCGACAGGCATTGCGCTTCTTCGAACGGGTCTTGCGGTAAAAGACCCGCGGCCGGAAACCGTCGCGCGATGAAGGAAAGGATGGCGACGTTCTCGCGCAGGATGCGGCCGTCGACTTCGAGCACCGGCACCTTGCCGCGTGGATTGAGCGAAGCCAGCAGGTCGAGCTGATCCGACACGTCGACGGCTTCATAGTCGGCCTCCGCCTCTTCCAGCGCGAGGAAGGAAGCCAGCGCACAGGTGCCGGGGCGGTAGTAGAGCTTGAGCTTCACCGAGTTCGACCCTCAGGCAACGACTGCCGCCGCCATGCGACCCAAAAACGCCTCTTGCGTCGCCGTGTCTGCCAGCAATGCCTTCGATGAACCTTCCTGCGTGATGCGGCCGTTGGTCAGCACATAGCCACGGTCTGCCAGCATCAGCGCGGCACGCGCGTTCTGCTCGACCAGCAGGATCGACAGGCCGAACTCGCTGCGCAGCCGCTGCAAGGTTCGAAAGATGTCGGCGATCACCAGTGGGGCCAGACCCATCGATGGCTCGTCGAGCAGCAACAAGCGCGGCGCGGCCATGAGAGCTCGGCCGATGGCCAGCATCTGCTGCTCGCCGCCCGACATCAGTCCGGCCAGTTGGGCCGTGCGCTCCGCGAGGCGCGGAAAGAGTTCCATGACCATCGCCAGCGTGCCTTCCGTCGCGTCGCGCCGGCTGTAGGCACCCATCTCGAGGTTCTCGCGCACCGTCATGTCGGGGAACACCAGTCGGCCTTCGGGCACCTGGATCAGGCCCTTGCGCACGATGCTGCTGGCCCGTGCGCCACGGATGTTGGCGCTCTCGAAGACGATGGTTCCATCCAGCGGTGCGACCACGCCGGATATGGCGTTGAGCACGGTCGACTTGCCCGCTCCGTTGGCGCCGATCAGGCAAACAATCTCGCCTTGCGCGACATGCATGGAAACCGAGTGCAGCGCCTGAATGGCGCCGTAGCGCACACACACCTCTTTGAGCTCAAGCATGCGCCACCCCTTCGGCTGCAGCCAATCCGGCCGGCTCGGCCAGCTCGGCCGGTGCGCCGAGGTAGGCGTCGATCACTTCCTGGTTCTTCTGGACTTCGGCCGGCGATCCCTCGGCGATCTTGCGACCGAAGTTCATGACCACCACGTGCTGCGAGATGCCCATCACCATGTCCATGTCGTGTTCCACCAGCAACACCGTCAGCCCGCCGATCGCAAGGCTCTGGACCAGGCCGGCGAGCTCGTGAGTCTCCTGCTGGTTCAGACCGGCGGCGGGCTCGTCGAGCAACAGCACGCGTGGCTGCATCGCGAGGGCGCGTGCGATCTCGACACGTCGCTGCAGGCCGTATGCCAGGTCGACCGCCGGACGTCGCAACAGCGACGATGGCAAGCCCACGCGATCGATCGCCCACAGCGCCTGCGCTTCGAGTCGAGCCTCTTCACGGCGCGTCTTTCCGATGCGAAACATCGACGAGATGAAGCCGGCCGAACCACGCAGGTGCGCGCCGACCATCACCGTTTCGAGCACGCTCATGTCGTCGAACAACTGGGGGCTCTGGTAGGTGCGCGTCAGGCCCAGATGGGCGAGCTGGTGAGGCGTGCGGCCCGTCACGTTTTCGTCGAACAGGGTGCAGGTTCCGCTGTCGGACATGATCACGCCGCTGATCAGGTTCAACAGCGTGGTTTTGCCGGCGCCGTTGGGACCGATGAGTGCGGTGACGGCCCCGGCCCGCGCCGTAAGACTGACGCGATCGACCGCCACCAGGCCGCCGTAGCGCTTGCCGAAGTCTTCGACGACGAGCGTCATTCGAACCTCCTGCGTTTCCAGAGCGACACCACAGCGTCGACTGCGCCCTTGCCGAAGCCATCGGGCATGTAGATCATCACTGCCGTCATGATGATTCCGTAGATCAACAGCTTGTAGTGCTCGAAGTCTTCCAGGAACGATGGCAGGATGGTGACGAACAGCGCGCCGAACAAGGCGCCCCACGGCGACGTGACCGAACCCACCACGATCATGATGAGCAACTCGATTGACAGGCCGACGTTGAACACGCCGGCGTTGAACGCACTTTGAAAGTGCGCGAAGAGCGAACCCGCCAGACCGGCCAGCGCGGCGGCCAGCGCGAAGGTTGCGACCTTGTAGCGCACCACGTCGACACCCAGTCCGGCGGCACCCACTTCAGAGACCTTGAGTGCCTTCAACGAACGGCCGATGCGGCTGTGCACGAGGTTGATGACCAGCAGCATGACCACGCACAGCACACCTGCTACCAGCCAGTACATCTTGCGTGGCTCGTCCAGTACCCAAGGGCCGATCGAAAACGGCTTGAGCGACACGATGCCGGGGTCGAGCCCTCCCGTGATGTTGCGCAGTTGGGCAAAAAGAATGAAGCAGATGACGCCAAAAGCCAGCGTGCCCATGGCGAGGTAGTTGGTGGTGAGCCGCAACAGCGGGCGCGATACCAGCCAGCCGAACGCACCGGCCAGCGCGGTGGCGCAGACCGTGCCGAGCACCGGCGACACATTGAAGTGCGTGACCAGGTAGGCGCTGGTGTAGGCACCGACGCCGAAGAAGGCGGCCTGCCCGATGGAGATCTGACCGGCAAAGCCAAACAGCAGCGACATGCCCAATGCGGCGATGGCGTAGATGGCCGAGTAGATCAGCATGGTCAGGTAGAACGACCGCGTGACGGTCAGGCCGATGACGATGGCGATCACGACGAGGACGGCCACGCCGATCAGGTCGCGCCGGTAGCGCGCGCCGGCCAGAGTCTTTGCCGGCGCGACGGCTCCCTTGGCCGGCAACACGCTCACGATGGCTTGGTCCATGATCAAACCCGCCTGGCTTCGACGCGACCGAGCAGGCCGCTCGGCCAGACCAGCAGCAGGGCCAACAGGATGGCAAGCGCGACGGCGTCTTTGTAGGCCGACGACAGATAGCCGGCAGAAAGGCTTTCAAGTAGCCCGATGAGCAGGCCGCCGACCACCGCGCCGACCGGGTTGCCGAAACCGCCCAGCACCGCCGCCGCGAAGCCCTTGAGCCCGAACGACAGGCCGTACTCATAGAAGGCCGCGCCGACTGGCGCCACCAGCGCACCCGCCAGCGCCCCTGCCGCGGCCGCCATGGCGAAGGCGATGGCCGACATCAGCGCGGGCTCGATGCCGCACAAAGCGGCAGCACGGGGGCTCTGGCTGGCGGCACGCATCGCCTTGCCGAGTCGCGTACGCAGAAAGAGATAACTCAGCCCGCCGCTGACCAGTGCGAGCGTGACGAGAATCCAGGTCGACTGCGAGCTGAAATAGACGTCGAGCACACGCAGGTCGGGCACCACGCCGAAGCTCGGCATGAACAGCACGTCGCGGCCTGCCACCACCTGCATCAGTCCGCGATAGAACAGGCTGAAGCCGATGGTGATCATGGCGTAGCCGAGAATGGTTTTGCGCCGCGCCTGCTGCAAGCCCAGCTTGTCCAGCACCACGCCGAGCGCTGCAACCGACACCACGGCAAAGCCCACCGCCAGCGGTGCCGGCCAATGCGCATTGGCAACCAGCGAGGCCGAGATCAACCCACCCATCATGACGAACTCGCCGTTGGCAAAGTTCGTGACCTTGGTTGCATTGAAAACGATGGTGAAGCCCAGCGCTGCGAGGCTGTAGATGGCGCCGATGGAAATGCCGGCCAGGACGATTTGCAGGAACTGGGACACTCGGTTTCCTCTGTAGAACGCTTGCGATCGAGGCGATACTAGTTCTAAAGATGGAACATTGTCACTACTTGGCTGCGCGACATAGGGAAAGTCCCGAGCGAGTGACTCAATCTTCGTTACGAGGCGTTGCACCCTTCCATTCGACATGCGCCTTGATGGCACCGGTGGCGACGTCGATCCAGCCATGCGGCTTAGCCTTTTCGACCATGGCGTCCAATGCACGCGACCAGGCCGAATCGGTGCCCTGCGGTGCCATTGCCCGCAATGCTGACTGGGCGACCCAGGCGGTTGCGGTGCCATCGAATACGGCGATGCGATCGAAGTCTGCAGCGACTTGATCGAGCTGGCATTCGGCACCTTCGACGACGACCTTGAAGACCTTGAAATCGTCAGGGTCCAGCAAGGACACGACACCGTGGTTCCACTGTATTTTCATGGGTGCAATCTCTTAAAGGATGGTTTACCATACTTTAATCCTTTTCAATTTGAAAACGCACCATGTCATTGGACCTCACCCCCGAGCAAGAACAGATTCGCGATGCCGTGCAAACGTTGTGCGACCGCTTCGACGACGAGTATTGGCGTGACAAGGACGAGAGGCATGCCTTCCCCGTCGAGTTCCAGAAAGCCGTGGCTGAAGCCGGTTGGCTGGGCATCATGATGCCGGAGGCCTATGGCGGTTCTGGCCTCGGATTGACCGAGGCGGCATTGCTGATGCAGACCGTCGGCAATTCGGCCGGCGTGCTGGCAGCATGCTCCACCATTCACATCAACATCTTCGCGCCGCACGCGGTCGCAGTACATGGCACCGAGCAGCAGAAAGAAGCCATCCTGCCGCCGCTCAATCGCGGCCAGGATGTCGTGTGCTTTGCAGTGACCGAGCCCGATGCAGGTCTCGACACCACGCACATCACCACCCGCGCGATTCGCACTGACAATGGCTACTCGATCACCGGCCGCAAGATGTGGACTTCGACCGCGCAGCGCGCCAACAAGATGATGATTCTGGCGCGCACCACGCCCATCGAAGACTGCAAGAAGCCGACCGACGGCATGACGTTGTTCTATACCGACCTCGACCGAAAGTACATCGAGGTCCGGGAAATTCGCAAGCACGGACGCGCGGCGGTGGACTCCAATGCGGTGTTCATCGACGGCCTGCCGGTGCCGCTGGACCATCGCATCGGCGAAGAGGGCCGAGGCTTTTCGATCCTGCTCGACGCGCTCAATCCGGAGCGCATCCTGGTCGCCGCCGAAGCGGTCGGCATCGGTCGGCGCGCCCTTGCCAAGGCGGCAAGCTACGCCAAAGATCGCGTGGTGTTCGGACGCCCGATCGGCAAGAACCAGGGCATTGCGCACCCTCTGGCAGAAAGCTGGATGCAGCTCGAAGCCGCCGATTGCCTGATCTGGCGCGCTGCCGCCCTGTACGACAGCGGTCGGCCCTGCGGTGCGGAAGCCAATGCCGCCAAGTTCCTGGCTGCCGACGCCGCTTACCTGGCTTGCGACCGTGCCGTGCGCACGCTGGGCGGCATGGGCTACGCAGCGGAGTTCGACGTCGAGCGCTACCTGCGGGAAATCATGATTCCGCGCATCGCACCGGTGAGCCGCGAGATGGTGTTGAACTACATTGCCGAGCGGGTGCTCGGCCTGCCGAAGTCGTATTGACCCCGTACGGTCACACGGTCGTGCGGCCCATCAAAGCGCCACGATCGTCTTGCCGAAGTTGCGACCCTGCAGCATGCCGATGAAGGCCGGCACCACTGCTTCGAGGCCATGGCTGATGTCTTCGCGCACGACGATCTTGCCGGCCGCATACCAGGCCCCCATTTCGGCCACGAACTCGGGGCGCAGGCCGGCATGGTCGGACATGATGAAACCCCTGAGCTCGAGCCGCTTCGCGAGGATCTGAAACCACCCGGGGCCGGCCTGCTGCGCGTCGTTGTATTCGGCGATGAGCCCGCACACGACGATGCGCCCCCGCGTGTTCATCAGCGGCCACACGGCGTCGCGCACCGTACCTCCGACGTTCTCGAAATAGACATCGATGCCGTCGGGGCAAGCGTGCTGCAAACCGTCGCCGCAGTCGGCTGAGCGGTAGTCGACGCAAGCATCGAAGCCGAGGTCGTCGACCACATGCCGCACCTTGGCCTCACCGCCGGCGATGCCCACGGCACGGCAACCCTTGAGCTTCGCGATCTGCCCGACCATGGCGCCGACGCCGCCACTGGCCGCGGAGACGACGACGGTATCTCCAGGCTTGGCCTGGCCGATCCGGAGCAGTCCGATCCACGCCGTCATGCCCGATGTGCCGAGGGCACCCAGCCACACCGTCGGCGGCGCCACCGCGGTGTCGATGCGGTCCAGACCGGCGCCCCTGGACACGGAATATTCCTGCCACCCTCCGCTGATGGACATCACCTGGTCGCCTTCCTCGAAGCCGGCCTTGCGACTCTGCACGACGACGCCGCAGCCCTGGCCGTAGACCACATCGCCCAGCGCGAGAGGATCGCGGTAGGAGCGCGTTTCGCTCATGCGCAAACGGGCTGCAGGCGCGAGGCCGAGGTACGCATGTCGGATCAGCACTTCGCCGTCCAGGATTTCGGGCACAGCCGATTCGATGATGCGGAAATCGTCGGGCACCGGCACGCCGGCAGGTCGACGGGCCAGCACGATCTGGCGGTTAAACGGTGCAGTCATGCGAACGTCCGCCTACCGCTGCACGGCGAACCAGCGCCCGCCCTTGGCCTGCATCATCACCACGGAGGTCTTGTCGAGGCCCCGATGATCTTGCGCCGACAGGGTGCGCGGCCCGTTGGCGCCGTTGAACTTCACGTTTTCCAACGCGTCGCGCAACGATTTGCGCGTGAGCGGACCCTTCATCGCAGCGAAGGCCCCGTTGAGCATGAGCAGCACGTCGTACGCGTGGCCCGAAGTCTGGTCGGGCTCGGCGTTCCAGCGCTCACGGTACTGTTTGGCAAAGGCGATGAGCGGTTGCTTCAGTTGGTCGCTGTCGGACAGCGTCTCGGGCGCGACGATGCGATAAGACGGAACGAAGGCACCTTCGGCCGCCGGGCCGGTCTGCTGCAGGAAGGCTCGTGAGCCTGAGGCGTAGCTGGCGAACATCGGAACGTTCAATCCCATCTCGACTGCATTGCGCATCACGATCGACGGGCCGGGGTTGCCGCTCCACACCAGCAGGGCTTGGGGCTGTGCGTTGCGCATGCGCAGCAGCTGCGGCGTCATGTTGGTGTCTTGCGGCCCGAAGGTTTCTTCGGCCGCAAGGTTCACGCCGTATTGCCCGGCCAGCTCCTTGGCGATGCTGCCGCCCGATTGGCCGAATGCGTCGAGCGAGTAGATGAGGCCGAGCTTGGTCAGCTTTTTTTCCCGGAACTCGGTCAGCAGGTTTTCGACCACCATGCGGTCGGTCGGCGAGGTGGCGTACACGTAGGGCGTGACCGGCTTGGTGATGGCCTCGGCACCGCCGAACGAGATGTTGGGGATCTCC
>CAXTCC010000030.1:0-7479 GCA_964242015.1 uncultured Variovorax sp.
CCCTCGCGGCACCGAGCTGATGCGCCGCGAACATCCAGCCTAACACCCGGCCGACTTTCTGCGGGCCGAAGGGCGCGCCAGCGAGCTTGACCGTCGGCGGCACGGTGGCGATCCAGTCGAGCCCATAGAACATCGCGAACAGGCCGAGGCCGTAGATCGTGAACTCCGAATGCGGCAGCCAGAACAGCGAGAGACCGCGCAGGCCGTAGTACCAGAAGAGCAGCTTGCGGTTGTCGTAGCGGTCCGACAGCCAGCCCGACAGGATGGTGCCGACGAAGTCGAAGGCGCCCATCATCGCCAGCACTGATGCAGCCGGCACGGCGCCCATGCCGTTGTCGCCGCACAGCGAGATGAAATGCGTCTGCACCAGCCCATTGGTGCTGAGCCCGCAGATGAAGAAGGTGCCGGCAAGGATCCAGAAGGTCTTGTTCGACGAGGCTTCACGCAGCGTGACGAACGGCGTGCGCCAGTTCATGACCATCGCGGCTGGCGGTGGTGCGGCGCCCGCAGCGGCCGGTGCTTGACCATAGGGCAGCAGTCCGATATCGGACGGCCGGTTGCGCACGAAGAGCAGGCACAACAGCGCGATGACGGCAGCACCGATGAACACCGGTACCGTGGCCGAGCGCCAGCCCCAGTGTTCGATCATCCATGCCGCGACCGGCAAGAAGGCCAGTTGCCCGGTCGCCGAACTCGCCGTCAGCATGCCGATGACCAACCCGCGCCGCCCGACGAACCAGCGGTTGGCCACCACCGCGCCGAGCACCAGCGCCGTCATGCCGGTACCGATGCCGAGCATCAGGCTCCAGACGATGAAGAGCTGCCAGAGCTGCGACGCCAGCGTCACCAGCGCCATGCCGGAGCCGACCAGCGCCAGCCCGACGCACATCACCGCACGCAGGCCGTAGCGCTCCATGAGCACTGCCGCGAACGGCCCCATGAGCCCGAACAGCGCGAAGCGCAGCGCCAGCGCAGACGACACCTGCTCGGTGCTCCAGCCGAACTCCTTGCCGAGCGGTTGCATCATGGCGCCCGGCAAGCCGAGCGCGGCGGACATCATCAGCATCGTCAAGAAGGTGACGGCGGCGACGATCCAGCCATAGTGAATGCCGCGGCGTTGCAGCCATGCGGAGAACTGGTGAGCGAGCATGCGGCCTCTGCGATGAAAAAATGGGGTAAGAACGATCAGGCTTCTTGCACTGCGGGCGCATCGGCGCCGAGCAATTCGAGCGAGTCTTCGACCAGTCGATGCAGTGCGAGCACGCGGTCCGTACCGAGAATTCGGTTGAGTTCCAGCTGTGCGCTGTGCCACAGGCGCTGCGCCTCGGCACGCTTGGCGCGGCCGGCCTCGGTGATGGTGATGAGACGGCTGCGCGCGTCCACGCCTTCGCACTGCGTGAGGTAGCCGGCCGTCAACAGCGGCTTGAGGTTGCGGGTGAGCGTCGACGCCTCCACGTTCATCGCGCGCGCCAGGTCGATCGGGCGCAACGGGCCCAGGCGAATGACGTGCGACAGCAGCGAATATTGCGAGGTCTTGAGACCGCACTCGATCAACGCGCCGTCATAGTGACGCGACACTACCCGACCCAGGCTGCGCAACTTGAAGTTGGTACAGCCCCTGGGCTCGCTCGGCTTGTCGGTCGGCGTTGCAGTGGACGTCACTGTCGCGGGGGTGGCTTTCATGGTCGAATATTGTATCTACAATAGTTGTACCTACAACTGTTAAAGGAATTTTCGTGGCAGAAAACAATCAGCTCGAAGCCTGGATCGCGCGCGAGGCCGAAGTGAACGCGCTGCTGCACGCCGGCCCCGGACCGGGCGTGGCGCGACCCGAACAGATCGAAGGCTTGACCGGTCTCGAGGTGATGCAGGCCATGATGGACGGCAGGATTCCCTATGCCGCGATCGCCAAGACGCTGAACTTCACCGTCGTCGAAGTCAGCCCCGGCGTGGCGATCTTTCAGGGCGAGCCGCTGGCGGAGCACCTGAATCCGCTGGGCACCATCCACGGCGGCTGGGCCGCCACGATGCTCGATTCGGCACTGGGCTGCTCGGTCCACACGATGATGCCGCCCGGCCGCGGCTACACGACAGCGGAGCTCGGCGTCAACTACGTCAAGGCGATCCTCCCCGGCAAGGTGCAACGCGTTCGCGCCATCGGCAAGGTGATCCACTGCGGCCGCCAACTGGCCACCGCCGAAGCCCGCCTCGTCGGTCCCGACGGCACGCTCTACGCGCATGCCACCACGACCTGCCTGGTGTTCGAGCTGCCCAAGCGCTGAGCCGCGAGGCACGCGAAAATCGGGGTTTCCACGATGACAAGAAGCCTGAGATGAGACTCCTCCACACGATGCTCCGCGTCGGCAACCTGCAACGTTCGATCGACTTCTATACGAAGGTGCTCGGCATGAACCTGCTGCGCACGTCCGAGAACCCCGAGTACAAATACAGCCTCGCCTTCATCGGCTACGGCGAGGGCAACCCGGCACAGGCCGAGATCGAGCTCACCTACAACTGGGGCACCGAAAGCTACGACCTCGGCAGCGCCTACGGCCACATCGCCCTGGGCGTGCCGGACGCGTACGCGGCCTGCGACAAGATCAAGGCAGCGGGCGGCAACGTCACGCGCGAGGCCGGCCCCGTCAAGGGCGGCACCACGGTGATCGCCTTCGTGACGGACCCGGATGGCTACAAGATCGAGTTGATTCAGCGCAAGGAAGACGACAGCGGCGGCGGATTGCGCTGAGTTCCTGAGCGCTCGCCTGCTCAGCTTCAGGCTTCAGGCTTCAGCAGCCGAGCAGGTCCGCCAGCGCTTCGATGTCACGCGCGTGCAGCGTGTTGGCAGCTTGCGGCGAAACGTCCTTCGGCCGCGCCGCGCCGAACTCGTTCGGACGTTCGATGTACCCGGTCTTGAGGCCGCAGACACGCGCCGCGGCTAGGTCATCGTGGTGCGCCGCCGCCAGCATCACGCGAGCGGGAGGCACGTCGAACACAGCCGCCACGCCGAGGTAGGTGCGGGGGTCGGGCTTGTAGGCCTTGAAGACCTCGGCCGACAGCACGCAATCCCACGGCAGCCCTGCGCCCTTGGCCATCTCCGTCAACAAACCGATGTTGCCGTTCGACAGCGTGCAGATGATGTATTTCTTCTTCAGCCGCGTGAGGCCCGCGACCGCGTCGGGCCATGCCGGCAAGCGGTGCCAGGCCAGGTTCAGCTCCCGCTTGACGGTAGGGTCGACGTCGGTAAGTCCGAAGTCGCGCAGCACGCGCTCGAGGATGCTCAGGTGCAGTTCGTCGAGCAGCGTGAAGCCGCCACTGTGCGTCGCATCGCCGGCCATGCGCTCCATCACGCTCTTCATCGCAGGCTGATAGCCGGCGCGCCAGGCCAGGGCGAAGGCGCCGCCTTCGACACCCGGCAGCAGGCGCTCGACCTCGGCGGCGATGCCGCTGTGCCAGTCGACCACGGTGCCGAAAACGTCGAACGCGATGACCTTGAGATCGGCGAGGCCCGCCGCATCGAGGTCGACCGCGGCCGTGCCCGTGCCTGTGCCCGCAGCCGCTGTCATGGCGCCTTGCGCGTCAGCGTGGTGGCCGCGCGCGCCAGTTGTTCGATGAGTGCCCAGTCACCGGCCTTGATCGCATCGGCCGGAACGATCCATGAGCCACCGACGCAGGCGACGTTCGACAGCGCCAGAAACTCTGCTGCATTGCCCGCATGGATGCCACCGGTCGGGCAGAAGGTGACGTCGCCGAACGGACCTTGCCAGGCCTTCAGCATCGGCAGTCCGCCCGCCTGCAGCGCCGGGAAGAACTTGAGCTGGGTGTAGCCGTCTTCCTGCGCGGTCATGATTTCGCTGCCGGTCGCGACGCCGGGCAACAGCGGCAGGCCGAGGTCATGGCACGCCTTGCCGACCGAACGCGTGTAGCCTGGGCTCACGCCGAACCTGGCACCCGCCAATGCCGAGGCTTGCGCATCGGCCGCGCTGCGGATGGTGCCGGCGCCCGCCACGGCCTCGGGCACGTCCTTGGCGATGGCCTCGATGCATTGCAGCGCCTGCGGCGTGCGCAGCGTGACCTCCAGCATGCGGATGCCACCGGCCACCAGCGCACGCGCCAGCGGGATCGCGTCCTTGACGTCGTGCAGCACGATGACCGGAATGACCGGTGCGTCGCGCATCACATCGAGGGCGGTGAGTGTTTGTGTCATAGCCATGAGCAGGCTCCTTCTTCAGCGGTCAAAGCATTGCGCCGCATGCCGGCGAACAGTTCACGGCCCAGGCCATGACCGTCGGCGGCGCGCTGCGCATCGGAAAGCGTCGCGATCTCGCGCTCGGCCCATTCGTCGTCGGGCAGCAGCACGGCCAGTGTGCCTGCGACCGCGTCGAGCCGGATCAGATCGCCGTCGCGCACCTTTGCGATGGCGCCGCCGGCAGCCGCTTCGGGCGACACGTGGATAGCGGCCGGCACCTTGCCCGAGGCGCCGCTCATGCGCCCATCGGTGACCAGCGCGACCTTGAATCCCTTGCCCTGCAGCACCGACAGCGGCGGCGTGAGCTTGTGCAGCTCGGGCATCCCGTTGGCCTGCGGGCCTTGCCAACGCACCACGCAGACCACGTCGCGGTCGAGCTCGCCGGCGGTGAAGGCCTGTTGCAGTGCAGCCTGCGAATCGAACACGCGCGCCGGTGCTTCGATGACGTGCCTGTCCTCGGACACGGCCGACACCTTGATGACGCTGCGGCCGAGGTTGCCGTTCAACAATTTCAGACCGCCGGTCGCGCTGAACGGCGTGCTCACCGGCCGCGCGACCGCATCGTTCTTCGACGGCGCCGCCGCGCTCCACGACAGCTTGTGTTCGCCATCGGCCAGCGCCGGGATGTTCGCGAACTCGCGGATGCCGCCGGCGCGCACGGTGAGCACGTCGGCGTGCATGAGTCCGGCCTCGACCAGTTCGCCGATGACGAAGCCAGGGCCGCCCGCCGCCTGAAACTCGTTGACGTCGGCGCTGCCGTTCGGATAGACCCGGGTCAGCAGCGGTATGACGTCGGAGAGGCGTGAGAAATCGTCCCAGTCGATCACGATGCCGGCGGAGCGCGCCACCGCCACCCAGTGGATCAGGTGGTTGGTCGAACCGCCGGTTGCGAGCAAGGCGGCCATCGCGTTGACGATGCAGCGCTCGTCCACCATCTCGCCGATCGGCGGTATGGCGAACGTCGAGTTGCCGCCCTTCCCGCCCTCCCCGCCGTCGCCGGCACGCCCGAGCACCGTGCGCACCGCCTCGCGCGTGAGCGTTTCGCGCATCGCGTCGCCGGGCTGGATGAACGCGGTGCCGGGCACGTGCAGGCCCATGGCTTCGAGCAGCATCTGGTTGCTGTTGGCGGTGCCGTAGAAGGTGCAGGTGCCGACGGAGTGGTAGGCCGCCATCTCCGCTTCCATCAGCCCCTTGCGCCCGACCAGGCCTTGCGCGGCCTGCTCGCGCACCTTCGACTTCGCAGTGTTCGACATGCCCGAGGCCATCGGACCCGCCGGCACGAAGACGGTCGGCAAGTGGCCGAAGTGCAGCGCGCCGATCAGCAGGCCGGGCACGATCTTGTCGCAGACGCCGAGCAGCAAGGCGCAGTCGAACATGTCGTGCGTGAGCGCCACCGCGGTGCTCATGGCGATGAGGTCGCGGCTGAACAGGCTCAGCTCCATGCCCGGCGTGCCCTGCGTCACGCCGTCGCACATGGCAGGCACGCCGCCGGCGACCTGTGCCGTGGCACCGAGCTTGCGCGCTTCGTTCTTGATGATGTCGGGATAGGTCTGGTACGGCGCGTGGGCCGACAGCATGTCGTTGTAGGCGGTGACGATGCCGATGTTGGGTGCCCGCTCGGTCACCACCTTGAACTTGTCGTTGGCCGGGATGCCGGCCACCGCGTGGGCCACGTTGGCGCAACCCATGCGGTCGGAGCCGCGATCGCGATCGCGGGTCTCGGCGAGTCGCTGCAGGTAAGCCGTGCGCGTGGTCTTGCTGCGCTCCCGGATGCGGTCGGTGACCTCGTTGACTGTGGAATTCGTCGTCATGAGTTTCATCGCGATGGGGGAAAACCCATGGTACCAAGAGCCAATGAAAAAGCCCGGTATTGCCGGGCTTCATGTCGATAGGATTTTGCGAGAAGAGCTCGCCGTATCCCCGAGTCGGTTGTCAGTCGACCAGCTTGACCTCGACCCGGCGCGCCTCGGCGTTGTTGCCGGAGCCTGCCGTTTCGGCCGGCTTTTGCAGATCGACCTTGGCAGCCGGCACACCCAGGCCGGTCAGCACGTCGCGAACCATTTCTGCCCGCTTCCTGGCAAGCTGCTCGTTGATGGCGGCGTCCCCTGTCGTGTCGTGATAGCCCGAAATCACTGCCTTGCGGCCGTCCTGCACGCCCTTGATGACCGCGGCCAGTGCCTCGGCGGCACCCGGTGCCAGATCGGCACTGCCGGTCGCAAAGTAGAAAGCGACCACGCCGTTGGGGCCAACGTTGACGCTGGCGCCATCGGGGATCGTCACCGTCACGGTTTCGGTGACCACGGCGATCGGCGGTACGGCGGCTGCAGGCGAGGCAGGCCGGGCCATCGCCGCCACTGACGCACCGCCCGCCTTGGCCGCCGTGGCGCTGTGTCCCTTGTGCCAGATCACGATGCCGATCAGCAGGAAAACGACGAGCGCGATCAAGCCGAAAATCAGGCCGAGAACAAGGTTTTGCAGGCTGTCGTCGTCGGCGCTGGATGCCATGGGTCTGTCTCCATAGGAAAGGGGGCGGTAAATAATGGTGCGGTGAACCATGACCCCGAAATTGTAGAGGGCAACCCCGGCCCTCCCGGACTGGACCCGCTGCCCAAACCGTTGCGCGATCCGAAACCGATGCTCGACCGTGTGATCCACGAATGGGGCGGGCACGACGACTTCTGGGTGTACGGCTACGGCTCGCTGATCTGGCGACCCGACTTCGACTTCGTTGAGCGCCGCCCGGCGCGCGTGCACGGCTGGCATCGCGCGCTCAAGATGTGGAGCCGGGTGAATCGCGGCACGCCGCAGAACCCCGGGCTCGTGTTCGGCCTGCTGTCGGGCGGCAGTTGTCGCGGCATGGTGTTTCGCATCCCGCAAGCCGATGCGCTCGAAACGCTGGGCCGGCTCTGGCTACGCGAGATGCCGACCGGCGTCTACGACCCGCGCTGGCTCGATTGCGTGACACCCGGCGGCACGGTGCGCGCATTGGCTTTCACGCTGTCGCGCCGCAGCCCCAACTTCACTGGCGAGCTGAGCGACGCGCGCTACCGCGAGATCTTTTCGAGCGCGGTCGGGCGCTACGGCAGCTCGCTCGACTATGCGCAGCAGACCCTGCAGGAATTGCAGCGCCATGCCATCCACGACGCGGCGTTGGCCCGCTTGATCCGGCTCGCGGCAGAAGAAGTCGCGGCTGGCACCGATGGCGGCGCGGCGGCAATGCGGCTATACAACGA
>CAXTCC010000030.1:7579-26311 GCA_964242015.1 uncultured Variovorax sp.
ATCCCGACCAGGAGCCTTCATGAATTTTCGCTTTGCTCTCCGCGCTTTCGTTCCATCTTCAGTCCGGTCCGGTGCTGTGGTGTCGCTCACGCTGTGTGCCGCCCTTGCGCTCACCGCGTGCGGAAGCATGGGCAGCGGCAGGCCCGGCGCGGTCGCCAACCTGGCGCCGACCGCCGCCATCAACCCCAACCCGACGATGGGCACGGTGGTGTTCAGCGCGCTCGACCACGGCGTGCGGATCAAGGGCGAAGTGCGCGGCCTGGTGCCGGGCAGCGAGCACGGTTTCCACATTCATGAAAAGGGCGACTGCGCCAACAACGGCGATGCATCGGGCGGCCACTTCAACCCGACCGGCGTCACGCATGGGAAGTTCGGCGCGCCGGGCAGCCACGCGGGGGAACTGCCGAGCCTGGTCGCGGATTCGGCCGGCGTCGCCCGCTTCTCGGTCGACGACCATTCGCTGTCGATGACCGAAGGCGCCGACAACAACGTCGTCGGCCGCGCCTTGATCGTGCATCGCGATCGCGACGACTTCACGACGCAACCGTCCGGCAACTCGGGACCGCGCATCGCCTGCGCGATCGTCACCCGCAGCTGACTAGCCGGCGCGGCGCGCGAGCAGCAGGCGCTCGGCTTGCGCGAGCGCGTCGGGCGTATCGACGTCGGTCACGATGCCGATGTCGTCCACCTCGACATCGGCGACTGCACGCGCTTCGCGCAATGCCCGCAGCACGGGTGCCGCGCCCAGGTTGCCTTCGAGCGCGGCGAGTTGCGCGAAGCATGCTGCAGCAAAGCCGACCGGATGACCGCGCTCACCGTGAAAGCTGGGCTGCGCGGCGAGCACCCTTTGCGACAGCGCCGCGGCCACTGTACGCAGCGTCGCCGGCTGTACCAGCGGCAGATCGCCCGGCAGGATGAGCCAGCCCGCGGCATCGCTCGTGGCGCGCACCGCAGCGGCGATCGAGTCACCCATGCCGGGATGACCGACATCTTCCAGGTGCCACGGCAGCCCGCTGGCCCGAACCGCTTCCAGCGTGTGCGCCAGCACGGCCTGTCCGGCCAGCGCCGCCTGCAGTTTCGAGCCCGTTCCGCCGGCTGCGCGAAAGCGTTCGCCGCGCCCGGAGGCGAGCACGATCACGGTGGGCAAGCGATCCGAGGCATGAGAAGCATGGGAGGTCATCGTCGTCGAGTATCCCTGCGCGCAGACGGCTTGCGCAACAATGCCGCATGACCTCGCCCAACGACGACCTCGCCTCACTGCGCAAAAGCTACGAACGTGCCGAACTCGACGAAACCCACAGCGCCGGAGAACCGCTGCAGCAGTTCGAACGCTGGCTCACCGAAGCGATCGACTCGAAGGTGCCGGAGCCGAACGCGATGACCCTGGCCACCGTCGGCGGCGACCTGCGGCCATCGACGCGCATCGTGCTCATCAAAGGCTACGACGCGCGCGGCATCGTCTGGTACACCAACTACCAGAGCCGCAAGGGCCACGAAATCGCCGGCAACCCATACGCGGCGCTGCAGTTTCACTGGGTCGAACTGGAGCGCGTGGTGCGCATCGAAGGCGCGGTCGAAAAAGTCAGCGCCGAAGAGAGCGATGCCTACTTCGCCAGCCGGCCGCTCGACTCACGGCTCGGCGCCTGGGCCAGCCCACAAAGCGAAGTGATTAGCGGCCGCGACGTGCTGGTCAAGAACGTGGCGCTCGCCGCCGCCAAACACCTGCTGTCGCCGCCGCGCCCGCCGCAGTGGGGCGGCTATCGGTTGGTGCCCGAGCAATGGGAGTTCTGGCAGGGCCGTCGCAGCCGATTGCACGACCGCTTGCGGTACCGGCGCGAGTCGGATGCATGGGTGCGCGAACGGCTCGCGCCCTGAACGCCCGGGTTCACTGACACTGCTTTTTCACGAATTCGTTTTCTTCGACCGTTACCGGTTCACCGAGCGCGGTGCGCATCGTGATGTCGCTGCAGCGCGGCGGCCTTGCAGCCGGCGCTTTGCGTTCCGTGGCCGTCGCCTTCTGCACCAGCGGGCGGGTGGCAACCTTGGACTCGTCGCGCTTCTGTACTTCACGTGACGGTGGTGCAGTGCTCGAAAGGCACGGCGTTCGACAAGGCACCGGCGCCGCCGCTTGATCGGCGGCGACCGCACCGCCGCTGGCGCCGAGCCACACGGCCGCGCCCATCAGTCCGGTCCGGATCAAGATCGAAACCGACCGCTCGACGCCCATCAAGATGCACCCGATCTCACATTGATCGCCACTGTAGGCGCACGGGGCGGCGCTGCCACTTCCCCGAACGGCCAGCCTGCCGAAAGGCATAGACCCCCCACGCGCCGCCAGCTAGAGCAGCCCGACCAACGCCATCACCAGCGACAGCGTCACCAGCGCGAGCCCGGTCGACACCACCACGCTGGCCGTCACCAGTTCTTCCGCCGTCTTGTAGCGCTGCGAGAACAGGAAGACGTTGGCGCCGATCGGCAGTGCCGCCGCCACAACCATCACAGTCAACGGCAAACCGCGCAAGCCGAACAACAGCCCGAGCCCCGCCACCAGCGCCGGATGCACGACATTCTTGATGAGCGCCTGCACCAACGCGCCGCGCCAGTGCATGCCAACGGGCGTCAGCGCCAGCGTGATGCCGACCATCACCAGCGCGACCGGGCTGAAGGCAGCGCCGAGCAGCGCGATGGGCGTGTCAATGGCGGCGGGCATGGTGAGCCCGGTCTGCGCCCACAGCAGGCCCGCGATGATCGGCAGCGGCACCGGATGGATGACCGCGTTGAAGAGCGCCTTGCCCACGGTGTGCGCCATCGAGCGCCGCTCTGCCCCGCTGATCGTCGCGTGCTCGTGCGCCACCGCGAGTTCGAGCACGATGGTGGCGCTGGTCATCAGCACCAGCGAGTGCAGCGAGATCAGCGTGAGCAGCACCACCATGCCTTCGGGCCCGTAGGCCAGGCCGATCAGCGCGATGCCGATCATCACGGTGTTGCTGTAGGTGTTGGCCAGCGCCAGCACCGCCGCCGTGCGGTTGAAGCCGCGCCACACCAGCGTGCCCGCAAAGATGAGCCCGGCGCCGACGAAGTACGCCGCCACCGGCCGCAAGCTCAGTTGCTCGACATGCACCGTGCTCATCGCGCGGAACAGCAGCGCCGGCGCCAGCAGCAAGAAGATCAAATTCGAAAGATCCTTGACCGACGCTGCACCGACCCAGCGCCGCTTGCCTGCCAGGTAACCCGCGGCGATGAGCAACACGACGGGCAGCAGGGACGAGAGGACGGACGCGTTCACAGGAAACGGGCAGGTGTCATCGCGGCACCTTGCCCACCATCTTCGGCGCCCGCAGGAAGTCGAAATCGACACCTTGATCCGCCTGCGTCACCGTCTGCAGGAAGAGCTTCTTGTAGCCACGCTCGGCTGTCGGCGCGATCACCGGCGCTGCCGCGGCACGGCGCGCCAGCTCCTCAACGGACACCAGCAAAGCGATCTCGCGGTTCGCCACGCTCAGTCGAATGCGGTCGCCGTTCTGCACGTGAGCCAGCGGCCCGCCGATCGCGGATTCCGGCGTCACGTGCAGCACGATGGTGCCGAAGGCGGTGCCGCTCATGCGGCCATCGGAGATGCGCACGATGTCCTTCACGCCGGCGCGCGCCAGCTTGCGCGGGATCGGGATGTAGCCGGCCTCCGGCATGCCCGGCGCACCCTTGGGGCCGATGTTTTTCAGCACCAGCATGTCGTTGGCTGTGACGTCGAGATCGTCACGGTCGATGCGCGTCACCAGGTCCTCGATGTTCTCGAACACCACCGCCCTGCCCTCGTGTTCCATCAGCTTCGGGTCGGCGGCCGACTGCTTGATGATCGCGCCGCCCGGCGCCAGGTTGCCGCGCAGCACGGCGATGCCGCCTTGCGGATAGATCGGGTTGGCCGCACTGCGCACCACGTCCTGCGCGAAGCCGGGGCCGGAGCGCTCGATCTCTTCGCCGAGCGTGCGGCCGGTGACCGTCATCGCGTCGAGCTTGAGCAGCGGCTTGAGTTCGCGCAGCAGCGTCGCCATGCCGCCGGCATGATGAAAGTCTTCCATGTAGTGCTGGCCGGAGGGCTTCAGGTCGAGCAGCACCGGCGTCTCGCGGCCCATGCGGTCGAGCGCGGCCAGATCGATCTCCAGCCCCATGCGACCGGCGATGGCGGTCAGGTGGACGATGCCGTTGGTCGAGCCGCCGATGGCGAGCAGCACCCGCATCGCGTTCTCGAACGCATCGGGCGTCAGCACCTTGTCGATGGTCAGCTTGTCGCGCGCCATCTGCACCGCCTGCGCGCCGGTCTGTTCGGCAATGCGAATGCGGTCGGCGGTGACGGCCGGTGGCGAGGCGCCGCCCGGCATCGTCATGCCCAACGCCTCGGCGATGCAGGCCATCGTGCTGGCGGTGCCCATCACCGAGCAGGTGCCGACGCTGGCGACCAGCTGGTTGTTGACGTCGGCGATCTCTTCGGCATCGACCTCCTCGGCGCGGTACTTGCCCCAGTAGCGCCGGCAATCTGTGCAGGCGCCGACGCGCTCGCCGCGGTGGCTGCCCGTCAGCATCGAGCCGGTGATGAGCTGGATCGACGGGATGTTGGCGGAGGCCGCGCCCATCAGCTGCGCGGGCACCGTCTTGTCGCAACCGCCGATGAGCACGACCGCGTCCATCGGTTGCGCGCGCACCATCTCCTCGGTGTCCATCGACATCAGGTTGCGCAGGTACATGCTGGTCGGCGCCGCGAAGCTCTCGTGCACCGAAATCGTCGGAAAGTCCATCGGAAGGCCGCCGGCCAGCATCACGCCGCGCTTGACGGCCTCGATCAGTTGCGGCGCGTTGCCGTGGCACGGGTTGTAGGCGCTGCCGGTGTTGGCGATGCCGACGACCGGGCGGTCGAGGGCGGCATCGGTGAAGCCCGCCCCCTTGATGAAGGCCTTGCGCAGGAACAATGAAAAGCCCTGGTCGCCGTAGCTGGTCAGGCCCTTGCGCATGCCGCTGTTGTCGGGCGGATCGGTGGGCTCGAAGGGGGAGTTGGACATCGTGGTGGCCTCTGGAGTCGGATGCCGAGATTAAGCGGGTTTGCAGTCGCCGGTGGCTATGCTCGGTGACTCATGACTTCGCAAACTCCCGACAGCCCGGCGCATGACGTCAGCACTGCCCGCCGCGGCCGCCTCATCGCCTTCCTCGTCGCCGCCGCCTTCTTCATGGAGAACCTCGACGCCACCGTCATCACGACCGCGGTGCCGGCCATGGCGCAAAGCTTCGGCGTGCTGCCGGTCAACCTGTCGATCGGCATCAGCGCTTATCTGCTGGCACTGGCGGTGTTCATCCCGATGAGCGGCTGGGTGGCCGATCGCTTCGGACCACGTTCGGTCTTCGCCGGCGCGGTGTTGCTCTTCACGCTCGCGTCGGTGGCGTGCGGCCTGTCGCAGAGCCTGCCGATGTTCGTGGCGGCGCGCGTGGTGCAGGGCATCGGCGGCGCGCTGATGGTGCCGGTCGGCCGGCTCGTCGTGTTGCGCAGCACGCCGAAGAGCGGGCTGGTCAAAGCGATCGCGACCATCACCTGGCCCGGGCTGGCGGCGCCGGTGCTGGGGCCACCGCTCGGCGGCTGGATCGCCAGCACCTGGAGCTGGCACTGGATCTTCTTCCTGAACGTACCGCTCGGCGCCATTGCGATCGTGCTGGCGCTGCGCTGGATCGACGACGCGCCCGGCCAGCGGCGCCCGTTCGACTGGACCGGCTTCGTCGCCAGCGGGTTCGGCCTCGCCGCGCTGATGTACGGGCTGGAACTGATGAGCCACACGCCGATCGACTGGCCCTTTGCCGGTGCACTCGCGGCCAGCGGCGCGGTCGCGCTGACGTTCGCGCTGTGGCATCTGCGGCGCACCGCGCATCCGCTGGTCGACCTGTCGCCTTTCGGCGTTCAGACCTTCAGGGTCTCGATCTTCGGTGGCTCGCTGTTCCGCGTGGCGATCGGCAGTGCGCCGTTCCTGCTGCCGCTGATGTTCCAGCTGGCCTTCGGCTTCAGCATGGTCGCGTCGGGCTTCATGATGCTGGCGCTCTTCGGCGGCAACCTGGGCATGAAGCCGGCCACTGGCTTCGTGATGCGGCGACTCGGCTTCAAGGGCACGCTGCTCATCAACGGATTCCTGGTGGCGCTCGGCTTCGCGGCCTGCGTGGCGTTCTCGGCGAGCACGCCGCTGGCCGTCATGGTCGTGGTCATGGTGCTGAGCGGCATGTGCCGGTCGATGCAGTTCACCGCCATCAACACGCTGGCGTTCTGCGACACCACGCCCGCGCAAACCAGCGGCGCGACCACCTTGTTCAGCATGGCGCAGCAGGCAAGCGCCGGCGTCGGCATCGCGTTCGGCGCGATCGGGCTGAGCATCGCCGAGCGCTTCACCGGCCATGTGGGTGCGCCCGGCGTGCAGGACTTTAGGATTGCCTTCGGGCTGGTCACCGCCGTGGCCTTGCTGGCGCTGGTGGATGCGGTGGGCTTGCCGAAGGATGCGGGGAGCCGGGTGAGCGGGCACCCGGCTCCCGCCGCTGCAAAAGCTTAGGCCGGAGCGAAAGCCTGGGCGCAGCCGTCAGAACGTCGCGCGCAGCCCGACCTTCAATGTCCGTCCCGGCAGCGGCGCATTCGGGTACACCGTCGTCGTCAGGATCGACGTCGCGCTGTACGCCAGCTTGTTGGTGATGTTGTCGAGCCTCGCATACCAGGTGAGGTTGGCGCGGTCGACCTTCATGCGGTAGGTGAGCGTCGCATTCCACAAGGTATAGGCATCGGTTTCGCGCGCGCCCATCTCCGGCACGCGATGCTGCGCCGCGTTGTAGTCGAAGCCCAAGCGAGCGCCCCACGGTCCGTTGCCGTACGCCAGCGTGCCGCCGACGCGCAGCGGTGCGATGCGCGGCAAGGGCTCGCCCGTGTCGGTGTTGGTCGCACGAACCAGGTCGCCGCGCCATTCGAGGTCGAGCGTCGAGCCGTCGACGCTCTTCGAGAAACCGTCGGTGCCCAGCAGTCGCAGATTGCCATTGGCCTCGATGCCGGTGAAGCGCGCACGCACGCCGCTGTAGGCGTACTCGGCCAACGCATCCGGTGTGCCGGGCTCGGTCAGCACATTGCCTTCTTCGTCCAGTTCTCGGCCGGTCGAGGTCAGGCCGATGTAGTTCTGGAAGCGCGTGACATAGGCATTGACGCGCGCCGTGTTGGCGCCCGATTTCCATTGCGCCCCGATGTCCAGGCCGGTCGACTTTTCCTTCTTCAGCGACGGATCGCCGACCTCCCACGCCGCGGTCGCAATGTGCGGGCCGTTGGCGAACAGTTCGTAATCCTTCGGCGCGCGCTCGGTGTACGCGAGGTTCGATGTCAGCTGCCATTGCGGCGTGAGATTGACCAGCGCGCCAAGCGCAGCGCTGTGCGGATTGAAGTCGCGCTCACCGGTCGCAAAGCGCGTCACGCTCGGGTCTTCCGGATAACCGAGCGACGTCACCTTCACTTGTTCGGTGCGCGCGCCGAAGCTCAGGCGGCCCCACGACGTACCGAGTTCTTCATGAAGAAAGATCGCGTTGGAACGCGTGCGACTGTTCGGCGCAAAGGCTTCCTCGCCGTCGGCGGAGAAGCGATTGCTCTCGCTGCTGAAACCGATCAGGCCTTCGAGGTTGCCGATCTTCTGGTGCTTGGCCTCCAGTCGGAAATCGTTGCTCATGTTGGCGAAAGTGGTGCCGGCCACGCCGCTTTCGTATTCCGTGTGGCGGTAGTCGGTGTGGCTCGCCTTGGCGTGCACGCTCGTGAAAAAGCCACCCGGTCGCCACTCGCCTTCGAGCGCATAGCGGTTCGAGCGCATGCCGATGGTCACGTCGTCTTCGGCCACCGTGCCATAGGTGCTGCGGTAGGTGCTGGCCGATGCGCCGATCCAGCCCTGGTCGAAGAACAGCGTGCCGCCGATGGCGCCGCCGTGCGCCTCATTGGCCGAGTTGCAGATGCGCCGCGCGAAGCCAGGCGAGCCCGGCTTGCTGCACTGCAGTTCGATCGGCACTGCGACGTCGTCCGATTCGCGATCGAAGGCGTCGACGTGCAGCGCATAGCGGTCGTTGCCGCCCTCGAGCACGACGCCGCCGTTCTTCTCGCGGTTGCCGGTCGAATAGCCCAGGTCGGCACGGCCGCCGAAGCTGCCGGCCGCATCGAAGGGTTCGGTCGGAATGCGGTTGTCGATGACGTTGACCACGCCGCCGACCGCACTGCCGCCGTATTGCAGCGCGGACGGGCCACGCAGCACTTCGATGCGATCGGTCACCAGCGCATCGACCGGCACCGCGTGGTCGTAGCTCAGGGCCGATGCATCGGGCGCGCCGCCGCCGTTCTGCAGGATGCGGATGCGGTCGCCGTCCTGTCCGCGAATGATGGGTCGACTGGCATTGGGGCCGAAATAACTGCTGCTGACGCCGGGCAACCCGTCGAGCGTTTCGCCCAGAGTGGACTGCGAGCGCAGCAGCAACGCATCGCCCTTCAGCGAGACGGTGGGCGCGATCGAATCGGTGGCGCCGAGCGGGTTGCCGGTGACGGTGATCTCCTGCAGCGTCGGCGCCGCAGAGGGGGTGGGTCCGGATTGCGCAAAGGCCGCGGAGGCAGCAAGCAAAGACACAGCGGCGCCGAGGGCACCACGACGAAAAGAAGGGTTCATGAAGATGCAAAGCTCGTTGAATCGAAAGGAAGCCGGCAGGCGCACGCACGCTCGATGCGTGCGGCAGACGCCGGAACCGAAAGCGGGGATTCAGCGAGAAGAAGGCGGGCCGCGCGCTTGAAACAGCGCGACCCAGCGGGCGAGGACTTCGCCCTGAAAGTAGTCGAACGTGGCCGTCGGCAACACCAACGGCAGGACGATCAACGGCACGGCGATGGCCGCCGGCCCATGGGAAAGCTGGTCGTACAAACGGCATTGCGCGTCGCCGTCCGAGTGATCGGCAAAGAGCGCTGCGAAGCCGGTGACGTGAGCGGTGCGGGCGACCCTGACGGCCGACCGTTCCGCGACCGCCGACGAAGCGTCGGTCGCAGTCTGCTCAGCGAGCTGAGACGCGCCCGGCGCGAGTACCAAGCCATGCACCACGCCGTGCACCAGCCCCATGGTCGACGCGAACCACAGTGCCACCGCCAGCAAAGCGGCGATGAGCGGCGTCGCGCCGAGGCGCTGCAGGCGGGTCAGGCGCAGGGAGTGCACAAGGAACGTCGACCGGTCGAAAGACTCAGCCCTTGACCTTCGAAGCAAAGGTCTTCTGGAACTTCTCGACCTTGGGCCCGACCACGAAGGCGCAGTAGCCCTGGTTCGGGTTGTTCAAGAAGTAGTCCTGGTGGTAGGCCTCGGCCGTCGAGTAGTTCGCCAGCGGCTCGACCTCGGTCACGATCGGCGAGCGGTAGGTCTTGCTCTCGGCGATCTCGTGAATCACCGCATCGGCCACCTGCTTTTGCGCGTCGCTCGTGTAGTAGATGCCGCTGCGGTACTGCGTGCCGGCGTCGTTGCCCTGGCGGTTCAGCGTCGTCGGGTCGTGAATGACGAAGAAGATCTCGAGGATTTCGCGCAGGCTGATCTGCGTGGTGTCGAAGGCGACCTTGACCACTTCGACATGGCCGGTGCGCCCGGAGCACACCTGCTCGTAGGTCGGGTTGAGGGTCTGGCCGTTGCAATAACCGGATTCGACGTCGACGACGCCTTGCACCCGGTCGAAGACCGCTTCGGTGCACCAGAAGCAGCCGCCGCCCAGCACGATGGTTTCGGTGTTGGAGGAGGGATCGATGGAGGTGGACATGGATGACATTGTGGCTTCTTGACGGTTTGAAGGGCGGTCACTACATTACTAACCCGTTAGTCATTAACGTTGTTTTGCAATCTCTCGATGCCTGCTTCCCGATTTTTCAGCGACAAGATCTGCCCGATTCGGGGCAAGCGCGAGCGTCGGAAAGAAGCGCGACCGGGTGAACTGCTCGAAGCGGCGCTCGACCTGTTCGTCGAAAAGGGTTTTGCCGCCACGAGATCCGAAGAGGTGGCGGCCCGCGCCGGTGTTTCCAAGGGCACGCTCTTCCTATATTTTCCCAGCAAGGAAGAGCTCTTCAAGGCGGTCGTGGTCGAGAACCTGGCGGGCCGCTTCACCGAGTGGAACCAGGAATTCGAAACCTTCGAAGGCACCAGCGCCGACATGTTGCGCTACTGCATGCGCATCTGGTGGGAGCGCGTCGGCGCGACCAAGGCGTCGGGCCTGACCAAGCTCATGATGAGCGAGGGCAACAACTTCCCGGAGCTGGCTGCGTTCTACCGGCGCGAAGTCGTGCTGCCGGGCCACGACCTGCTCAGGCGCATCCTGCAACGCGGTATCGACAGCGGTGAGTTCGCGCCTGTCGATGTCGGGCTGGCGATCTACACCATCGTCGCGCCGATGATCTTTTTGATGCTGTCGAGGCATTCGAGCAATATCTGCATCGACGACGAAGTGCCGCTCGATCCTGAAAAGTACATCGCGCTGCAGGCGGAAACCGTGTTGCACGGGCTTGCCTCTGCCAACCGGGGCGCACGATGAAGCCGGGCACGCGGCGCGGCATCGGATGGGGCATCGCCGTGCTGGTCGTCGTGTTGGTGGCGGGCGGCACGCTGCGCATGATCGGCGCACGCAAGGCGCAGTCCGCGGCCATCGCGGCAACGGCGCCAGCGGAGACCGTCGTGCAACTGGCCGCGGCCGACGTCGTCAAGGTGGCTCGCCGCGAACTGGCGCAAACGCTCGCCGTCTCGGGCACCTTGCGAGCGGTCGACTCGGCGGCCGTCAAGGCGCGCGTCGCCGGCGAGCTCACCGGCCTGACCGTGCGCGAAGGCGACACGGTCACCGCCGGCCAGATCATCGGCCGCATCGAGCCGACCGAATACGAATCGCGCCTGCGGCAAGCCCAGGAGCAAGCGGACTCGGCGAATGCGCAGGCCGAAGTCGCGCAGCGCGCCTACGACAACAACAAGGCGCTGGTCGACCAGGGTTTCATCTCGAAGACCGCCCTCGACACCTCGCAATCGAATCTCAACGCAGCGCGCTCGACGCATCGCGCCGCCCTGGCCGCCGTCGACGTCACACGCAAATCGCTCACCGACACCGTGCTGCGCAGCCCGATCGCGGGGCAGGTGGCGCAGCGGCTGGTGCAGTCGGGTGAGCGGGTCGCCATCGACACGCGCGTGATCGAGGTGGTCGACCTGCGCAACATCGAGGTCGAGGCCACGCTGGCCGCGGCCGACTCGATCGCAGTGCGTGTCGGCCAACGCGCGACGCTGCGGATCGAAGGCAGCGGCCTCGATGCCGCGGGCGCCGATCGCACGGTGGGCGCCACCGTGGCGCGCGTCAACCCGAGTGCGCAGGCGGGCAGCCGCAGCGTGCTGGTGTATCTGCGGCTCGACCGCGCCACCGGCTTCAGGCAAGGCCTGTTCGCGCAGGGCCGCATCGATGTCGGGCGCAGCGCGGCGCTCGCCCTGCCGCTGTCGGCGGTGCGCATCGACAAGCCTGCGCCGTACGTGCAAACCGTGGCCGACGGCCGCATCGTGCATCGCGCGGTGCAGCCCGGCATGCGCGGCCAGGTCGATGGGCAAACGATGGTGGCGTTGACCGGCGTGGACGATGGCACGGTCGTCGTCGCCGGCACGGTCGGCCCGTTGCGCGAAGGCACAGCGGTGCGTCTGGCCGCCAGCACCGCACCGAACTGACCGCCATGTGGTTCACCCGCGTCAGCCTCAAGAACCCGGTCTTCGCGACGATGCTGATGCTCGCGCTGGTGGTGCTCGGCATCTTTTCGTATCAGCGGCTGCAGGTCGACCAGTTTCCCAACATCGATTTTCCGGTGGTCGTCGTCACCACCGAATATCCCGGCGCATCGCCCGAGATCGTCGAGAGCGAAGTGACCAAGAAGGTGGAGGAAGGCGTCAACTCGATCGCCGGCATCAACACCCTCACCTCGCGCAGCTACGAAGGCACCTCGGTCGTCATCATCGAGTTTCAGCTGTATGTCGATGGCCGCAAGGCGGCCGACGACGTGCGCGAAAAAGTCGCTGCCGTGCGGCCGCTGTTCCGCGACGAGGTGAAAGACCCGCGCGTGCTGCGTTTCGATCCGGCATCGCGCGCCGTGTGGTCGGTCGCGGTCTTGCCCGACGGTGCAACCGGCAAGCAGCCGAGCGCGGTCGAGCTGACGAACTGGGCCGATCAGGTGCTGAAGAAGCGGCTGGAGAACGTGCGCGGCGTCGGCTCGGTCACTCTCGTCGGCGGCACCAAGCGCGAGATCAACCTCTATCTCAATCCGCAAGCGATGGAGGCCTTCGGCGTCAGCACCGAGCAGGTCGTCGCCGCGGTGAAAAACGAGAACCAGGCACTGCCGGTCGGCTCGGTGCGCTCGCTCGAGCAAGACCGCGTGGTGCAGATCGACGCGCGCATGGAGCGGCCCGAAGACTTCGGCAGGATCATCGTCATGCGCAAGGGCGGCGCGCCGATCCGCATCGACCAGGTCGCGCGCGTGAGCGACGGTGCACAGGAGATCGACAGCCTCGCCCTCTACAACGGACAACGCACGCTGCTGCTGTCGGTGCAGAAGGCGCAGGATGAGAACACCATCGGCGTGGTGGACGGCCTGGTCAAGGCCATCGCCGAGATCCAGCCACAACTGCCGCCCGGCATCAAGCTCGAACCCATCGGCGACGCCTCGCGGCCGATTCGCGTCGCGGTGCAGAACGTGCGACAGACGCTGATCGAAGGCGCGCTGCTCACCGTGCTCATCGTGTTTCTGTTCCTCAACTCGTGGCGCTCGACGGTCATCACCGGGCTCACCTTGCCCATCGCATTGATCGGCACCTTCTGGTTCATGGCGATGTTCGGCTTCACCATCAACATGATCACGCTGATGGCGCTGTCGCTGTGCGTCGGCTTGCTGATCGACGATGCGATCGTGGTGCGCGAGAACATCGTGCGGCACGTGCAGATGGGCAAGACACCGTTTCGCGCAGCCCTCGATGGCACGCAGGAGATCGGACTCGCGGTGCTGGCCACCACGCTGTCGATCGTCGCCGTGTTTCTGCCGATCGGCTTCATGGGCGGGATCATCGGCAAGTTCTTCCACGAGTTCGGCATCACCATCGTGGCGGCGGTGCTGATCTCGATGTTCGTGAGCTTCACGCTCGATCCGATGCTGTCGAGCATCTGGCACGACCCTGCGATCGACAAGCATGGCCAGCGCGGTGCGCCGGTGACGTTCTACGACCGCACCATCGGCCGCGTCACCGGCTGGTTCGATCGTTCGACCGAGCGGCTGGCCGAGGGCTACCAGAGCATTCTTCGCTGGTCCTTGGTGCACAAGATCGCGACCTTGCTGATTGCCCTCGGCATCTTCGTCGGCAGTATCTTCATGGTGCCGCTGCTCGGTACCGAGTTCGTGCCCAAGGCCGACTTCTCCGAGACGGCGATCAACTTCTACACGCCGGTCGGCTCGTCGCTCGAAGTGACCGAGGCCAAGGCGCGCCAGGTCGAAGGCATCCTGCGCGAGATGCCCGAGGTGCGCTACACGCTCTCCACCATCAACACCGGCGACGCACAGGGAAAGATGTACGCCAGCATCTACGTGCGGCTGGTCGACCGCAAGGCACGCAGCCGCAGCGTCGACGAGATGTCCGCGGTGCTGCGCAAACGCTTGAGCACGGTGCCCGGCATGACGGTGACGCACGTCGGCCTCCGCGATTCGGTCGGCGGCAACAAGGCGGTCGAGTTCTCGTTGCAAGGGCCCGACCTGCAGGAGCTCACGCGCCTGAGCCAGACGGTGATGGAGCGCATTCGCACGATTCCCGGGCTGGTCGATCTCGACTCCAGCCAGAAGCCGAACAAGCCGACGGTGAGCGTGGTGGTGCGGCGCGACGCGGCGTCCGATCTCGGCCTCGGCGTGGCGCCCATCGCCACGGCGCTGCGCACGCTGGTGGCCGGCACCACGGTCGGCAACTGGCGCGCGCCGGACGACCAGACCTACGACGTCAACGTGCGGCTCGCGCCCGAGGTGCGCAACTCGCCGGCCGACCTGGAGCGCCTGCCTTTCGTTACCGCCACGGCCGGCAGCAACGCCGATGGATCGAGCCGCATCGTGCGGCTGAACCAGGTCGCGGACGTGCGCGAATCGACCGGGCCGAACCAGATCAACCGCCGGGCGCTGGCGCGCGAAGTGAGCGTCAATGCGAACACCGATGGGCGCTCGGCCGGCGAGGTGTCGAACGACGTCAGGGCTGCGTTGGCCGATATCGCTTTTCCGCCGGGCTACGGCTGGCAGTTCAGCGGCTCGACCAAGAACATGCAGGAGTCTTTCGGCTATGCGGTGTCGGCCCTGGCGCTGGCCATCATCTTCATCTACATGATCCTGGCGAGCCAGTTCAAGAGCTTCCTGCAGCCGCTGGCGCTGATGACCGCCCTGCCGCTCACGCTGATCGGCGTGGTGCTGGCCTTGCTGACCTTTCATTCGACACTGTCGATGTTCTCGATCATCGGCATCGTGATGCTGATGGGCCTCGTCACCAAGAACGCGATCTTGCTGGTCGACTTCGCGATTCGCTCGCGCGAACCGGGCGTCGATGCAGCGGGCCACGAGGTCCCCGGCCTGGACCGCGCCGAAGCCTTGTTGCTCGCGGCGCGCGTTCGGCTGCGGCCCATCCTCATGACGACGCTGGCGATGATCTTCGGCATGGTGCCGCTGGCCTTTGCGATCAGCGAAGGCTCCGAGCAACGCGCGCCGATGGGCCAGGCGGTCATCGGCGGCGTCATCACCTCGTCGCTGCTCACGCTGGTGGTGGTGCCGGTCGTGTACTGCTACATGGACGACCTGGCGGCATGGGCGCGCCGCCGCTGGAGCGGCACCGCGGCGGACGCACCGAAGAAATCGACGATTGCGGCACCGGCCCTGCAGGCGGCGCCACCTAAAATCGAGGGTTTGTCCTGAGCCCTCAAGGAAAAAACACATGATGAATCCGACCCAGACACAGGAGCGCTTGCGCTTCAACATGATCGAACAGCAGATCCGTCCCTGGGACGTGCTCGACCTCGAAATCCTCGACCTGCTCGCGGCGATCCGGCGTGAAGACTACGTGCCGCGCGCGCACCGCGCCCTCGCCTTCTTCGACATGGAGATTCCGTTGCGTGACGGCTCCGTCGCCGGCCAGTTCATGCTGTCGCCGAAGGTCGAAGCGCGCATGCTGCAAGACCTGCACATTCAAAAGCACGAATCGGTGCTGGAGATCGGCACCGGTTCCGGCTTCATGGCCGCGCTGCTGGCCCACCGCGCCGCGCAGGTGCTGACGCTCGAGATCGACAGTGACCTGGCCGAAAGCGCCAAGGCCACGCTCGCTCGCAACGGCGTGACCAATGTGGAAGTGCGCCACGCCGACGGTTCCAAGCCGCTGCCGAGTGGCCCGAGCTTCGACGTGATCGTGCTGAGTGGCTCGGTCGCCCGCATGCCGCAGAACCTGCTGGGGTCGCTCAAGGTCGGCGGGCGCATGGCGGCGGTGGTCGGCGACGAACCGATGATGCGAGCCCACTTTGCCACGCGCGTGAGCGAAGGCAAGTGGGAGACGACGCAGCCGTGGGATACGGTGGCGCCGCGCTTGCTCAACTTCCCCGAGCCATCGCGCTTCTCGTTTTGAACCCGTCCGGAGCGACCGACAAATGATCGACCAGGTTCGCCCCTCTGACCTCGCTGCATGGTTCGCGCAGAACGCGAGCGCGGCCCCGGTGCTGCTCGACGTGCGCGAGCCATGGGAACTTCAAACCGCGAGCGTCGCGCCGCAAGGCTTCACCTTGCTGGCGATTCCGATGAACGAAGTGCCTGTGCGCCTGGCTGAACTCGATGAAAACCAGCGCATCGCGTGCCTTTGCCACCACGGTGCCCGCAGCCAGCGCGTGGCCGCTTTCCTGAGCCAGAACGGCTTTGCCGAGGTGGCCAACGTGGCCGGCGGCATCGACGCCTGGTCGGCTCAGCACGACGCTGCCGTGCCGCGCTACTGATTTTTCTTCGAGGACTTTTCAATGCCCTTCTGGCCCCGGCTTCTCCCACTTCCTGCCGCGCTCGCAACGCTCTTTGCAGCATTCGCGCCGTCGGCACACAGCCAGAGCCTGATCGAGCTTTACGACGCCGCCCGCGGCTACGACGCCACCTACCAGGGCGCGCGTGCGCAGTACGACGCCAGCGTGGCACGGGCCGCGCAAGCCAAGGCGGGGATCCTGCCCGCCGTGGGCCTGTCGGCGGGCGCCGGGCGCAGCGACCTCGACATCAACGTGCTGGGCGGCGGGCAAGGCTCGGTCGGACGAGACTTCAACACGCAGAACGTCGGCATCAACGCGACGCAACCGATCTACCGGCCGGCCAACTGGGCCACCTATCAACAAGGCCTGCTGCAGGCGGACATTGCCCAGGCCGTGCTCACGACCGCCGACCAGGATTTGATCGTGCGCGTGAGCCAGGCGTACTTCGACGTGCTGGCAAGCCAGGACAGCCTGGCACTGGTGCGGGCGCAAAAAGTAGCGGTTGCCGAGCAGCTCGCATCGGCCAAGCGGAACTTCGAAGTCGGCACCTCGACCATCACCGACTCGCGCGAGGCGCAAGCCCGCTACGACCTGGTCATCGCCCAGGAGATCGCGGCCGAGAACGACCTGCAGGTGAAGAAGATCGTGCTCGACCAGCTGGTCGGACGACCCGGCAGCGCGCCGACGCCGCTGGCGGCACCGGTCGTATTGCCGACGGCGTTGCCCGCCGACATCAACGCCTGGGTCTTGCAAGCCGAAGACGTGCATCCGGCGATCCGCCAGGCGCGCCTCGGACTCGACGTCGCCAATCTCGAAGTGCAAAAGGCCGAGGCCGGCCACAAGCCGACGCTGGACGCCAACCTCGGCTACAACGTGACGCGCAATCCGGGCGGCACCAGCACCAGTACCGTGGGCACGCGTATCAACGCAGCGACCATCGGCGTCGTGTTCAACCTGCCGCTGTTCGCCGGCTTCGCGACCGAGAACCGCATCAAGGAAACGCTGGCGCTCGAAGACTTGTCGAAGCAGCAGCTCGAATCGACCCGCCGCAGCGTGACGCAGGCGACGCGCTCGGCCTACCTGGGGCTCGTCTCGGGTGCTGGCCAGGTGAAGGCACTGGAAGCGGCCGAATCATCGAGCCAGAGCGCGCTCGATGCCAATCGACTGGGCTACCAGGTCGGCGTGCGCATCAACATCGACGTCCTCAACTCGCAGAGCCAGCTGTATCAAACCAAGCGCGATCTGGCGCAAGCACGCTACAACGTGCTGCTGGGCAACCTGAAATTGCGGCAGGCCAACGGCACGCTGACGGCGGACGATCTGCAGGCGATCAATTCGACGCTGGCCGCGCCCGGCAGTGCAGCGGCCACCGCTTCGCCGACGGCACCTTCGGCGGCCACGCAGAGCCCGGTGCCCGTGGCCCCCACGCCCTCGATCGTGGCGCCGCCGGTGCAGGTCCAACCGTTCAACCCGACACCGCCGGTGATCCCGACCGCGCCGCCAGCGCCCCCGGTCATCAATCCTCCGGGACGCTGACCGCAGCAGACCCTCGAGGTCATTGCGGTCCCGCGGTCCTAGAGATCGTCGCGGTCTCTTCGATCACCGAGCATGGGATGGCGCAGTTCCGGGTCGACGAGTTCGGGTTCCGTGCGCTCGACAGGCGCGCCGCCAGCCACCGGGACCGGCCGCGGCACGTCTTGCACCAACGCCAGGATGGCTGCCGCCGTGCGTTGTGCGGCACCACGGTTGGACGAAGAGAAAGCGATCGCCGCCTCCACCATCGCTTCTCGCTTGCCCGCGTTGCCGATCAAGCCGAGGGCCGCCATCACCGCGTGTTCCATGTCGGGCACGCGTTGCGCCGCGCCCGCCGACAATGCCAGGTCGGCCGCTTCGGCGAAGTTGAAGGTCGACGGGCCCATGACGATCGGGCAGCCGCAGGCCGCTGCCTCGATCAGGTTCTGCCCGCCCAATGGCTCGAAGCTGCCACCCAAAAGCGCCACGCTGGCCAGCCCGTAATACAGCGCCATCTCGCCAAGCGAATCGCCCAACCAAATTTCGGATTCTGCCGGCGCGCTGGCCGAACTCCGGCGCGCCACGCCGAAGCCTTGCGATTCGATCAGCGCAGCCACTTCGTCGAAGCGTTGCGGATGCCGCGGCACGATCATCCATTGCACCTCGTGCACCCGCTTGGCGATGGAGCTGATGGCGGCCTGCGCGGGCGGCACCGGCACGGCGGCGCCGAAGCGCTTGAGCACCTCGAGCAACATGCGCTCTTCCCCATCGCGTGAGCTGGCGAGCACGACGATCGGTTTGGGCAACGACTCCCGCAGCGAATCGGCCGCAGCCAGCTGGCGCAAATCAGGCGCCGCGTCGAATTTCAGGTTGCCGTAGACGCCGGCGACCTTGGCCCCCAGCGACACCAGCCGATGCGCATCGGCTTCGGTCTGCGCCCACACCGCGGCCAGTGCGCCGTAAGCCGGCCGCGCCAGCCACGCAAGACGCTCGGCCGAGGCCAGCGACTTCGCGTTGAGGCGGGCATTGGCGAGCACCAGCGGAATACCGCGCTCCGCACATGCCGCGGCCATCTCGGGCCAGACCTTGGTTTCCATCAACACTCCGATGCGCGGCTTAAAGCGATTCAGAAAGCTTGCAACGGCCTCC
>CAXTCC010000031.1:0-26255 GCA_964242015.1 uncultured Variovorax sp.
TCGTCGAGCCCGCGCCGCTCGCGCATGCGGTCGAGCCCCAGCGTCGGCTCGATGGCACGGATCAACACCCCGGCGCCATGCCCTTTCTCGCGGCAGACGACGTTGAGGCACCAATGGATGCCGTAGGAGCGGTACACATAGGCCCGCCCCGGTTCGCCGAACATGACGGCGTTGCGCGCGGTGGGCCCGTTGAAGCTGTGCGAGGCCGCATCTTCGGGATCGTAGGCCTCGGTTTCGACGATGCGCCCGCCGACGCCGTCGACCAGCAGCGTCACGCCGATGAGACGCCGGGCCACCTCGTACGAGGGTGCTTTGAAGTCGATGACAACGGGTGGTCTGGAAGGCATGGTGAAGGCACAGCGGACGTGGCAGAGGCATCGTAGCCGTGCGCCGCCGCGCGGTCAGGCCGACGGCCCGATGCGCCATCCGCTCACAGCCGCGGGCAGGCCGCTGCGGCATCGTGAGTGCACTGCGGCGCCACACCGGGTCGCCGCATAAAACGAACTCAACAAGGAGCACTCAGATGGATGCGATGAAGCCGATGACACCGATGAAACCCATGAGCGGGATGGCCCCCATGGAGCCGATGAAGCCGATGAAACCGATGGACCCGCCCGCTACCGACTGGTGGCCCGAAGGACTCGACAGCCCCGGCAGCAGCGGCGCGCAGAACGACATGCGCTACGCCTTCTTTCCGAAGCAACGGCGGCTGGCGATCGAGCAGAACGGCAAGGTCACGCAGTACGACACCGGCGACCATCGCATCTCCGGTGTGAGCCAGCAACAGCAAGGCGCCGGCGGCACGCCCAGGTTCAGCAGCCAGAACGGCGAGGTCGACCTGACTTCGTTGAAGCAGGTCAGCTAGCTCAGGTGGGTTAACCCCTATTTCGTTTCCGCTCGAAACAATGCGCGGTCGTGTCACGAGACGCCGATACAGTGGGCGCTCGCAGCACCGACCACCTATTTTTTTGAAAGCGGAATCATGAGCACGTTCACCTCGCAAGACGGCACGCAGATTTACTACAAGGACTGGGGCACCGGCCCTGCCGTGGTGTTCTCGCACGGCTGGCCGCTGACCGCGGACGCCTGGGATGCGCAGATGGTGTTTCTCGGCGAGCGCGGATACCGCGTCATTGCGCACGACCGCCGCGGGCACGGCCGGTCCAGCCAGCCGTGGCACGGCAACGACATGGACACTTATGCCGACGATCTGGCCGAGCTGATCGAATCGCTCAACCTGAAAGACATCGTGATGGTCGGCCATTCGACCGGCGGCGGCGAAGTGGCGCGCTACATCGGCCGGCACGGTACCAAGTACGTGCGCAAGGCGTTGCTGCTGAGCGCAGTACCGCCGTTGATGCTGAAGACCGCGGCCAACCCGGGCGGCCTGCCGATCGAGGTGTTCGACGGCATTCGCGCCGGCGTCACGGCCGACCGCTCTCAGTTCTTCCACGACCTGACGGCCCCCTTCTACGGCGCCAACCGCGAAGGCTCCAAGGTGTCGAAGGGCATGGCCGATTCGTTCTGGCTGCAGGGAATGATGGGCGGCCACAAGGGCTTGCTCGATTGCATCAAGCAGTTCAGCGAAACCGACTTCACCGAAGACCTGAAAAAGTTCGACGTGCCCACGCTGGTGGTGCACGGTGACGACGACCAGATCGTGCCGATCGGTGCCGCGGGTTTGATGTCCGCGAAGATCGTCAAGGGCGCCGAACTCAAGGTGTACCCGGGCGCGCCGCACGGTCTCGCGACCACGCATGCGGACAAGTTCAACGCCGATCTGCTGGATTTCGTGTCGAAATAAGCGACCGGGCTACGCCAGCCCGTCGACCGTCGCCTGGAGTTGCTGCGAAAAGCCCTTGAGCTTCGGCGTGTCGAGCGAGTAGGCCAACGTGGTCGCGCCGACCAGCATCATGACCAGCGTCTTGCCCGGCTCGCCTGCCGCCACGGCGAGCGCGGTGGCGTCGACCGGCCGCAAGCTCAGCGTGCCGTCGCTTACGAAATGCTGCGGCAGCCGCTGGATGTGGCCGGCAGCCCACGCCACCTTCGAAAGCAGGTGAATCATCTTGCCGATGTCGGCAACGGAAGCTTCGATCGGCACGGGGCCTTCGAGCGTGTCGAGCGTCAGATTGAACTTCAGCCCATCGTCGTGAAGCGATGCGTTGCTGAAGCCGGTGAAGGTGCGGTGATCCATGAAGAGTGCCTTGACGTTCAGTGCGCGCGGTGCGATGAACCCATGGAGTCGGTCGGCTCGAGCGACCAGTTCGCCATCACCAGGTCGGCCTCGCGTGCACGCACTTCGTCGATGCGGCGCGCAGTGAGCTGCGCCGACATCTCGAGCTTCTTCAGGTCGCGCTGCGTCAGCTCTTCGTTGACCGCAAAGCTGAAGCAGCACAGCGTGCCGTAGATGCGCCCGTCGTTCAGCACGACCGGCACGCTCAGAAAACTGCCGAGTGGAAAAGGCAGCTTCGGCAATTCCGGCGCGCCGGCGTAGCTGGAAAAGTCCTTGATCATGTTGGGCATGCGGCCGTCGGCCACGCGCTGGCAGAAGGTCGACTCCAGCGGATGCGACTGACCTTCTTCGAACAGCCGTTTGTCCGTATCGGCCTCGATCCGGCGAAAGACACGCCGGCCGTCGACGAACTCCGAAACGAAGACGACGTCCATGTCGAGCTTTTCGCGCAGCAGCTTCAGCACCTCCGATACGGCGCTGCTCACCAGCGGGTCGCCGCCCTCGGAGGTGGCGACGAGGAGCTCGGAAACCCGAACCTCGAAGGCATCGGGCGCGTAATCGGATGGATGGAGTGCGTGCATAGGCTTGACCCCGATGGTGCCGCCAGCGCGCATTCGCAATCGCTCGATGTGCGGCTGAATGGCATGCCGATTCAGGTCGATTCGGGCGTGGCACTAGCACGCTGTAATCCTTTTCTATTCAGTGCTTGCACAGACGACGGCATGCGTTGTCAAGTAAGTCACGGCATCTCCGAGCACGTGGCGGGAGGCATGTTCAAGACATGCAGCGCTGGGCATGATGCTTTGTAAACAAATGTCAGCGCCTTGTGAGGCGCACAGCAGACCTCTCATGTCCACCCTCATTCCTGCCTTGAACACCTGCGTCTCGCGCATGACGACGGGCGAGCGACGCCTCGCAGAACGGCTCGAGCAGAAGCTCGGCAGCAACTACCTCGTCTGGTACGACGTGCCGGTCGGCCCCAAGCGCCTGCACCCGGACTTCATCGTGCTGCATCCGCGGCGGGGCCTGCTGGTGCTCGAGGTCAAGGACTGGAAGCTCGACGACATCCGTCAGGCCGGCAAGCTGACTTTCGAGGTAGCGCCCGAAGGCGTGCCGCGCAGCGTCATCAATCCCTTGGAGCAATCGCGCCAGTACGCACACCAGATGGTCGCCGCGCTCACGCAAGACCCGCAACTGGTGCAGGAAGAAGGCAAGTGGAAAGGCATGCTGACTTTTCCCTGGAGCTACGGCCTGGTGCTGACGCACATCACGCGGCGCCAGTTCGTCACCGCGGAGCTCGATTGCGTGATCGATCCGCAGCGCGTGATCTGCAGCGACGAGATGACCGAGAACGTCGATCCGCAAACGCTCAAGAGCCGCTTGTGGAACATGTTTCCGGTGCTGATGCGCGGCATGCTGTCGATCCCCAACATCGATCGCGTTCGCTGGATTCTTTTCCCGGAAGTCCGTGTCGAGGAAGACAGTCAGACCAGTCTGGACATCGTCCTGGACCTGCCCGACACGATGACGGTGCTCGACGTCCAGCAAGAGCGGCTGATCCGTTGCCTGGGTGACGGCCACCGCGTGATCCATGGCGTGGCCGGCTCGGGCAAGACGATGATCCTGACGCGCCGCGCCATGCAACTGGCCCGGCGCGTCACGACCAAGCCGGTGCTCGTGCTTTGCTACAACGAGCCGCTCGCGGTACAGCTCGCATCGGTGATTGCCAGCAAGGGCCTGGCCGGCAAGGTGCACGTCCGGCATTTTCACAAGTGGTGCCGGGAGCAACTGGTGAGCTACGGCCAGGCGCTGCCGGTGTCGACCGAGACCGAAAAGCTGAGCACGGCCAAACTGATGGAAGCTTTCGTGCAGCGGCTGATTCGCGCGGTCGACAAGAAGCAGGTGCCGGCGGGCCAGTACATGGCGGTGCTCATCGACGAAGGACACGACTTCAAGCACGATTGGCTGAAGCTGGTGGTGCAGATGGTCGACCCCGACACCAACAGCTTGCTGCTGCTGTACGACGACGTGCAGAGCATCTACGAGCGACACCGCACCCGCAAGTTCAGCTTCAAGAGCGTCGGTATCCATGCGCAGGGGCGCACGTCGGTGCTCAAGGTCAACTACCGCAACACCAGGCAGATCCTCGAGACCGCCAGCCGCATCGCCAGCACGCTGCTCGTCGCCGATAAATCGGACAACGGCAGTGGCGATGAAGACGATGGCATCCCATTGCTGCATCCGGTGAGCAGCGGCCGCCAGGGCGAAGAACCGACCGTCATCCGCATGCCCAACCTGCAGGCCGAGGCGCTGAAGATCGCCGAGCTGTTGAGCGCCGCCCACTTCGAAGGCCACGCCTGGGGCGACATGGCCGTGATCTGCCGCCATCACTCGGTGATGGACGAGTGCGCCAAGGTGCTGGAAGAACGCATGCTGCCGCACCAGGTGCGCAAAGGCCTCGGCACCTTCGACCCGGAGGCCGACACCATCAAGGTGATGTCGATGCACGCCAGCAAGGGGCTGGAGTTCGGCGTCGTGGCGCTGATGGGCATGGGAGAACTCGTCGGCACTGCGGTCGCAGACTCGGACGAGGCGCGGCTTTTCTACGTGGCTGCGACGCGGGCGCGAGCCAAGCTGCTGATCACCGCGAGCAGTTCGATGCCAGCGCAACCGGTTGCAGCCTGACGCGGACGCCGCCGCCAGGATTGGCGAAAATGGCGTCATGAAAATCACCAAAGACACCGTCGTCACCCTCCTCTACAAAGTCTTCGATGCCAAGGGCAAGCTGATCGAAGAAAGCAAGGACCCGATGGTCTATCTGCATGGCGGCTACGACAACACGCTGCCCAAGATCGAAGAGGCGCTCGACGGCAAGGAGCCCGGCTACCAGGTGGCGTTGCAATTGCAGCCGAACGATGCTTTCGGCCTGCGCGACGAGACACTGACGCAGACCATTCCCAAGAGCGAGTTTCCGCCGGGCGTGAAGGTCGGCGGCAAGCTGTCGGGCCGCACCGAAGACGGTACCGAGCACGTCTTCACGGTCATGAAGATCAAGGGCGACAAGGTGCTGCTCGACGGCAACCATCCGCTGGCGGGCATGGAAGTGCGCTTCAACCTGAAGGTGATGGAAGTGCGCGCAGCGTTGCCGGTCGAGATCGAGCATCGGCATGTGCATGGGGCGCACGGGCACCATCACTGAGGTTTCCGGCGGAGCCGCCGCCATCACGGCTTGCAGGTTCTCGTCTTGTCCTAATGCGAATGGCCGTGATGTGCATCCGGCACATGCGGATGCGCGTGGCGCAGCGGCGTGTGTCGATGCGGATGGCTGTGCGCGCCGGGCGGCACCGGGTCGTCGTCGTGCGAATGATCGTGATGCCCGTCGTCGTGGTTGTGCGCATGCTCATGGTCGAGCAACGCGTGATCGTGCGCATGGGCATGCGATTCGGCCAGGTGCAATGCCACGCCAGCGAGCATCAGCACGCCGCCGACAGCCACGCCCCAGCTCAGCGATCGATCTCCCAGCGCGATGGCGAACAACGCGCCGATAAACGGCGCCGAAGCGAACACCGATCCGGTGCGCGCCGCGCCGAAAGCCCGCTGCGCCAACAGGTACAGCCGCAGGCTCAGGCCGTAACCGCAAGCCCCGATGGCAAGCAGCGCAGCCGCGGCTTGCCAACCCGGCAACGACTCGCCGACCGCCACTGCGCTCAGCGCCGTGGCGCCGGCACCGAGCAGCGATTTGTACAGCACCACCTGGCCCGGATCGCGCTCGGCCAGCGCGCGTGACAGGGTGTTGTCGATGCCCCATGCCGCCGTCGCGGCGAGCACGGCAAGCAGTCCCAGCCACTGCGTGCCACCGCTTAAACCGCGGTCGAGCACCAGCACGATGCCGCCCAGCAGCAGCAGGCCCATCGCGCTCGCAACGCGGCGGTCCATCGTTTCGCGATACAGCGCAAGCGCCAGCACTGCCGTGAACAAGGCCTCGAGCGCGAGCATCAACGATGCGCTGGTGCCGCCGGTGTGCTGCAGTCCCCACGCCAGCGCGACCGGACCGATGGCCGCGCCGAAAAGTGCCATGCAGGCGAGTCGGTTGAAGTCGGTACGGCGCAGCGCCGCTTCGTGTTCGGGCGGCCGCCGCAACCAGGCACCCATCAGCGCCGCGCCACCATACAAGAGCGCCGCCGTGCTGAACACGCCGACATGCGCCCCCGCACGCTGGACCCACGGCGTGCTGATGCCGAACAGCACGGCAGCGAGCAAAGCGAGCAAGCCACCTTCGAGCGCAGGCGGCGTCGACTTCGCGTTCTGATGCGCTGACTGATGGTCGTGCGAATCGCGGCTCACAGAGGCACCTACCGCGGCTGAAAACTGATGATCGCCATGCCCGCCAACGCGACCGCGCTGCCCGCCCAATCCCACGGCGTCGGCCGGATGCCGTCGATGGCCCACAACCACACGATGGCGACACCGATGTAGACGCCGCCATACGCTGCATACACGCGCCCGGCAGCGGCGCCATGCAGCGTGAGCAGCCATGCGAAAAGCGCCAGCGACAGCGCTGCGGGCAGCAGCAGCCAGATCGGTTTGTCGTGCTTCAACCAGAGCCAGGGCAAATAGCACCCGACGATCTCCGCCAGGGCGGTGGCCACGAACAGCAAGAGGGTACGCATGACCGCATTAAACCCTCCGCCTTTTTGATCGCGCGGATTCAGAGGTGTCGGTTGGCGGGGCGCAGCACCTGGCCCTTCAGCGTGACGTCTTTTCCGACAGGCGGCGCGCTGCGTGTTTCCACCGTGCGGCGCGAGCCATCGTCCATTCGCACCGTCACCTCATAGCGCGTCAGGGTATGCGTGCGGCGCTCGATGTGGTTGCCCAGAAAGCCACCGCCGACCGCGCCCAGCACAGTGGCAGCAGTGCGCCCGTTGCCATGCCCGACCTGGTTGCCGACCACACCGCCGACGACACCACCGGCCACCGCGCCGACACCGCTGGTGGGCTGCTCGCGCTGGACCGTACGGACGGATTCGACATGGCCGCAAACCGTGCAGAGCGGTGCGGAGGGCGCTGCCGGCGCCATGGCTTGTGGTGCCGGGGCCAATGCGGCGGATTGCGGCGCAGCACCCGCGACCATCGGCGCAGGTGCGTTCGACTGCGACGGCACCGATGGCGCTGGCGTCGTCATCGCCGGCATGGGCGTGGTCGTAGGCGTCGTTGGCGTTGCTGGAAGAGGCGGCGGAACACCGTCGTTCGGTGCCGGCTGGGTGCTCGCCAGGTTCGATGTGGTCGATGTGGCAGGTGTCGCGGTGCTCGCAACGTCGCCGGGGCTCTGCTGCTTCAACAAGACGCCGCCCATCGCGATGACGGCGACCGCCAGCACGGCGATGGCAGCCCACAAAGCGCGCGGGCCGCGATGCGGTGTGGAGGGCGAGGCAAGGGCCGCTGTCGAGTTCAGCGGTGCGGGATTCGGCTCGGAGTTCATGCCTCCAATTTAGTGCCGGTCGACGCCTCGTCAATAGGCGATCGCGCCGACCTGCCATCGCTCCAGACCCGGCACAGACCGGATCACAACCGGCTCAATGCCGCCTTCAATTCCTCGACCGCCGCCGGCTTCGACACATGCGCGTTGAAGCCCGCCTCCAACGCGCGCCGCGCATCGGAACGGCGGCCGAAGCCCGACATCGCGATGGCCGCCAGGTTTTGCGTGGCCGGCCGGCGCCGCACTTCGGCGATGAGCTGGTAGCCGTCCATCTCGGGCATGCCGAGATCGGAAACAAGCAAATCGTAGGTGTTGGTGTCGAGGAGCTCCAACGCCTTCTTGCCGCTCTCTGCGATGTCGACGGTGGCGCCTTCGAGCCGCAACACCTCGGCGAACGGCACCAGGCCGTCTGCGTAGTCGTCGACCGCCAGCACGCGCCAGTTGGCAAGGCTCACCGACGAGGTCGCCGGTGCCGGAACCGCCGGCGCAGTGGCGTCGTTCAACGGCAGCCAGACGCTGAAGCTCGCGCCTTCGCCAACGCCCTCGGACGCCACCTCGACCCGGCCGCCGTGCGCGTGCGTGAGCTCCTGTACGAGAGACAGGCCGATGCCGAAACCGCCGTTGGTGCTGTCCACGTCGACCGTGGCCTGGTTGAACATGCCGAAGACATGCGGCAAGAACTCGGGCGCGATGCCGATGCCCGTGTCGGTGACCGTGATCTTTGCGAAATCGGCGTCGCGCATCAGCGCCACGGTCACGCGACCACCTTCCGGCGTGAACTTCACCGCGTTGCTGATGAGGTTCCAGATGATCTGCTCGGCGCGCACCGGATCGCAGTAGCAGCCCAGTCCTGGCTCGCTCTGCACGTCCAGCGTGATCTTCTTGCGCTCGGCGTCTGCAGTGGCCGACTGCACCAGCGAGCGCGCCACATCGCCCAGGTCGAGGCCCACCCGATTGAGCCGCAACTTGCCGGTGCGAATACGCGACAAATCGAGCAGGTCGTTGATGATCTTGCTCTGGCTGCTCACCGCCCGCTTGATGGTGTCTCCGATGCGCCGCACCGACGGGTTCTCGCTCACGCCCGGCAGACGCGTCAGAAGCTCGGCGTTCATCTGGATCAGGTTGAGCGGCTGCTTCAGCTCGTGCGACATCACGGCAAGGAACTTGTCTTTGAGTTCGTTCGCCATCTGCGCGCTCAAGCTTGCTTTTTTCTCCTTGAACAGGAGGTGTTCCTGCGCCAGCTCCTGTTGTTTGGTGCCGGTCATGTCGCGTGCGATCTTGGCAAAGCCGCGGCCGGCTGCGCCGTCGAGCGGCGTGGTCACGCCACTGCAGAAAAGGCGGCTGCCGTCCTTGCGCTGATGCCATCGATCGTCTTCCGCGCGACCGACTTCCAGCGCACGGTGCAACTCGTCGGCTGGAACGCCCTTGGCCTGATCCTCCGGCGTGAAGATGGTGGCGAACGAACGTCCGACCATCTCGTCTTCGCGGTAGCCGAAGATGCGCTCGGCACCCGCGTTCCACGTCACGATCATCCCGGATTCGTCGGTCGTGATGATGGCGTAGTCGCGCGTGGTGGCGGCTGCCAGGCGCACCCGGTCTTCGGCCTGGCGCAGCTCGGTCACGTCGAAGAAGTTGAGGATCGCGCCTTCGATCTTGTCTTCGGCCGTGCGGTACGGAAGGATGCGCGCGAAGAAATGCCGACCGTCGTTGCTGGCGACCCGGCGCTCGATGGCGCGCAGGGTCTTGAAGGCCGATGCCGCGTCGTCGGCCAGCTCGGCATAGTCGAGCCGACTGGTCATGTCAAACAGCGACCGGCCGATGTCCGATGGAATCAGATTGAAGAGCCGGCTCGCATGCGGCGTGTAGCGCTTGATGCGCATGCCGCGGTCCACGAACACGGTCGCGATCTCCGACGACGTGATCAGGTTCTGCAGGTCGTCGTTGATGTGGCCGCGCTCTTCGACCTTGATCTTGAGCTCGTAGTTGACGGTCACCAGCTCCTCGTTCATCGACTGCAGCTCTTCCTTGCTGGTCTCGAGCTCTTCCGTCGCCGAGCGCAGCTCTTCGTTGATGGCCTGCAGTTCTTCATTTGAAGCCTTCAACTCTTCAGTCGAAGACTCGGACCCTTCGAGCGTGTCCTGCAAGTGCAGCTTGAGTTGCTTGATCTCTTCTTCGAGTTGGCCGATGAGCATCGCCCGTGCGGCGTCGGGTGGTTCGCTGTCCGGCGCGGTCATGCTCTCTTCGACTTCGTCGAACACCACCAGCGTCAGCGCGGGCCGGTCGGGCTCCTGTTGAAACGGCCGAACCGTGATGTTCAGGAAGCGCTTGCGGCCATCGCTTTCTTCCTGCGTCAGGCGTGTCTCGACGCTGCGCTGCGCCTGCGCGGCCTTGAACAACGCCGTGCGAAGTTCCAACCGGATATCGGCCCGCACGTTGTGCAGCAGGTTGTGCGAGGGCAGTCCGCTGCCGTGTTCGAGAAAGCGGCCGACGCCGTTCGACAGATGCAACACGTTGTGCTGCGCGTCGATGAGCACGCTGGGCGGCGAAAACTGTTCGAGCGCGCGTTGATGCAGTTCGGCAAAGGCGGGCCGCTGTTGCCGTATGGCGGTGCGGCCGGCAGCCTGCACAGCAAACGCTCGCTCCATCGGCAAGTCGGTGATCAAAGGCAGATGCCTTGCCGGCGGCACCATCGGGTTGACGCGATAGATGCGGTGCTTCTTGTCGACCGCCGTGAAGAGTGTGCCCACCACATCGGCCGACTCCGATGTGCCCAGAAACAGATAGCCGCCTGGCTTGAGCGCCACCCGGAACATCTCCAGCACATGGGCCTGTGCATTGCGATCGAGGTAGATCAGCAGATTGCGGCAGCAGATCAGGTCGAGTTTGGAAAACGGCGGATCGCGCAGCAGGTTGTGCACTGCGAAGAGCACCGGCTCGCGCACCGCGCCAGCCACCCGGTACTGGTCGAGTTCCTTGACGAAGAAATGGCGCAAGCGCGACGGCGGAACGTCCTCGATGATGCCGTCGGGGTACAGCCCCTTGCGCGCAACGCCGATGGCGCGCTCGTCGATATCGGTCGCGAAAATCTGGACGTCGACGGCCTGCGATTGATGGGCCGCGTGCTCGTTCAGCAGCATGCTCAGCGAGTACGCTTCCTCGCCCGTGGCGCAGCCGGCGACCCAGGCCCGCACCGGATCGCCCGGCCCCTTGCTTTCGACGATCTGCGGGATGACCTCGCGCTCCAGCGCATCGAAGGCCTCGCGGTCCCGGAAGAAGTTGGTCACGCTGATGAGCATGTCCTGCAGCAGTGGCCCGGACTCGTCGGGGTGCGCATGCAGGAAATCGCGGTAGGCCGGCAGATCGGCCAGCCGGTTGACCTGCAACCGGCGCTCGATGCGGCGCAGCACGGTGGCGCGTTTGTAGTGTCGGAAGTCGTGCTGCGTGTACGTACGCAGCAGCGCCATGACTTCCTGCAGCGCCGACTCGGCACGCTGGGCATCGCCTGGGTCGTCCACGTTTTTAACGAACGGCGAAATATTGTCGGCGTCGGGCAGGCGGATGCGTTGCGCGTTGGCCCACAGGTCGATCAGGCGCTGCGCCACGTCCACGGCGGGCAGCACGATGTCGACCATGCCGGTCGCGATGGCTGCGCGCGGCATGCCGTCGTATCCGGCGTCTTCCGGCGTCTGCGCGATGGTGACGCCGCCCTGCTCCTTGATGCGCGTGAGCCCCACGGCGCCATCGCTGCCGGTACCCGATAGAACGACGCAGACCGCGCGTTCGCGATGCACCAGCGCCAGCGTGCGAAAGAACAGATCGATCGCCAGGTGCACGCCCCTGAGTTGCTCGCGAGGAGTCGGCCTCAGGTGACCGTCGTCCATCAACAGGTCGAAGCCGGGCGGAATGAAATAGATGGTGTCGACCGCGATGCGCGTCGCCTCGCTGACCTGGACGCAAGGCATGTCGGTCACGCGCTGCACGATCGCCGCCGCATTGCTTTCGTGCGAAGGCGACAGATGCAGGATGACGACGAAAGCCATGCCGGGCTTGGCCGGCATTTGCCCGAAGAGACGGATCAGCGCTTCGAGCCCGCCCGCCGAACCACCCAGCCCGACCACCGGAAAGTTGAGCGCTTGCGACGCAGAAGCGGGCAACACGCTATCGGCTGGATCGGGAGTGGAAGGAGACGGGGAAACCATGAAACCCTCGCTAGACCACGAATGGCCGCTGGAAAACGACCGATTGTGAACCCCTCCTCGCGAGCCGCATCGCTTCGTATGTCAGAGGCGCGCGTCCTGTCGTCAGGCCGCTCGAGAGGGTGCCGGAGCAGCCGTTGACGCAGCGACGGGTGCCGATGCAGGCACGTCGGCGGTCAGCGTCAGCAGGATGTCGGCGTACCACGCGCAGTTGAGCCCGAGCGACTCGTCGAGCACCAGATCGCGCGTGCCCATGTCCATGCGTGCCGAGTGCACGCCGAGCAACTTCCACGGCAGTTTGGGGTCGCCGGCAGGGTCCCGCATCACGATCGGTGCGCCGCTGGTCCCCCGGTGGGTCCGTGCGTCGGTCAGGAAGAAGCCCTGGCCCTGGAAACGGATGCCGAAGGACGATGCGATCACCGCGTGGCGCACCACGGGCAGGTGATAGATGACATCGTGAAATCCCAGCGGGTAACCGACCACCAGCAGCGCACTGCCCACCTCGACCTCGTCGAGCGTGCTCTGCAGGTGCTGGGTCGTGAAGCACTGGATGGCGACCGAGGGTGGCAGCAGCGTACGGTCGATCTCGATCGCCGCCACGTCGATTTCGCCGCCCGGGTCGCTGCCCTGGCGCCACACGCTCTTGCCGTCCTTGTAGAGCCAGAGCGTGAGCTGGGTCGACAGCGTCAGATTGACTGCATCGGTGTGCAGCTCGATGTCGATGCGGTTGGGAAAGTGCTTGGTCGGCGTGTCGATGACGACATGGCGGCTGGTCACGAAGAAGAGCCTGTCGCCGCGCTCGAAGAAGAAGCCGCTGGCCCCGGTCATCAGCTTGTCTCCATCGTAGGTGGAGACGCGGGCGGTGGTAAGCAGGATGGGTTCGGCCATCCCGCTTTGTACAGGAACGAAAGGCGCGCGTCGTTACGCTCGGGCGCCTCGCCTACGCGCATGCGCATGTCGCGCTTCGCGCTGCAGCTTGCGATCTGTTTTCAGCTGGCGCTTTTGCCAGCGCCCGACCGCCGAGCTGACCGCCGTGGCCACCGCGAGCAGCACGACCTTGCGTGCCAGCGTGGCGACGGCCAGGTTGATGCGCTGGTCGACTTCACGGTTCGCTTTGGCAGCACGGTCGAAGTCGGCGGGCTCTGTCTGGACCGTGGGCGATTTGTCCACGGTCGAGCCTGCAAAAGCAGCCACCGGCAAGTTGCCACCTGCCTTGCGCGCCGCAACGGATGCCAGCGCCGGTGCGGCGTGCAGGTCCGTCCCCGCATCCGACGTGGCCGCCGCGACCTTGGTCGCCGTCACAGCCTTGGCGCCTGCGACCGAGCCATGTTCGTCGGCATAGACCTTGGTGAACTCCGCGCCCAGCAGGAAGATCTGCGCCGCGTAGTAGACCCAGGCCAGCAGCACCACCAGCGAGCCCGCCGCCGCGAACGACTCGTTGACGCCGCTTTTGCCCAGGTAGATACCGATGGCGATCTTGCCGATCTCGAACAGCACCGCGGTGACGATGGCACCGATCCAGACGTCGTGCCAGCGGATCGGCGCAGTCGGCATGAACTTGAAGATCATCGCGAACAGCACCGTGGTGATGCCGATCGACACCAGCACGTTGACGCCCTGCAGCAGCAACTCCCAGCCCGGCAACAGGCCGGACGTCCAGTTGCCGAAAGCGGCGACCCCTGCGCTGACCACCAGCGACACCATCAACAGGAACGCCAGCCCGAGAATGAGCCCGAACGACAGCACGCGCGCGCGCAGGATGCCCCAGACGCCGGTCGGCTTTTCTTTCTCGGGCACGTGCCAGATGCGGTCGAGCGCGCTTTGCAGCTCGGCGAACACCGTGGTGGCACCGACGATCAGCACGATGATGCTGATCGTCCCTGCGATGAGCCCGCGCGAAGGCGAACTCGCGCTCTTGATGAGGCCCTGCACGGCGGTGGCGCCGTCTTGCCCGATCAACCCCGACAGCTGCGCCGCGATCTGCCCTTGCACCGCCTCCTGGCCGAACAGCGCGCCCGCGATGGCGATGACGATCACCAGCAGCGGCGCCAGCGAGAACATCGTGTAGTACGAGATGGCCGCACCCATGCTCGGCGCGAAGTCGTCGACCCACGCGGTGACCGCTTTGCGGCAAAGGTCGAAAAGGTGCTTTGGCTTGATCATGTTTTCCCCTCCAGGGATGGCTTGACTATGCGCACCCGCACTGCGAAATTCATGCGCCAAACCTGCGAAGCGAAGTAGGCGGAATTCGATACGAGGCCAATCGTGGCGACGCCGCAAACGCTGTGGGCGTTCCACAGGTGGGCCGCAGCGTCTCACCGCTGCGCCCTTTCATCGCGGCCCGATGGCCTCATATTCGAAGCAATCAATGAAGGAGTCCGCCATGTCAGCCGTTCTCGCCAGCCCCATCGTCTCGGTCCAGCCGCTCGGCTTCCCGTGGCAGACGATCGACCCATTCCTGTTCTGCGTCTATCACGACGACGCCTACCCGCAGGCCAACGCCGCGATGGGCCCCGACGCGCCGCTCGAAGGCCGCGAACTCGGCCACGACTTCAGCCGCAAGGACGGCTGGAGCATGTACCACGGCAACCCGGTGCCGGGCTTCCCGGGCCATCCGCACCGCGGGTTCGAGACGGTGACGATCGTGCGCAAGGGCCTGATCGACCATTCCGACTCGCTGGGCGCCACCGCGCGCTTCGGCGGCGGCGACGTGCAGTGGCTCACCGCCGGCAAGGGCATCGTGCATTCGGAGATGTTCCCGCTGCTCGATGCCTCCGCGGCCAATCCGCTGGAGCTGTTCCAGATCTGGCTGAACCTGCCGGCGCGCAACAAGATGGTGGCGCCGCACTTCACCATGTTCTGGTCGGAAGACATCCCCCGCTTCACCGCGACCGATGCCGACGGCCGCAGCACCGAGGTCGCCAGCATCGCCGGCCGCATCGGCCCGGTCGAAGGCGCGCCGGGCGAGGGGGGCCCGTTGGCGCCGCCGCCGGATTCATGGGCTTCGCAGCCCGACGCCGACCTGGCGATCTGGACGCTGAAGATGCAGCCCGGCGCCCGCTGGACGCTGCCGGCCGCACGCGGCGACGGCACGCGCCGCATGCTGTACTTCTTCAAGGGCGCGTCGGTGTCGGTGGCCGGGCAGGACGTGGCGGCCCATGCGGCCATCGAGCTGCGCGGCGACGCGGCGGTCGAGCTGGTCAATGGCGGCGACGTAGCAGCCGAGTTCCTCGTGATGCAGGGCCGCCCGATCGCCGAACCGGTGGTGCAGTACGGCCCGTTCGTCATGAACACGCAGGCCGAGATCGCGCAGACGATGCAGGACTATCGCCGCACCCAGTTCGGCGGCTGGCCCTGGAAGGACGACGCGCCGGTGCACGGCCGCGACCCGGCGCGCTTCGCGAAGCATCCGGGCGGGCGCGAGGAGCGGCCGGCGAAGGCTTGAAAAACTGAATGCCTGCCGTCCGACCGGCGCCGGCAGTGACTCAGTCGCGCAAGGCGGCGGCCACCGCCTCGCCCATCGCGCGGGTGCCCACGCGCTCGCAACCGGGTTGGTAGATGTCGCCGGTGCGCAGGCCGTCGGCCAGCACCTTGCGCACCGCGCGCTCCACGCGTTCGGCCTGCTCGGTCATGCCGAACGAATAGCGCAGCATCATCGCCATCGACAGGATCGACGCCAGCGGATTGGCCAGGTCCTTGCCGGCGATGTCGGGCGCGGAGCCGTGCACCGGCTCGTACAGGCCCTTGGTGCCGGCGGCCATCGAGGCCGAGGGCAGCATGCCGATCGAGCCCGTCAGCATCGCCGCGGCGTCCGACAGGATGTCGCCGAAGATGTTGCCCGTGACGATCACGTCGAACTGCTTCGGCGCGCGCATGAGCTGCATGGCGGCGGCGTCGACGAACAGATGCGTGAGTTCGACGTCGGGGTATTCGCGGCCGACCCGGGTAACGACCTCGCGCCACAACTGCATCACTTCCAGCACGTTGGCCTTGTCGACCGAACAGAGCTTCTTGCTGCGCAGCCGCGCGGTGCGAAAACCGACATGCGCGATGCGTTCGATCTCGGGTTCCGAGTAGCGCATCGTGTTGAAGGCTTCGCGTTCGCCCTTGGCGTTCAGGCCGCTGCCGCGCGGCTCGCCGAAGTAGACGTCGCCGGTCAGCTCGCGCAGGATCATGAGGTCGAGTCCCTCGATCACTTCGGGCCGCAGCGTCGACGCGCCGATCAGTTCCGGGAACAGAAAGGCGGGCCGGAAGTTCGCGAACAGGCCGAGGTCCTTGCGCAGCCGCAGCAGGCTGGCGCCGGGCCGCATGGCGAACGGAATCTCTTCGTCGCCAGGCATGCCGGCGGAGCCGAAAAGAATGGCGTCTGCCTTGCGCGCGATGGCCAGCGTGGCGTCGGGCAACGGATCACCGGCACTGTCGATTCCCGCTTGCCCGATGGCCGCATCGACCAGCTCCAGCGACTGGGCATTGCCGACCACGGCCTTCAGCACCTTGACGGCTTCGGCCGTCACCTCGTGACCAATGCCGTCACCGGGCATCACTGCGATCTTCATGTTGCGGAGTCTCTTGTTGGGTGGAAAGTGAAAGTCAGAACGCCGTGCTTTGGCGCTCGTGTTCGAAGGCCTGGATGCGTGCGCTCTGCGTCAGCGTGTAGTCGAGCTCGTCGAGCCCTTCGAGCAGGCACTGCCGCGCGAAGGGTTCGATGGTGAAGCCGTCGGTTTTGCCGTCGGGTCCGGTCACGGTCTGTGCCGCCACGTCGACCTTCACGCGTGCCCCCGGCACCGCGCGCAAGGCCGCCAGCAGCGCATCGACGCGTGCTTCGGGCAGGCGCACCGGCAGCAGTCCGTTCTTCAGCGCATTGGTGAAGAAGATGTCGCCGAAGCTCGGCGCGATGACGGCTCTGAAGCCCCCGTCGTACAGCGCCCACACCGCGTGTTCGCGTGACGAGCCGCAGCCGAAATTGCGTCCCGCCACCAGGATGCGCGCCGCCGCGTAGGCCGGGTCGTTGAGCGGAAAGTCGGGCCGCCGTGCCCCGTGCGCGTCGTGCCGTACATCGCGAAACAGGAAGCTGCCGAAGTCGGCCGAGCGCGGCTTCTGCAGGTAGAGCGCAGGCACGATCTGATCGGTGTCGACGTTGACGCTGCCGAGCGGCACGGCCACGTCGTCGAGTTGGCGAAGCGCTTCCATCACGCGTTCTCCTGCATCAGCGTTCGCACGTCGGCGAGGCGCCCGGTGACCGCAGCCGCCGCCGCCATCGCGGGACTCATGAGATGGGTGCGCGCACCGGGCCCCTGGCGTCCGACGAAGTTGCGGTTGGAGGTCGACGCGCAGCGCTGGCCGGGCGGCACCTGGTCGCCGTTGGTGCCCAGGCACATCGAGCAGCCGGCGTAGCGCCACTGGAAGCCCGCCGCCAGGAAGATCGCGTCGAGGCCCTCCGCTTCGGCTTGCCGCTTGACCAGGCCGGAGCCGGGCACGACCCAGGCTTCGACGCCGGCCGCGACCTGGCGGCCACGCGCCACGGCGGCGGCACTGCGCAGGTCTTCGATGCGGCCGTTGGTGCAGGAGCCGATGAACACGCGGTCGACCGAGAGCTCCGTCAACGCCTGGCCGGCTTCGAGCCCCATGTAGGCCAGCATGCGGCGCAGCGCACCACGGCGCTCCTCGTCGGCACCGCTCGCTGGATCGGGTACGCGACCCGAGATGGGCAGCACGTCTTCGGGGCTGGTGCCCCAGGTGACCATCGGCGCGATATGGCGGGCGTCGAGCGCGACCTCCTTGTCGAACACCGCGCCGGCATCGCTGGGCAGCGAGCGCCAGCGCGCCACCGCGGCGTCCCATGCGGCACCTTGCGGCGCGTACGGACGGCCCTCGAGCCAGGCGATGGTGGTGTCGTCGGGCGCGATCATTCCAGCGCGCGCGCCCGCCTCGATCGACATGTTGCAGACGGTCATGCGCGCTTCCATCGACAGGGCACGAATCGCTTCGCCGGCGTACTCGATGACGTGCCCGGTGGCGCCCGCGGTACCCAGCTTGCCGATGACCGCGAGGATGATGTCCTTGGCCGTCACGCCCGCACCCAGCCTGCCTTCGACAGTGACGCGCAACGTACGCGGCTTGCGCTGCCAAAGCGTTTGCGTTGCCAGCACGTGCGCCACTTCGGAAGCCCCGATGCCGAAGGCCAGCGCACCCATCGCGCCATGTGTCGAGGTGTGGCTGTCGCCGCAGACGATCAGCATGCCGGGCAGGCTCAAGCCCTGCTCCGGTCCGACGACGTGCACGATGCCTTGCCGCTCGTCCTCGAGGCCGAAGAAGCGGATGCCGGCGCTGGCGCAATCGTCTTCCAGCGCCTGCGCCATCGCACGTTTCTCGGGGTCGGCGATGCTCGTGAGCTCGCGGCTGCCGGTCGGCACGTAGTGGTCGGGCGTCGCGAACGCGCGCTCGGGCACGCGCACCGGCAGGCCGCGTTGACGCAACATTTCGAAAGCCGGCGCCGAGCCGTCCTGCACCAGATGGCGATCGACATAGAGCAGCGACTGGCCGTCGTCGCGTTGCGTCACCACGTGCTGCGCCCAGATCTTGTCGAACAGCGTCTGCGGCGAGGGATGGGAAAGAGAATCAGACATGCCGGCGTCAGTCGATCTTGGCGCCGGAGATGCGAACGATCTCTGCATAGCGCTTGGTTTCGGAGGCCATGAACTGGCCGAACTCTTCAGGGGTTCCGCCACCCACCTCGGCACCGAAGTCGGCCATGCGTTTCTGGAACGTCGGCGACTTCAACACCAGGTTGGTCTCGGTGTTGAGCTTGTCGATGATGGCTTTCGGCGTGCCGGCCGGTGCCGACAGGCCGTACCACGACGAGGCGTAGACGCCGGGCACGCCCGCCTCGTCGAACGTCGGTACGTCGGGCAGCGCCGGGTTGCGCTTTTTGGACGCGACGGCGAGCGCGCGCAGCTTGCCGCCCGCGATGAACGGCAGGCACGTCGTGGTGTCGAGCATGAGCGAGATGTGGCCCGACACCAGGTCGACTTCCGCCGGCGCAGTGCCCTTGTACGGCACGTGCGTGATGTTGATCTTGGCGGCGGCGTTGAACTGCACGGCAGCCAGATGCTGTGACGAGCCGACGCCGGCCGAGCCGTAGTTGAGCTTGCCCGGATTGGCGCGAGCCGCATCGACCACGTCCTTGACGGTCTTGAAGGGCGAGTCGGCCGGCACCACCAGGATGTTGGGCACCGCAGAGACGTAGACGACGGGCTCGAAGTCTTTCACCGGGTCGAAGCCCAGTCGGCTGTACAGGCTGATGTTCACCGCGTTCGGGCTGATCGACGACATGAGCAAGGTGTAGCCGTCGGGCTTGGCGCGCGCGGCGACTTCGGTACCGATGTTGCCGCCGGCCCCGGCCCGGTTGTCCACCACGATCGGGTGGCCGAGCCGCTGTGCAAGGCTGTCGGACATGATGCGGGCGGTAGTGTCGACGCCGCCGCCGGGAGGCCACGGCACAAGCAGGCGGATCGGCTGGGTGGGATAGCTGTTCGTCGCTGGTTGCGCGACCGCGCCGAGGCTGGCGCCAAGCAGTACCGCTGCCATCAAGGCATGCGCTTTATTCATCATGGATGTGTCTCCGGCTTTGTTGTTGCGACCATGCTATTTGCCGTCGCCTGCCGGAGCAATCACAATTAAGGCATGCCTGCATGAGTAAAACTCATGCGATGAGGCCTTACCGCACGACTTCATATCACGCCACATCACGCCGACTCATGTCCCGCCGACTGCCACCGCTCAATGCGCTGCGCGCCTTCGAGGCGGCCGCTCGCTGCGGCAGCTTCACGCGTGCGGCCGAGGAACTCTTCGTGACGCAGGGCGCCGTCAGCCGCCACATCGCCACGCTCGAAGGCTGGCTCAAAACGCCGCTGTTCGAGCGCGGTCGGCAAGGCATCCAGCTGACACCGCGCGGGCAGGTCTACTTCGGCACGGTGCGTGCGGCGCTCGACCAGATCGAGTACGGCACGCGGCAACTGTTGGCGAGCCCCGACGAGCAACTGCTGCGCATCAAGCTGCCGCCGACTTTCGCGATCCGATGGCTGGTGCCGCGGCTCGCGCGCTTTCATGCGTTGCATCCGGGCATCGACGTGCAGATCACCACGTCGCACCAGCGCGCCGACTTCGCGCACGAAGATGTCGACGTGAGCATCTATGGCGGCACCACGCCACCGCGCAACTCGGACGGGCAGCTCCTGTTCAGCGCGACCTTGCTGCCGGTCTGCGCGCCCGGACTGCTCGAACGTGCGCCGCCGCTGACTGAACCCGCCGATTTGGCGCGCCACGTGATGCTCTGCTCGATGAACACCCAGGACGACTGGCCGGTATGGCTGGCGGCCGCCCATGTCACCGGCCTGGATGGAAATAGCGGCCTCAAGTTCGAGAACGCCGCGCTGGCCTACCAGGCCGCCGCCGACCAGCTGGGGGTGATGATCGCGCTCAGCGCCTTCGTGCAGGACGACCTCGACTCGCGACGGTTGGTCGCACCCTTCGCGCTGCGGGTCGCCGCTGAGCGCGGCTATTACCTTGCCCATCGTCCACAGTCGCCGCTGCCGCAACGGGTCAGCGCTTTCGTCGCGTGGATCGGTCAGGAAGCGCAGGCGTCGCCTCGTGTCCAATAGCGCCATGGACGCCCCGCAAGACATCGACCGCCGCCTCGAGGCCCTGGAGATCAAGGTCAGCTACACCGAAGACCTGCTGGAGCAGCTGAACATGACGATCTACCGCCAGCAGCAAAGAATCGACGGACTGGTGCACCAATTGACCGAGTTGCGCCAGCAAACCCCCGACGACGCGGCAGGCCATCGCACCGCACGCGACGAATTGCCGCCACACTATTGACCGATTTTTTTACTTGCCATCCTGCATGACCGACAAGACAACCGGCCGCTCCGCCCACGAACTCGCGCGCCTGGCAGAGCTGAAGCGGCTGGCCATCATGGACACCGACGAAGAGCAGGCCTATGACGACATCACGCGCATGGCCGCCAGCATCTGTGGCACGCCGGTCGCGCTGATCACGCTGCTCGACGAAAACCGGCAATGGTTCAAGTCGCGCATCGGTGTCCAAGTGAGCGAGACGCCACGCGAATCGGCCTTTTGTGCGCATGCGATCCAGACGCCCGACCAGGCTTTCGTGGTGCGCGATGCCACGAAAGACGAGCGCTTCGAAGCCAATCCGCTGGTCACCGGCGACCCGAACATCCGGTTCTACGCGGGGGCGCCGCTGGTGACTTCGAGTGGCCACGCCTTGGGGACCGTCTGCGTCATCGATCGCGAACCGCGCGACATCACACCCGAGCAACTCGAGCAGCTGCAGTTTCTGGCGCAGCAGGTGATCGAACTGCTCGAGGCACGCGCAGCGCGCTGACTTCGCCTTATTGAAAGACGGTGGCGACCAGCCACACGTTGGCGACGCTGATGACGCCGAACAGGCCCCACGCGATGGTCTTGAGCACCGGACCGTTGGCGAAGCGGCCCATCAGCGCGCGGTCGCTGGTGAAGCGGATCAACGGCCAGATCGCGAAGGGCAGCTGAAAGCTCAGCACCACCTGGCTCAGCACCAGCATCTTGCCGACGCCGCTCTCGCCGAACCACCAGACGCCGATGAACGCCGGCACCAATGCCAAGGCCCGTGTGATGAGGCGGCGCTGCCAACACGGGATCTTCAGGTCGAGAAAGCCCTCCATGATGATCTGGCCGGCGATGGTGCCGGTGAAGGTCGAGCTCTGCCCGGACGCCAGCAACGCGATACCGAAAAGCGTGGCGGCCAGTGCGCTGCCGACGACCGGCTCGATCAGCCGGTACGCGTCGCCGATGTCGCTCACCTCCCGGTGTCCATTGCCGTTGAAGGCGCTGGCTGCCAGCACCATGATGGCCGCGTTGACCAGCAGCGCGAGCGACAACGACACCACAGCGTCGATGGTGCAAAAGCGCACCGCTTCGCGCCGGCCGGCCTCGGTGTGCGACGACACCCGCGTCTGCACGATCGACGAGTGCAGGTACAGGTTGTGCGGCATGACCGTCGCGCCGACGATGCCGATCGCCAGATAGAGGGCGCCGGGTTGCTGCAGCCGCTCGAAACTCGGCACGAACCCCATCGCGACGCCAAACCAGTTGGGTTGCGACATCGCCAGCTCGACCACGAAACAGCCCGCGATGGTGACGACCAGCCCGAGCACGATGGCCTCGACGCGGCGAAATCCCGCCCCCTGCAGGCCGAGCACCAACAGCGTGTCGAAGGCGGTGATGGCGATGCCGACCGGGATCGACACGCCGAACAACAGGTGCAAGGCCAGTGCGCTGCCGAGCACTTCGGCCAGGTCGCAGGCGACGATGGCGAGCTCGGCGCCGAGCCACAAGAATCGATTGACCGCCGGCGAGTAGCGCTCGCGGCAGGCACGCGCCAGATCTTTCTGCGCGACCACGCCGAGCCGCACGCACAGCGTCTGCAGCAGCATCGCCGCCAGGCTCGCCAGCAGCACGACGAAGAGCAGCCCGTAGCCGAACCTGGAGCCGGCTTCGATGTCGGTCGCCCAGTTGCCGGGGTCCATGTAGCCGACCGACACCAGCAGGCCCGGTCCGGCGTAGCGCAACAGCTTCTTGAAGAACGGAAGGCCCGGATCGACAGTGACGCTGCCTTTGACTTCAGAGGGACAGAAAGGCGCGGTGGCGGTACGGGGCAACGAAAACATGGCGGGATGATAGGGGCCGTACCCCAGCCGCCCGCAGGACAGCGCCCAATTCGATCAGCGTGTGGCGACGACGCGGCAAGCGTCCCTGGTTTTTGCCGAGGCCGTCTCGATGCACCGCATTTCCGCCACGCGGGCAGCGGCCTCGGCGAGGTTGCGCTCCTGGGCCGTGTCGACTTGCGACTGGGCGAGCCAGCGCACGAGTAAAACCTGGACGATGAGTACGCCGATGAGCGCGCCCAAAAGCGTGGAGCGCCACTTTCCGGCGCGTTGCAAATTCTTGTTGATCATTTGTGTTCCCTCCTCTGCGCGACTCGACTCACCCACCAGCCGCACTGGCGACCGCCCCGGCGACGCGAGTGACAGAGCGCTTTGCGGGGAGGTCGATTGTCAGTGCCGAGCCGTCGGGTCAAGCGGCATTGCTTCACGGATCGCCGCGTTCGCGTTTAGATTCGACACTCACATAGACAACTTAACAACAACCTTTCAACGGAGACCTTTTCTCATGATCAACGTCGTTGCCATCATCGTGACCAAGCCCGGACTGCGCGAGCAGGTGCTCGAGCTCGCCGCCGCCAATCGGCCCGCCGTGCTGGCGGAAGCCGGCTGCATCGAGTACTTCGCGACCATCGACGCGGCCGGCATGCCGACGTCGAAGGCGACCTTCGGCCCCGACACTTTCGTGGTGATCGAGAAATGGGAAAGCCTGGCCGCCTTGCAGGCCCACGCCGTCGCGCCGCACATGGTCGCCTACGGGGCAAAAACGAAGGACATGCTGGCGAGCCGGATGATTCACGTGCTCGAACCGGTCTAAATCAGACGACGGGCGCGATTCGCGCGTCGAAGATAACGGTCAACGACAGGACGACGAGGAAATCTGGATGGCGGTGGTTTGTGAAACGTGCGGAACGTCCAACCGGGACGCTGCCCAGTACTGCCGCGGTTGCAGCAGCAAGCTGCCGGCGTTCTACGCCGTGCCGGGCCGCGCGACCGCACCGGCGAGCTTGCGCGGTGCCCTGCCGAGTGGTGATCTGCCGAGTGGTGCCGCAGACGGGGCGGGTCGCGGTCGCGCCGCCCCACCATCCCCGTCTTTGTCGACGCGTCACAGGCTGAGGATGCACGTCACGCCGACCGGCTTGTGGCTGACCGGTGGCCTCACGTTGGCGCTGGTGCTTGCCGTCGGGCTGATGTGGTTTCTCGGGCAATCGGCGGCAGCGCGCATCAAGGCCGCGGCATCGGTCGGCGCCGCTCAGGCCGCCACGCCGAGCGTGCAGGCATCCCGTCCGACCACGACGTCGGTGCCGAGCCAGCGCAGCGAGCGCGATGCCGCAGCGCTCGCTGCTGCCGACGCTGCGCTGGCACTGCTGGCCAAACCGCCGGAGCCTGCAGCGCCGGACAAGCCATGGGTGGCTTCGACACCCCCCGACAAGACCGCGGCTGCGCGCACTTCCGCAGCGCCGGCGCGAGTCGCCGGACACGATCCGACGGCACAGTGCGCGGAGCTGAACTTCTTCTCGCGCGCAATCTGCGTCAACAACGTCTGTGCCGATCCGGCCTTCGCCAATAGCGCGCAATGCCAGACCGCGCGCTTGCAAAGGCGGCAGGACGAAGCACGCCGCAACACACCCAACTGAACCGCGGGAGCACGCAGCACCCCAGCGCGAGGCACGAAGCGAAGCACAAAAAAACCAGCGACCCCCGAAGGAATGCGCTGGTTGTCGATAAGCGGTCTGGCGACGTCTCTGGCGTGTCTCTGGCGTCGTCGCCTTGCTCGTCTGCTGGCTACTTCGAGACCACCTTCACCATCTCCAGGCACTTGTTGGAATAGCCCCATTCGTTGTCGTACCAGCTCACCAGCTTGACGAAAGTGCTGTCCAACGCGAGGCCTGCATCGGCGTCGAAGATCGAGGTGCGCGGGTCGCCGCGGAAGTCGGTGGCGACGACCTTGTCTTCGGTATAGCCCAGGATGCCCTTCAGTGCACCTTCGCTCTGCGCCTTCATTTCGGCGCAGATTTCCTTGTAGGTCGCTTCCTTGACGAGCTCGACGGTCAAGTCGACCACCGATACGTCGGAGGTCGGCACCCGAAAGCTCATGCCGGTCAGCTTCTTGTTCAGCTCGGGAATCACCACGCCGACGGCCTTGGCAGCGCCAGTGCTTGAAGGAATGATGTTTTCCAGGATGCCGCGGCCGCCGCGCCAGTCCTTGTTGCTCGGGCCGTCCACCGTCTTTTGCGTTGCCGTGGTGGCATGCACCGTGGTCATCAGACCGCGCTTGATACCCCACTTGTCGTTCAGCACCTTGGCCAACGGCGCCAACGCGTTGGTCGTGCAGCTGGCATTGCTGATGATGGCCTCGCCGTCGTACTTCTTGTCGTTGACGCCGTAGACGAACATCGGCGTGTCGTCCTTGCACGGCGCCGACATGATGACCTTCCTGGCGCCCGCGTCGATGTGCTTCTGGCAGGTTTCCTTGGTGAGGAACAAGCCGGTCGATTCGAGCACGATGTCGGCGCCGACGTCGCTCCACTTCAGGTTGGCCGGGTCGCGTTCTTGCGTCAGGCGGATCTTCTTGCCGTTGACGATCAGCGTGTTGCCGTCGACCGCGATCTCGCCCTGGAAGCGGCCGTGCACCGAGTCGTACTGCAGCATGTAGGCCAGGTAGTCGGGCTCGAGCAAGTCGTTGATGGCAACGATCTCGATCTCGTTCCTGAAGTTCTGCACCGCTGCGCGCAGCACGTTGCGACCGATGCGGCCGAAGCCGTTGATGCCGAGTTTGATAGCCATGTAAATCTTGCTCCTAAGTTAAAAAAAGGTTGACCCCCGTTCGGGCTGAGCTTGTCGAGCCTTGTGCCCGGCTTTGACAAGCTCTGCCCGAACGGTCGTGGCGATGAATCAGTTTTTCAGTACCGCCTCGACTGTCGCCGCGACGTTCTCTGCCGTGAAGCCGAAGTACTTGAAAAGCTCGGGCGCGGGCGCCGACTCGCCGAAGGTGTCGATGCCGACCACCGCCGCGCAACCGTACTTCCACCAGCCCGCGGTCACGCCCATTTCAACGGCAATGCGGGGCAGCTTTTTCGGCAGCACGTCTTTTTTGTAAGAGACATCCTGACGGTCGAAGGTCGTGGTCGATGGCATCGAGACGACGCGCACAGCGATCTTCTTTGCCGCGAGCAACTTCTGCGCAGCCAGTGCAAGTTGCACTTCGGAGCCGGTCGCGATGATGACCGCGGCGGTCTTCTTGTTCTTCATGCCGACCGCTTCGGGCTCTGACACCACGTAGGCGCCGCGGCTGATGTCGCCGAGGTCGGTCTTGGGTGCGTAGGCGATGTTCTGGCGGCTCAACAACAACGCCGTCGGGCGCGTGGTGTTCTGCAGCGCGACGGCCCAGGCCACTGCGGTCTCGGCCGTGTCGCCCGGACGCCAGACGTCGAGGTTGGGGATGAGGCGCAGCGACCATGCATGCTCGATCGACTGGTGCGTCGGGCCGTCTTCGCCGAGGCCGATGGAGTCGTGCGTGAAGACGTGGATCACGCGGTGCTTCATCAGCGCGGCCATGCGGATCGCATTGCGGCTGTAGTCGCTGAACGTCAGGAAGGTGCCGCCGTACGGGATGTAGCCGC